>NZ_JBYFCC010000002.1:0-232440 GCF_057652995.1 Flavobacterium sp. T50_26
ATTTCAAAGTTAATAATTTTTGAAAACACTCTCTTAGTTTTGAATTAAATCAGTCCACTTTATGCTGACGATTTACACCTCCAGAACCTTTTTCCTTTGCGACAAATAAGTAGAATAAAAACTAACAAAATCTTTTTTTAAGAAGGCAATTTGAAGTTCTTCGCCAAAAAACGTGTCTTTTTCAAAATTCCAATATTCATTTAAAAGTGCAAATGCATCCTTTTTATTTCTTTCATAAAATGCTATGTAACGTTGCAACTCACTATGATAATTCCCTTTCCAATTTATTTTAGATTCTTTTGGCATAAATCGTTTTAAGTCATAAGCTAACCAAGTTGCTTCTACTCCTATTTCCTTTGAAAAGAATATATGTTTTCTTCTAAGTAGTTTATCTCTACGATTAAACTCTTTGGTATTTAGATTAATTACGTTTATTTTTTCAACTGTTAATTCAATTTCCTTTACAATATCATTTTTAATTTTATTAATATTCAAAATTGTTTCACTTTCACTACGCTTCATTTTTTTTGGTATATAATTATTAGATAATTCTTTACTAACATTATACTCCTTTAATTCGTTGTAATGGGAAACAATTTTATCGACTATTATATTTTCTATTTCTTCACCTGTTTTATTATTAACCAATAATTCATAGAGAAGTGATGGTAATTCATTCAAACTTAACACAGCTGTTCCATTTCCAGTAGTAATATCTTTGCCAAATATTTCTTTGAGAATATCTGTTTTGGTGGGTTTATTATTGCTCCTCTTTTTATCATTATCAATTTTATTTTTTAAAGCAAGAATCTCTTTTTGAATTTCTTTTGCATTTTCATATTTAAATAAATCAATATAAATTTGGATGTTATTTCCATTAAAGCTAAAACTCGGATTTGGGAAAAGCTCCCATTGAGTATCACTTTTATCCTCTTTAAAGAATTCGCTTTTATTTTTACTTACTGTAGAAAGTTTTTCAAATACATTAAGTTTTTCTTTAATCATTCTATCGCTTTCAATTAAACCACCAGGAATAATTTTTGTTCTATTGTCATGAAGATAGTTACCAACATAAACCTTAAATCTTAATGTTGGAAAATTAGCAAATTCGTCGAGAAATCTTAGTGTAAAATAATTGAATTTATCTTCATACCTTTTCCTGATAACAGGATGAACAACTGTAGATTGCTCTAAACTACCTTTATTCTCAATATTATCTTGTATGTATTCATTTATATCTTCAATGAATTTATCTTGCTCATTTTTAATTAGATTGTTATATATCTCATTAGGAACTTTATTAAGCTCATCGACCATTTGCATTAGTAAGGTTTCTTTTTCAAAAGTATTTTTAACTCTTTGTTTTAAGCCTTTAAAAGTCAAATATGAATACACCCAATGCGTTGCCATATTCCTTAAACTATTGTTTCTTCTATCAATTAAATGTAAATCAGATTCACCATAAATCTTACCCTTAAAGCCAGATAGATTTGCTTTTAATTGCTCATTCTCCTTTTTATTTAAAAACATAGATAATAAAAAAACTAATCCTGAATTTGATAAATCAATAATAGTTTCAAAACTATTATTATTTCTATTAATGAATTTTGATTTGTTATAATCTGAAAGAATAATTGAACCGTCTTCATTTTTAATTATAAAATTTGAAAATGCATTATTATATATTGCTCCTTCAATATTTTCAGAAATGTTCCAAGTCTTAATACCTTTTTCCTTTTGGTACTTTTTCTCTAACTCAATTAATATTTCTAACTCACTTTTTAATCTTTTCTTTAAAGTTTGTTTAGTTTTATCTTGTTTCATTTTATTTTTTTTAACCTCAATACTCACTTTTAAAAGTGTTGTGTCTAAAAACGTAAATAAGCTTTCATTAAAAACTAATTTTGGATGATGATAATGTGTATAGAAGTTTCTTAAATCATTTATAGATTTAATTAAAAGTGTAAAATTTTGACGAAAGTAATCTCGCTTTGCTTTTTCTTTATTTTCAATTGAAATTTCTTCAAACTGTTTGTCAGTTATCGGTAAGTCTAAGAATTCAATTACTGGTAAATATTCTTGTAGTATTTTAATTCCTCGTTCCCAATCGGTATAGGACAATTTACTTTTAGAAAAATAATTATTCAATACTTCAATTTCACTTTTAGCTGCGGGTAAATGTAGTCTTGTTCTAAATTCTTCAACAATTAATTCAATATTATTTAGAGCCAAATTTAAAAATCCCCCAAAATAATGCTTATCATCAATTACCTGATGATTGTAATATATTTTTTTTGCTTCGTGTGTATTGTTAGAAATTTCCATCTTATAATATTTTTAATTAATCTAAATTATGAACTCGTTCCACGTAATAACTCCAAAATACTTTTTCCATCAATTTTTCCCTTAACCAATTTGCGGTTGGTATCAAAATTAATGTGATGGTAAGAGTAATCAAAAACATAAAAAACGATTTCATTATTAAATCATTTTCCATTTTATTGAAAAATGTAACAATGCATATTATAAATGAAAAAGGAATCAAGAACAAACCAATAGTAAACATATTTCTAAACCAGAAATACATACTTTGAAAGTTTTTGGCTGGTGTAATTTTATCATTCACTTCAAGATACAAGTAAGCAAAATCAAATAGATAATTAGCTACCTCATTACTTTCAGGCACTTTTTCATTATGCTGTTGAGTTTTCAAATAATCCTCATTCAAAAAAGGAATTACCTTCTTAATAAAATCATTGTCTGAAGTAATCTCTTGTGGTGATTTAAAAATTAACTTTTTATACCACTTCAATCGAGAGGTTTTTAAAAATCGAAAAGTAACAATATGAACAATAACTCCCAAAAATAAAGAAAGACAAAAAAGCAAAATACTTTCTTCTAAATTACTGCCTTTACTTAATAAATCCCCATTTTTAAAAATGACTGAATTATAAAATTCAAAAACATTAATTAAAATAAATCCAGGTATCACGAAGGATAAAATTTCATAAAGTGATAGTTTGTCCATAAGTTTTAATAATTTAAGATATTTTTTAATAAAAAGATAAATTTAACAAAAAACCAACCACAAAACCAATGTAATATATTGACTTTGCGGTTGATTTATTAACATTTTTTTTGAGGGGCTGAGGTACTAAGGTTCTGAGGTTACGTTCATTCAAAAAAACTGCTTTGCAAGAAAAACATTCTCACCAAATACCAAGAAACCTGAAACCTGAAACCTGAAACTTGAAACCCGCAACCCGCAACCTTCAACTAATCCTCCCTACTCCCATCATCCGCCATCCTTACCAACTTCGGTGTAAATTTCGCCACTACATCCACCAATTCCTGTTGGGCAGCCATCACTTGATGAATGTCTTTGTAGGCCATTGGGGCTTCGTCTAGTCCGGCTCCAATTAAGGTAACGCCGTGGTCTTTCAAGATGGTTTGCATAGCGTTTTTGGTAATGGTTTTTTCGGCTTGGGTTCGGCTCATTTGTCGTCCCGCTCCGTGTGAGGCAGAATTAATCGCTTGCTCCTCGCCTTTTCCGCGTACCAAAAATCCGGGTGCAGTCATACTGCCGGGAATAATTCCCATCACGCCTTTTCCGGCTGGTGTAGCTCCTTTTCGGTGCACGATAACTTCTTCGCCGTTCCAAACTTCTTTCCAAGCAAAATTGTGGTGGTTTTCCACTTTTGCCAAAACGGTTGCTCCCAAGGCGTTGGCCATTTTGTCGTGAATCACTTCGTGACAAGCCGACGCATAATCACCGGCTAAGTTCATCGCCAACCAATATTCTTGTCCCAATTGCGAGTTTAAATCCAAATAGGCTAAGTTTTTGGCTACTTCGGGTAACTTGCAAACGTCTTTGGCCAGTTTGGTATAATGTCCCGCAATCGTAGCTCCAAAACCTCTGGAACCGGAATGGGTTAACAACGCCACATACGTTCCTTTCGGGATGTTTAGCACCGCATCGTCTTGAGCAAATTCTAAAATACCGAATTCCACAAAGTGATTTCCACCACCCGACGAACCCAATTGCGACCACGCTTTGTCTTTCAGGTTTTTGATAAACGGGTTGGTGTCAAAGTCTTTGCTTTCCAACACGGCATGATCGGTTTTATACTGACCGTGAAAACCGTGACCGGCTCCAAATTTAGTATGAGCAATTAGTTCACGTTTGAATTTATCTTCGTTTTCAAAATAGAAATCTGCTGCAATATCATACACAGACAACGCCATTCTGCAGCCAATATCCACACCCACCCCATACGGAATAATGGCATTGTTGGTGGCCAAAACTCCGCCAATCGGCAAACCATATCCTTGGTGAGCATCTGGCATCAACGCTCCGGCAACGGTAACGGGCAACTGCATGGCAATTTCCATTTGTTTGATGGCACCTTGTTCAATATGGTCGGAACCGTAAGCAACATACGATTTGGTTTCCGGATTTAACTGAATAAAATCTTCCGACTTTTCATTGCTTTTTTCGATAATGGCGGTGGCTAATTTGCCAAAGACATTGTCATCCAAATAGTTTTCCGGTTGGGCTAAAACAGCGGTATAATGCGATAACATTTCTGCTTTAGTATAGCCGTTTCTCTTTTTATTAATTCGCAAAGCAATGCCTAAAACAGTTCCTTGCTCGTAGCCTAAGGCTAATAAATCGTTTCCGTTGATGGGTGTGTTCATGTTTTCTATCCTTTTGTGAACCCGACTGAAATCCGCTGTTTCAGCCGGGTTAGTTTGCTGTTACAAATAGTTGTTTTATGGTACGCAATTATTTTGCGTAGTGATTTTCTTTGTGACCTTGGTGAGATTCGAACTCACAATCCTTCTCAGGCATTACGGCTGTAAATACGCTTCCCTACTGATCGTTAGAATTTCGGTGCATCTGTAAACTCTACCCATTAGTCCGCACAGGTCTAACCGGAATATCCGTAAACACTATGGTAAGTCAATTTTGCCATAGGCTTTTCCTTTTAAGCTACAAGGCCTTTTGATTTAAAAAAAGAGGTAATAGTTTAGATTGGTTTGTTTTTCATTTGGACGAAGGAACCATTCTTGACGACACTCTTTGTGCTAAGAGCAACAGTTTGATAAGTGATACATTTAGGATTCGAACCTAACTAAATCTGCCAACGAAGGAACACTTGTCAACGGCATCTTAATTTTTTAAAAAAACAATCTCTCACAAGGTTTTTATTTCAATGAACAAAAAACACTTGTGCAAGACATTTTCTGTGTGTTATAAAAAGAAGTAAAATTCGATAAGCGAGACGGGGCATGTCATTGCCAGAGTCGAACTGGATAGCCTTGCTGGTTTTACAACTTCGCTATTCCTCCCCAAATTGAGACGAAGTAACGCTTATCTACGACATTCTTTTTTATTTTTAAAACAAGGTAAAAAGCAATAAGTGACATTACGTGCTCTACCACTGAGCTACTCTCCCATTTTCATTTTTAACTAGTGGAAGAGACGGGACTCGAACCCGCGACACCGTCGTTAAAAGCGAAGTAACACTTATCTACGACACTTGTTTTGTTTTGTTTTTTCAATGAACTTATTTTCTTTTGCAAATTTTCAATAACTACTGCGTAATTATTTTACGCAGTAGATTTATTTACAATTCAATTCTGTTGATGTAGTGTATTGCACTGCTTTTATCTTCCAACGCATGCAATACATCAAACACTTTATCAGACCAACCGGCTATCAAATAAACATCGTTTTTTTCAATAGAAATTGGTGCTTGACCATAACCTGCCAAGTCAAACAAATATAGTTTTGCTTGGGGAGCTATTGCTTTATAGCGGTTCCATGAGTTAGCAAAAGAATGATTGGTTTGATTACTATTCCATAGTTGAACATCAGTAAACAACATCACTTTATCAACCCGTTCATTTTGTCTAATCAAATCTTCTATGACCAAATAACCGTTTGTTGAATAACCAACTTCACCTTCACGTCGGTAATACTCGTTCACATTACTCAATACGCTTCGTTTTGGCATATTGATTTTTTTCCAAGTATCACCAAACATACCACTAACTACATTTTTACACTGACTTTGCATTAACATACCCAGCATTAAACCAATGTCATACAATAAAATTTTGCTTTTCGGTGAAATGGGTTGTTGCATCGAACCCGAGACATCACAAGCTATAACTACCGAAGTATGAATATCAAAACCTTTAATATTAGAAGCACTTATCATAACCGCACGTTCCAAAGCATCTAAAACCAAAGAAGTGTATTTCGAATTTACTGCTTTCAACTCACGGTAGGCAGCCAAAAATCGGAAAGGCAATTGTTTTGAATGCATGACCGCATTTTCATTAGTTAAATAGTGGCTTACTTTTTCAATATGTGAACCCGAAACATTAGCTTCTAAAATATTTCGTAAGTTTCGCATCAAAGCCATGTAACCTATCTTATTACTATCAATTAATTCCTCCCATTTTTGGGTAAATGCTCTTTGCTTTTCAGCCTCATTAGCATACTTTACCTGACCCAATTGCGATAATTCGGTTTCCCAAGTGTAGGGAATTTGTAACGAATCATTCACGATTTTATCAAATAGGGCTTGCTGGTCTTGGTCTTTTGCTTTTGGGTGTACCAAAAACAAAGCATCTTTTAACGTTACAACGCCACTACGGTTGTATTTTGCGAATTGGTATTCGTCAAATTTATTAAACGAAAGAGCTAAACCTTTTTGAACTTGCTTAGATAAACGGTTTAATTTTTTTACGCCATTTCGTTCATTTGCCAATTGGTAGTAAGCCAATAATTCGGTTATTTCATCAGCACGTTGGATAACGTTGGTAATCATTTTACTTATCAAGGCATCACCCGAATAAATTTTAGCCAATTCAACCACCAAAACCAAAGGTATAGAACGCAAATGCATCGTGTTACGAGCATAAACCGCTAATTTTGCTACAAATTCCGGATTTGATTTTTTAACTAGCTTTTTAATTCTATCCAAACGAGTGGTGTCTTTTTCATAAAAGGAAGTACTCAAACTTGTTGTTACCACAGCCGCATACAATTCATATTCCGGTGTTAATGGAAAAGCCAACGCATTTTCGTAATTAACAATCGTTTTTTTCTGTTTTGCTAAAAAATTGAATTTCATCGTTTCTCGTTTTAAAAATTAAACTATTATTGGTTGATTGCTTTCAACGATACAAAGATTTTAAAAGTAGTACGCAATTATTTTGCGTAGTAAAATATTTTCTCTAAATAAACCAAAAAATTCTATATTTACCTCTTAACTTATCGCTTTTTAAAGATGAATTTTACACCGGATATTTTTCAAGCCTTTCAAACCAAATTAAAAGTAGGAAACCGCAGAACCATTCACTTGAATGCTATTCCCGGAAATTCGAGGTATAAATTCGATTTGGCACGTTTGGCTACCATTCACAAAAGCTTACCGGAACATTTTATATTGGATTTGCTGACATTGCGGAATGTGAATTTCAAATTTTCCATTCATGACAAACCCCAAAAAGCTCAAGAAGCTCCACCAAAAAACGACAGTATTTATTTGAATGACTATGAAGATTTTGAGCCCAAACCGAAAATAAAAGAAAAAACAACCGACCTGAGTAAAGAAGAAGCCGAACGGTTGATTGATTTACAAAAATTGGCTTCAGGATTAGAAAATCTGATTTTTCAAAATGAAGTAATTCAGTCCGAAAAAGGTTTGAATTCGTTAGGATTTGGTTTTCCCCTGTTGATTCGACGAGATATGCACGACGGACAAATTTCGGTGGCTCCTATTTTGATTTGGTCTGTTAAAATCAAACCTTCACCGGAAATGAATACGTGGGAAGTGAGCCGCACCGAAGAAGATCCAATCTATTTAAATGAAGTATTAATCAATCATTTGCAAACCGATTCGGGTGTTTTTTTAGAACCCATTCCGGCTGAAATGTTGGAAGATGGCAAAATTGACAAACCGGAATTGCAAGCCATTTGTCAATCGATTTTACAGCAATTGCATGTAGATCAAAACCTTGATTTTATTTTGAATAATTATGAAGCCATTTTACCCATTAAAAACAAAGCGACTTACGAAAAACTTTTACCCAAAAAAGGTGATGCAGTTATTGAAAAATGCGGACTCTTTTCGTTGTTTGAAGTGCAAAAGCAAAACATCATCAATGATTATGGCGATTTAATTGCGAACTTTAAAGCCGAGGAAAAAGCAATAACGGAAAAAGCATTTCAATCAATCACAGCCATTGAAACTGACCCGTCACAACAAGGCATTTTGGAATCGCTGAAATCAAACTCCAAAATAGTTATTCAAGGTCCACCCGGAACAGGAAAAAGTCAAACTTTAACGGCTTTGCTAATCAATGCTTTGGAAAACAAGCAAAAAACCATTGTCGTTTGTGAAAAACAGACCGCTTTGGAAGTCTTGCAAACCGCTATGCAAAACCACAAGTTAGACAAGTATTGTGTGATGATTAAAGACAGTGTTTCCGACCGGAAAAATGTGGTGGATGCAGTTCGAAATGTGGTGGACAACACCAAATTTAAAGAAGCCACACAAGTGTATCCACAAAGTGTTTTGCAAGAACAATTGGATAGTATTCATTTATCTAAAAATGAAATTAATGCTGTACATCACAAGTTAAATGAACAACTTATTAATAATCAAAGCTGGTCGGAAATCATTGGGCAATTGTTGGATAGTTTGACGTTAAAAGAAGACATCAACCTACAAGCCTTGCCATTTGCCTTTGATTCGGAAGAATGGATTCGGCTCACCGACATGATTGAACAAGGGCAACCGCTGTATGATAAATTTAAACCGTATAGCGAAAAACTGTTTTACAATGCTACTAAAATTACCGAAACCGATTTGTTTACAAGTCAACTTCGTTTAAACGAATCGTTTCAACAGTATCAAACAGACTGGCAGGAAATTAATCAAATCATTAAAAATTACGAAGCTTTTTATTATACCAAACGAAAAGAAGAATTTACACTTCAACTGGAAGAACTACAAAAAAGCCGAAACGAAATGTTTGTGCTAACTGCCACGTTGAGTGAACAAAGCGATGAGTTCAATCATACAAAAACTAACGGTTTTTTCTATAAAATTTCCTCATGGTTTTCTTCGTCCAAAAAAACGGTGTTGCAACATCAGGAAACGTTGCGGGAATTGGGTAAGAAAATCAAAACCATCAGTTTGCATCAAAATTTTTATCCGATAGAAATCACTGCTAATTTGTGGCAAAATCTAGTGGAATGTAAAAAGTATGAAGAAAAAATTGAACTCGCGAAGCAAACGTTTTCCGAAAAAATGGAAAATGATTTTAAACAAACTGACTTATTAAACTTTTTTGAACGCAATTATCAAAATGCCGATTTGGATCAAATTGTTTTAAAAACAAAAAAACTAAAACGATTGCTTCAGGATGATAATTGGTTGCATCAATTGGATTTGGGAACAACTTTTCCGCAGTGTAAAGAAGTAATAAATGCTGTTTTAAGTCAACACGAAACCTATAAAATGCATCCGGACAATCCGTTTTTGGTGACATATAATTGGCATGCATTTCATCAATCGTTAACTAATTTTCAAAAACAAATTCTTACGCATCTTTATCCGGTAAAGTATTGGAAAGACTCGTTTTTGTTTGCTTATTTGAATTTTTTGCTGAAAAACAATTCGAACAACGCACTGAATTTCAGTGAAGAACATTACAATTCGATGGCAAAAAAATTGGTTTACTTTTCCGGTACGCAAAAAAACTTTATCGAAAGTTATTGGAAAAATGAACAATTGAAAGCAGCTATTCATTTTGAAAAAGTAAACAAAGAAATTACAGTGGCAAATTTGTATAACAAACGTAAAAGTGTAAAATTTAATCGGCTTACGTTACGACAAATTGTGAATATGGATACCGATTTGTTTACTGCCTTTTTTCCGGTTTTATTTACAACTCCCGATGTGTGTTGCAATTTATTTCAAGGGAAAAATTTCTATTTTGATAATGTGGTGTTTGACGAAGCCAGTCAGCTCAAATTAGAAGACAATTTACCGGCATTATTGAAAGGAAAAAACATCATTATTGCCGGTGATGAACACCAAATGCCGCCGTCCAATTACTTTAGTAAAGTGTTTGACGGTTCGTTTGAAGATGAAGATGATTTGGAGGAAGAAACCATTATCACTCAAAAAAATGCTTTATTAAACATTGAATCTTTGTTGGATTTTGCGTTGGAATATAAATTTGATAAAAACCATTTAGATTTTCATTACCGTTCCAGACATCCGTATTTGATTGACTTTTCCAATCATGCTTTTTATGATGCTCGATTGAAACCATTACCCGCTTTAAACAATCAAAAACCAATTGAATTTTTTGAAGTGAACGGCACTTTTCATGAACACATTAACGAAGAAGAAGCGGATAAAATCTTAGAAATTTTAGAAGAAATTCAACCAAATGCTGCCGGAAAATATCCTTCGGTTGGAATTGCAACATTTAATATAACACAACGAAATTACATCAAACGAAAAATTGCTTACAAACAAAGTTTGGACGAAAACAGTGATTTCAGAGAAAAAATTATGCAATTAGAAGCGGCAGGATTGTTTATTAAAAACTTAGAAAACATTCAAGGTGATGAGCGGGATATTATCATTATTTCAACTACTTATGGTAGAAAAAAAGACGGAAAATTTATTCAAAGTTTTGGCCCAATTAACCATTCTAAAGGGTATAAATTACTGAATGTGATTGTGACTAGAGCGAAAGAAAAAATTTATATATGTAATTCCATTCCAACTGAAAATTACAGTAACTACAAAGAGGTTTTAAAGCAAGAAGGAAGCAACAATCGTCGTGCTGTTTTTTATGCTTATTTAGCCTATTGCAAAGCTGTTAGCGATGAAAATGAAAACAAAAGAAAAGAAATTTTACACGATTTAGATCAATTTAGTAATAAACAAACTGTTTCTGAAAATGACTTAAAAAATAAGTTCAAAGAACAAGTGTACAAACAATTAAAAAACGGTATGACTGATGCTGAAATTCTGATTAATCATCCGTTTGGAGGATATAATTTAGATATGCTTATTAAAACCAACAACGGAAAAAACATAGCTGTAGAATGTTTAAGCAAAGAAGAATATAGGGGCGAATTGGCTTATTTAGAAGACATTCACAAAGAAAAAATTCTCAAAAAAGCCGGTTTTGATTACCAACGGATATGGAGTCAACATTGGTGGCAAAACCCCGAAAGAGAAACCTTGAAATGGAAGGAAAAAGTAATGAATAAGTAAGGATGGATTTAGAAAAAACATATACTGAACTACTTCAAAAGATTGGCTTTTCTATCACTGAAAATGGAATGCATTGGAAAGATTTGGAAAAAGTATATTCCAAAAAATCAAGACATTATCACAACTTAGTTCATTTGGAAGAAATGATTGCGTTGTATGAAACGTATAAATCAGAACTGCAATTTCCAAATGAAGTGCTGTATACAATATTCTACCATGATTATGTGTACAAAGTCACTAAAAAGGATAACGAACAAAAAAGTGCAGAATATGCTTTATCAATTTTACCTCTAAATGCAACACTAAACAAACATGTAGTGTATGAAATGATTTGTGCCACACAACTGCACCAACACAACGAATCAGAGGACACCAATTGGTTAATCGATTTTGATTTAAAAATACTTTCAAAAGATTGGAAAGACTACAAAAAGTATTGTGAACAAATTCGAAAAGAATACAAAATCTACCCCGACTTCCTATACAAACCCGGACGAAAAAAAGCATTACACCATTTCCTAGAAAACGATTTCATCTACCAAACCCCGGAATTCAGAACTAAATACGAACAAACCGCCAAGCAAAATATCCAACACGAAATCAAAATTCTCAGCGGCTCAGCATCTCACTAACTCAGCAACTCAGCACCTCTTAAACTTTTAACCTTTTAACCTTTTAACCTTTTAACCTTTTAACCTCAGAACCTCAAAAAAATGTCTCAAAACAAAAACGCCCTCATCCGCTACAAAACCATCGATAAATGTTTGCAAAACACCTATCGTCAATGGACGTTAGACGATTTGATAAACGCGTGTAGCGATGCGTTATATGAGTATGAAGGAAAAGAAAATCCGGTGAGCAAACGTACTATTCAACTAGATATTCAAATGATGCGAAGTGAAAAATTGGGGTATAATGCTCCGATTGAAGTGTATGATAAAAAATATTACCATTACGCAGAAGAAGGCTTCACAATTACCGATATTCCGTTAACCGAAACGGATATTAATGTGTTAACTGAAACGGTATCGATGTTGAAACAATTCAAAGATTTTTCACTTTTTAACGATGTCTCGGATATCGTTCAGCGATTGGAGGATAAAATCTATGCTGAAAAATCACATACACAACCGGTCATTCATTTAGACAAAAACGAAAGCTTGAAAGGGTTACATTTTCTGGATGAAATTTATCAAGCCATTGTAAAAAAAATAGTCTTGGTAATTACCTACAAGTCCTTTAAATCCAGAGACGAAAATCAATTTCCTTTTCATCCGTTTATTTTAAAAGAATTCAATAACCGCTGGTTTGTAGTCGGAAAAAAAAGACCAAATCAGCCCATTTCAAATTTGGCGTTAGACCGAATCATCAAGATTGATTACGACTTTCAAATGCCGTTTTTAGACTATCATTTTGATGTTGAGAAATACTATAAAAATGTAATCGGAGTTACGGTAAATGAAGGCTTGCAACCGAGAGTAATTCAACTATGGATTGACCGAATTAATGCACCATACGTGATTACAAAACCACTTCACCACTCGCAACGCATCTTGCAACAAAATGAAGACGGAAGCATAATCGTTAACCTCTTTCTAATTGAAAACTATGAAATGGAAAGGCTACTCCTAGGCTTTGGCGACGGAATTGAAATCCTAAAACCTGAAAACTTACGCAATCGTATCAAGGCTATTTTGGGAAGAGCATTAAATAAATACTCAGAAAAAAATGATGAAATTAAAAAATAAAGTAATCAAACACATTAGCCATCCGCGAAATTAAAAATGAGATAAAATAATAGAATCTTTTTATAAGCAATAAAAAGTATTAATCTACCACTTTAAACTCAAACCAGTCTGAGACAAACTGTATAGCTAAATCAGCTCGGGGCAACTACGAGTCACCGTAATCGTATCCCCCTATCCCAAGTATGGATAGTGTATGAGTAATGTATGAAAAACATTATGTCAAATAGAGTAAATTCAAAAATTTGTAACAGTAAAAAAGAATTGGAAGCTATTAAAACTTAATCTCCAATTTCTCCGAAACCACTTTTTCATTTTCTTGGTATTCAAAAAACCAACTACCATCTTTTAAAGTAACAACACCGTTTTGGTTTCCTTTTTGAGCTAAGAACATCGTTGGACTGTCTGTTTTGAATAATTTATAAACCACTTTTGGAGTTGAATCAACTAATTGAAAACCATTTGAAGTAGGTTGAGCAAATAACAATTTTGAATAATCTGTTGTTTCAGAAACCGGTGCAGGCAAACTTGCTTTTGGTTTTTCCGGTGAAATAGTTGATTTAGGCAAGGTTACTTCTGCAATTGGTTCAGTTGTAATCACTTTAGTACCATTGTACTTATAATTCAATTTGAATAATGACTGAAAAGCATCGTCTAAAGCCTTAGGATAGGCATTTTTAAATTCCTTTTCTTTAGTTTTTCCAACTTCACTTTGGTAAATTATTTTTCCGTAACAATCTTTAAAGGTCACAAATACTCTTGTCCATAGTAAATTATTATCCTTAACAACATCTGCCGTCAAAATAGTGCATCTTTCTTTCGTTACTTCTTTTGGAATTTCAGAATTTTCATAAAAAGCAATGAAACCCATTTTCTCTAAATTAAATTTTGCAATTGTATTTAATCGATACTGATTTTCAGTATCAAAATCGTTAAATTTAGTAGGAACAATTACGTATTGATAATCATTCAAATTTTGAGAAAAAAGCTGAATTGAACTTAACAATAAAATTATAAAAAGTGATTTTTTCATCGTAAAAATAAATAAGTTTAAAGATAATTCTTTAAGTGTAATAAATGATTTACTTGCGGAAAATTATTTTCGACAGGAATATTAAATTCGTTAAAGAAAATTGCATCAATTCCGCTGTTAATTGCTCCTTCAATGTCAGCTTCCCAACTATCTCCAATCATAATTGATTTTTCTTTTTCAGCATTGGCTAATTGAATCGCGTGGTTAAAAATAATTGGATTTGGTTTTTTCACACCGGCACTTTCAGAGTTGGTAATGGTTTTGAAATACTTTAAAAGATTCGAATTTTTCATTTTTCCATCTTGAACCGATTGAAAACCATTTGTTATAATATGCAGATTATACTTTGGATGCAAATACTCTAAAATCTCCAACGCACCTTCATATAAATGATTGAACTGTGGCAAATAAACAATGTATTCTTGTGAAAGAAGGTGTATCAAATCATCCGCAACATTTTCATTCATCAAATCAAAAACTTCTTTCAATCGTTGGTAACGAAGATCTTCTTGTGAAATTTTTTCTTCCCTATACAATTTCCAAAATTTAAGGTTTGTAGGAATGTAGTGTTCCAAAAAAACGTTTAAATCCAATTCCAGTTGATGCTTTTTAAAAATAGTTTCAAAAGCTAAAGCTGAATTTTTTTCGAAATCCCACAAGGTATGATCTAAGTCAAAAAAGATGTCGGATTTATGTTGGAAGGGTTTCATCTTGTGGTAATTGGTAAAAGGTAATGGGTAAAAGGTGATGTTGAAAGTTAAATAATTAAGTAAAACTGCCTACTTCGTAGGAGATTGCTACGCCAGTTCGCTAACGCTCGTGTCCTATTTCGACTTCGTCATCTTTCGGAATGACAAAACTGTGTCTATTTCTTTCCGCCTTTAACAATCACGGCATTTTCAATGTGGTAAATCCAATCGTTCACATCATTGTCGTTATAACGAAAAGTTCCTTCCATCGTTACGTATTGATCTGTTTTAAGTTTTGGCGTTGGGCCTTTGAACTTGATTCCCATAATGGTTTCCGGACCGGCTTGACCACAGAAAAAACACGAAGCAAAAACATTTTTACTTAATGCATACGACACATTATCAATTGGAATGATAAAACCACTCATCACGATTTTCTTTTTACTTTTTGCTTTTAAATCTGAATTGATGATAGGAAACATCACTCCGTCTGGATAATCTTTGTCCGGTTTTTTGATGTATTTAATCACTCCCAACAATTTCCAAGATAAGGTGTCGGGTTTCACTTGAGTAAATAAATCCGCTTCTGCCAAATCAACTTTCGTATCAAAAGAAGAAATGAATCCTGCTTTTTGAACCGAGATTTCATCGGATGATTTGTTGTTAGAAAAGGGATATTTTACTTCTAATGAAGAATCTAACACAATTATAACTCCGAATAATAGAATAAAAACTATATAAATTTTACGCATTTGCTAATGTTTTTGAAATATTTAATCGATACGCTTTCACCGCAGGAATAACGGCTGCCACTATTCCGACAAAGATAGTGACCAAAAATAAAATTCCTTCTTTTTCCCAAATTATTGTCATTGGATCAAACGCCATTTTGAATTGTTCGTCAGTGGTACTTGAAATCATAACTAATGCTAATCTTCCAAAAAGCGTACCAAAGATAAAGCCTACCACACAAAGTAATAAACTTTCAAACAATACTAAACCTAACATTTGGATTCGCGATGCACCGGAAACTCTCAACAACGCAAACTCATATTTTCGTTCTTTCAATCGATTATACAAAGCGATGAAGATGCTTATTCCTGAAATCAACATAATTCCGTAGGCCAAGTATTGTAAGGCTTGCAAACCAATTCCAAATAGCGAAAATAATCGGTTTATCTCAATGGCCGGAAGTGCCGCTTGCATTTTGGTGTTTTGAGCAATCATTCTTGGCCAAGAAATGATGCCCATTTTATTTTTAAATTTCACTAAAACAGCTGTGATTTCTTTGGCTTCATCGTGGTCATGTTCGTCACCTTCTTCGTGCACGTGACCTTCTTCGCCATGAGCGGGATTTTCTTGTGTTGACTCTTCATGATTGTGCTCATCGCCTTCTTCATGTACGTGACCTTCTTCTCCGTGAGCTGGATTCACTACTGTCTCTTCGTGATCGTGTCCTTCGTGGTCGTGCTCATCTCCTTCTACGTGAATATGACC
Source organism: Flavobacterium sp. T50_26 (assembly GCF_057652995.1). Taxonomy (NCBI): domain Bacteria; kingdom Pseudomonadati; phylum Bacteroidota; class Flavobacteriia; order Flavobacteriales; family Flavobacteriaceae; genus Flavobacterium; species Flavobacterium sp. T50_26. The sequence continues at coordinate 16,286 of NZ_JBYFCC010000002.1, forward strand.
TTCCTCTCCGTGTGGCGGATTTTCATCTTCCGAATGTGCTTCTCCACCGTGATCGTGTCCGGAATGCATTTCCCAAACACTTTCTACCGTACATAAAATTAAATTATCGATCACTTTTCCGGTTGGTGAGGCAATTCCGACTACAACATACGCAAATTCGTCATGCACATCGCCTTCTTCAGCATCGCCGTGCGTTCCAAAAAATTTATCTCCTAATTTGATGTTGAGTTTTTTTGCAATTTCACTTCCAATTACTACTTCAAAATTCTTTTCAAATACTTTGCCTTCAGAAATGGTTGCTGTGTATTTTTTGATGTAATCAGGTGTTGTTCCTACAATTTTAAATCCGCGATAATTATCACCAAAAGCTAACGGAATGGCGGTTTCTACAAACGGATGTTTCATCCAAACCTCAGCTTCTTTGTAATCAATATTTCCGGTGGGAGCATCAACGTGATAGACAGAAGAAAGTATCAATTGCAACGGACTTCCTTGTGCTCCCAAAACCAAATCGACACCATCAATATTACTCGAAAATTGTTTTTCAAATTGTTCTTGCAATAAAATCAACAACGAAATAATCGCTACCGAAGCGATTAATAAAACCAAACTTAACACTGTATTCAAAGGCTTAAACCAAAGGTTTTTCCAAGCTAATTTTGCTATCATTTAGTTTAAGTTTAATTGGTTAGAAAATTTATCTTTTAATCGTTGGTCGTGTGTCACAATAATCAACGAAGCTTTATATTCTTTGGATAAATGAGCTAATAAATCGGCTACTTTTGAGGCGTTTTCATCATCTAAACTTGAAGTTGGTTCATCGGCTAAAAGCAGTTTTGGTTCATTAATCAAAGCTCTTGCAATGGAAACGCGTTGTTGCTGTCCGACACTCAAATTAGAAGGCAATTTATATAGTTGATCTTCTAAATCTAATTGTTTTAAAAGCGATTTTGCTTTCTCAGTTGGTTTTTTTCCGGTGGCTAACCATGAAGCTAACACCACATTTTCGAGCACATTTAAAGATGCTACAAAATGTGATTGTTGCAAAACTAATCCAATATTTTTTCCGCGAAAGCGATCTAATTCTTTTTCAGATAAAGAAGAAATGTTGGTGTCTTGTATGGAAATTGATCCTGATTTAGGTCGCAATAATCCTCCTAAAAGATGTAATAATGTGGTTTTCCCTTTTCCTGAATTTCCGGTTATCAACAATGCTTCTGATGCATTATTTGTAATATTCGGGAAGGAAAAATTAGTAGTTTCGTTAAATGAGAAAGTTAAATTTTCTGTATAAATCATTCCATTTTAATTAGATTGGAAAGATAATGATAATTTGAAAAATGAGTTGTTAATCAATTCTAAAAATTAGCCTAAGATTTTCGCATTCTTTTGGGTCCGTACCAAAGCCAAAATCCGGTTATTGTAAAAAGCATTAAAGCCAGACTCATAATGATGGTATAAATCAATTTAAAAACGCCCGATTCAAATCCTAAATAGTAATCAATGATTGAACCGTCGTGAATCTTCTCAATGACATCGGAACGTCGTAAATCAATATGAAGTAAATTTCCGGTTGATCCATCGAGTTGCACTTCATAAAAATTAGATTTGAAAGTAAACTTCACCATTCCTTTTTCGGGACGAACATCTATTCTATCAATTTCATATGATTTCGATTCCTTCAAATAGTACGTTATAAATCGATTTGCATTATTTTGCAGACTATCCAACGGGAGAAAATTTCTTAATTCTGTTGATGTTCCTTTTTTTGTTTCGGGTAAAATTATCCCGCCACTATGCTTTTTTATTCCCAATAAAAATCCGGTTATGGCAACAATAAAGAAAAAAACAAACAAAAATGCTCCGGTTGTTCGATGCACTTTTCTAAATATTCGAAGTACTTTGGCTTGATTTTTTCTGGTCTCAGACACTTTTACTTTTTTAAATTATAATATTCCTTGATCAGCAAAACTGAAATATCCATTTTCAGTTATGATAACATGATCAATAAGATTCATATCTAATTGTTTAACTGCTATTTTTATTTTTTGTGTCAGCTCAATATCCGAATCACTTGCGATTAATTTCCCAGAAGGATGATTGTGTGACAAAACAATTGATAATGCATTGTATTCTAAAGCCATTTTTAGCACCAACCGAATATCCACAACGGTTCCGGTAATTCCACCTTTACTCAATTGTGCTTTATGAATGATTTTATTCGCATTATTCAGATACAAAACCCAAAATTCTTCGTGTGGTAATTCGCCAATGATGGGTTGCATCACATTAAAAATTACTCGACTTGAATTTATTTTTATTAATTCCGGAACTTCTTCTTCTCTTCTTCTTCTTCCTAATTCCGCAGCTGCAATGATAGAAATTGCTTTTGCTTCGCCAATTCCTTTAAATTCCATTAGTTGCTTTAGGGATAATTTTCCTAAGGCGTTTAAATTATTTTGAACGTGAGCCAAAATCCTTTTACTCAAATCAACAGCACTTTCATTTCTACTACCTGAACCGATAATGATTGCTAATAATTCAGCATCACTAAGTGCCGATTTTCCTTTCAACATTAATTTTTCTCTGGGCTTATCATCTTCTGCCCAAAATTTTATCGAAAAAGGGTTGTTTTGCTCCATTCTGTATGGCTTTAAAAAATAATTAATGCAAATAAAGATTTTTTTGTAACATAATTACTAATTTTAAGACTTATTTTAAAAATTAAAACTTAAACTATGAAAAAATTAAGAAACGCATTTGGAATTATGCTTTTTGTAATAGGTGGATTTTCAGCTCAAGCTCAAACTGCCGACGAAATAATTAACACCTATATTAAAAATATTGGTGGTGCCGAAAAATTTAAAAGTTTGAACGGCACAAAAATGGAAATGATTGTAAACTACCAAGGAATGGAAATTCCGGTGGAACTTGTTCAGCTAAAAGGTGGAAAAATGTATTTGAAAATTAATTTTCAAGGACAAGAAATTACACAAATGGCATTTGATGGAACAACTGCATGGTCAACCAATTTTATGACGATGAAAGCTGAAAAGATGGAATCGGAAATGGTTGAAAATATCAAACTAGAAGCCGGAGATTATCCAGATCCGCTAATTGACTACAAAGCAAAAGGTTACACTGCAGAATACCTTGGTAAAGAAACAAAAGAAGGAACAGAATGTTATAAAGTGAAAGTTACTAAAAAACCACAAACAATTGATGGCCAAAAAGTGGATAACGTAGTATTTTACTATTTTGATACAGAAAATAATGTTCCTATTCTAACCGAATCTGAAATTAAATCAGGTCCGATGAAAGGTCAAATGTCTGTTTCAACGATGAGCGATTATCAAGAAGTGGAAGGAATGTATTTCCCTTTCTCCATGAATCAAGGCGGTCAACCAATGAAAATTAAAAAAGTAACCTTCAATCCAACAGTTGATCCAAGTGCTTTTACTTTCAAAGAATAAATCAATCATAATCATACAAAATCCCCTTATTAATTTTAGTACGGGGATTTTTTTTAATCACACGAACAGATGAAAAACATTTACAAATTATTACTAACAGTAGGTTTGATTTCGTCCTTTCAATCACAGGCTCAAGAAGATGTGATTTTGAAGGGAAAAGAACTTTTTGGTGATATTAGAGCTCGGCAAATTGGTCCGGCTATTATGAGCGGACGAATTTCGGATATTGCTAATCATCCCACCAATAACAAAATTATTTACATCGGTGCGGCAGGTGGCGGAGTTTGGAAAAGTTCCGATGGAGGTGCGTCCTTCTCTCCTATTTTTGATAAACACATTCAATCCATTGGTTGTGTAACTATTGACCCAAACAATCCCGACAATACCATTTGGGTGGGAACAGGTGAACCTTGGCCACGAAACAGTGTTTCTATTGGCGATGGTATTTATAAATCTACCGATGGTGGTTTGAATTGGAATAATATGGGTTTACCAAAATCCGATCGCATTACTTCAATCATTGTTGACCCAAGAAATAGCGATGTAGTTTGGGCAGGAGTTTTAGGAGCACTTTGGGGAGATAGCGAAGAAAGAGGAATTTACAAAACAACCGATGGCGGAAAAACGTGGAACAAAGCTTTTTATGTTGACCAAACAACCGGTTGTGCTGATTTGGTTATCGACCCATCAAATCCTGACATTATGTATGCCAGTTTTTGGGAATTCAGAAGAACGGCTTGGTCGTTTAATTCGGGAGGAAACAATTCTGCATTATACAAAACTATTGATGGAGGAAAAACGTGGAATAAAATTCACAATGGCTTTCCAAAAGGTCAGTTAGGTAGAATTGCGATTGGCGTTGCTCCTTCTAAACCGCAGACTTTATATGCTGTTTTAGAAACCGAACAAGACAAAGACAAAGGTTTATATCGTTCGGATGATTCCGGAGCAACTTGGAAACATTTGAATAGTGATTTCGAATTGGTTGTTCGTCCTTTTTATTTTTCAAGAATTACGATTGATCCACGAAATCCTGATATTTTATACAAAGGTGGATTAAGAGGCTCGATAAGTCGTGATGGCGGAAAAACATTCAAACCGCTAGGAAACATGCACGCTGATATTCACGACATTACCGTTGATTTGAATGACAGTAATCGAATTTATGTGGCAACCGATGGTGGTTTATATAGAAGTTGGGATTCCGGAAACACAATGGATATCGTTAAGAATTTACCACTTTCGCAATATTATCATTTGAGTTTGGATAATGAAGAACCCTACAATATTTATGGTGGTTTACAAGATAATGGTTCGTGGTATGGTCCCAGCAAAAGCGATGGTGGTATTGAAGCTCGCGACTGGCACGTTGTAGGATATGGTGATGGTTTCCGCGTTTTGAAACATCCCACCAAAAAAATTATATACAGTGAAATGCAAGGTGCTGAAAATATTTGGCGATATAATTTAGAAACCAAAGAACTAAAAACCATTCAACCACTTGCGGTAAAAGGCGATCCCAAATTACGTTTTAATTGGAACACGCCGATTGTAACCGGAATTCATAATCCGGACAGAATTTATGCCGGAAGTCAATTTGTGCATGTATCGGATGATATGGGACAAACTTGGAGAAAGATTTCAGGCGATTTGACAACCAATGATCCTTCAAAAACAAACACTGAAAAATCAGGCGGTTTGTCTGTTGATAATTCGGGTGCTGAAAATCACTGTACCATTTTTGCCATTGCGGAATCTCCTCTAAATAAAGAAATAATTTGGGCCGGAACCGATGATGGAAATGTTCAAATTACTAGAGATGGTGGAAAAAATTGGACAAATGTAACACTGAATTTAAAAAATTTACCAAAAAACACGTGGTGTTATCACATTGAAGCCAGCGTTTTTAATGAAGGAACTGCTTATGCCGTTTTTGATGGTCATTCAAAGAATGATTATGCAACATATGTTTATAAAACTTCTGATTTTGGAAAAACGTGGACTTCAATCGTAACCGCTGACATTGATGGTTTTGCAAGAAATATTCAAGAAGATTATAAAAATCCGAACTTATTATTTTTAGGAACCGAAAAAGGGCTTTACATCACCGTTGATGGTGGAAAAAACTGGTCGAAATTTGAAAATAATATGCCAGCAGTGGCTGTTCATTACCTTGATTTGCATCCAAAAACGAATGATTTAGTGATGGCTACGCACGGAAGAGGAATCATTATTTTAGATGATGTGAGTCCGCTACGTCAAATTACACCTGAAATTTTGAAAAAAGATGTTCATTTCTTTGAGATGAAACCATTCGCCATCGAAGAACAATCCAGCTTTGGAGGAATAGCTTCTGAATTAGAGTTTGTAGGAGCCAATCCAAACACGGCAGCTCAAATTGTTTATTATTTGAAAAAGCGTCACACTTTTGGTAAGATGGAATTAGAAATTCAAGACTTAAACGGAAATAAAATAGTTACGCTTCCTGCTGGAAATCAAAAAGGAATTAACATTATTACGTGGGGTTTTAATACCCGAAATCCAAAAGTAGCGACCGGCAAAACGTTGAGTTATGGAGGATTTACTGCACCTAGAATTCCGGAAGGCACATACAAAGCCGTTTTAACGAAAGGGAAAGAAACCTATACGCAGGAATTTAAAGTTGTGAATGATCCGAAAAGCGTTATTTCGTCTGCGGAAAGAAAAAAACAAGTCGAAACCACAAAAATGCTATTTGATAAAAATGAAGAGTTAGCTTATATGGTTTATGAATTGGACGAAATGATTGCTTTGAATAAGAAAATTATGGAAAAAGATGCCAAATCAGCAAAATCAAACGGCAAAATTGATTCTGAATTTAATTCTTTAAAAAATACAATGGTGGTAACCACGGGTGATATGTATGTTGGAGCTGCCGAACCACAATTGCGAGAAAAATTAAGTACTATTTATGCCACGGTTGCTTCTCAATTTGATGCTCCTTCTCCTTCGCAGATTTCAAATATTGAAAATGTGATGGATAAATATTCTACCGCAAAAAGTGGTTTTGAAAGTTTGAAATCGAAGTACAAAAACAAATTAGTTGAACAAGCAGCAAAACTTCAAATTCCATTTTCATTGAAATCGTTTGAAGAATACTTAAAAGATTAATTTTATAACTATTTTTTCTAAAAAATGCTTCTTTACAAAAAGAGGCATTTTTTTTGTACTAAACTGAAAGTGCATTTCGTTATCAATTAAATTTAATTTGTATGAAACTCTTTCTATCCATTTTCTTGTTTGTTTTTTTACCAATAAATCAGCAATCATTTTCTTTAAAATTGTCCAATGCAGCCTTAGAACTTACAAAAGATAAAGTGACTTATGATCCGTCTTATGTTGGTATTAAATACCCAAACGGTGATGTGGCGAAAGACAAAGGAGTTTGTACAGATGTGATTATTAGAGCCTATCGGAAATTAGGAATCGATTTGCAGAAAGAAGTTCATGAAGATTTGAAGGCGAATTTCTCTAAATACCCAAATTTAAAAAAATGGGGATTAAAAAAACCGGACACTAATATCGATCACCGTAGAGTTCCAAATTTGGAAGTGTTTTTTGAACGAAAAGGAGAAAAATTAACCGTAACTAAAAATCCTTCCGATTACAAAACAGGTGATTTAGTAACTTGGATGATTGGCGACAAACTTCCGCATATCGGTATTGTTACACACAAAAAATCAGCTAATGGGAAACGCAATTTAATTGTTCATAATGTAGGAAGCGGACAGGTGTTGGAGGATTGTTTGTTTAGTTGGAAGATTGTGGGGCATTTTCGGTATGGTGGATAATGGGGCAATTTGAAAATGAGGCAATGTGGCAATATGTCAATTAATATATTACTAATTGACACATTGTCTAATTGTCTAATTGTCTAATTGACTAATTCTTTCACCTCCTCAAAATTCAATCCACCATAATTTCCTGAACTCATTAACAACAAAGCAGAATTATCCAAATTAGTTGAAAATAAAAAATCTTTAAATTCAGTTGGATTCGTGTAAATAATCAAATCATTTCTTTTGAAAGATTGTGCAATTTGGTCATACGTTACTTCTTCCAATTGTTTGATTTTTACTGCGTCTGGCGAATAGAACACAACGGCAACATCGGCAGCATCCAAAGCACCTTCGTATTCTTTTAGGAATTCGGCGTTCAAACTGCTATACGTGTGCAATTCTAAACAAGCCACTAATTTTCTATCTGGATATTGATTTTTTACGGCTTTTGTCGTAGCCGAAACTTTACTGGGTGAATGAGCAAAATCTTTGTAAGCCACTTTTCCTTTTCCTTCGGCAATTTTTTCTAAACGTTTGGAAGCTCCTTTAAAACTAGCAATGGCTTCATAAAAATCGGCTTCATCCACACCCATATTTTGGCAAATCCATTTGGCTCCCGCAAGATTGTTCAAATTGTGAGCACCGAATACTTCAATTGGCATTGGTCCTTCAGGAGTATCCAAATAAGTAGTTCCATTTTCAACGGAATAATTCGGAGTTTGATAAGGCAATCTTCGGATGGTGTTGGTCGTTTCTTCGGCTACTTTTTTAACCGTTTCATCTTCTTCGTTATACACCAAAATACCGCCTTTTGTAATTTGATTTACAAAAATTTCGAACTGTTCTACATAATTTTCAAATGTCGGAAACACATTAATATGATCCCAAGCGATACCGGAAAGCAAAGCAATATTAGGTTGATACAAATGAAATTTCGGTCTTCTGTCAATTGGAGAAGACAAATATTCATCACCTTCCAAAACGATAAAATCATTTTTTTCGGTGAGATGAACCATCGTTTCAAAACCTTCCAACTGTGCACCTACCATATAATCGACTTCAATGTTGTGATAATGCATTACGTGTAAAATCATTGAGGTAATTGTCGTTTTTCCGTGCGAACCACCAATCACAACACGTGTTTTATTTTTTGATTGTTCGTATAAAAATTCAGGATACGAATAAATTTTCAAACCCAATTCTTTTGCTTTCAACAATTCAGGATTATCTGCTTTGGCGTGCATTCCGAGGATAATTGCTTCAATATCTGATGTGATTTTTTCAGGGAACCAACCCATTTCGTTAGGCAAAAGTCCGAACTTTTCTAAACGTGATTTTGAAGGTTCAAAAATAGCATCGTCACTTCCGGTAACGTGATAACCTTTGTGATGCAAGGCAAGTGCTAAATTGTGCATGGCGGCTCCGCCGATGGCGATAAAGTGGGTTCTCATATTCTGTTGTCGGTTGTCTGTTGTCGGTTGTCCGTTGTCGGTTGTCTGTTGTCTGTTGTCCGTTGTCTGTTGTCTGTTGTCGGTTGTCGGTTAACTGATAACTGACAACCGATAACCGACAACGGAATACTATTTTTCAAATTTCTTTTTTAATTCTTCTGCTTTTTGAGGTTGCTTCATTTTGTTTTTATACAAATCGTATAACTTTTGAAATGTTTTTTTTGAATTTCCAATTTCATGAGCTTTTTTTAAATTCGCTTCTGCCTTTGCATATCTTTTAAAATATTGGTCAATGTAACCTTTGGCTAAAAACCCATCAACTTTTGACAAATTCATCAATTCATTGGCATATTGTTGGGCTTTTGTTTCGCTTCCGCCTACAATTGCGGGTAATTCAATATATAAAATGACCAAAGCCCATCGAGAATCAATATGCTTTGCATCTAATTTTGCGGCAGTTAAAAAGCATTCTTCTACTTCGTCAATCATTCCCAAAGCAGTAAATTTATTTGAATCTTTGGCTTTCATTCCCATTGCACCACCATATTTATAGTGGTAATCTGCATTTTTTGGAAATTGAATTTTTATTTTTTTATAATAAGCAATGGCTTCATCCCAATTTTTTTCTTTACCAGCTATGTCGCCTAAATATTCTAAAGTTTTGGTATGATTTGGATTTGATTTTAAGTGATTTTCAAACAAAACTTTAGCTTCGGCAAATTTTTCCTTTTGGAATAGCTGCTCTGCTTTTTCAAAATCTGAATTGGCCATCAGTTGAAATGAAATTAGAAAAATTACCAGTTTTAAAATTGACATAGTTTTTATTTGTATTCAAAAGTAAGGAAATGTTTTTGCGTTTCCATTTAGTTGTAGAAATTTTAAGTATTTTAGTAAATAATTATTTTCATCAAATCCAACCTTATAAGCCATTTTATACTCTATTAAATAAAAAACACTTATGCGTAAATTAGTAACCCTTTACTTCCTCTTTATTTTATCTTTTTCATTTGGTCAACATTTTGACAATCAATGGAAGGAAGTTTACAAACATGAATTAGAAGGAAAAATTCAATCTGCCCAAAAAGAAGTACAGGAAATTTATAAAAAAGCCAAAAAGAAAAAAGATGAAGTTCAAATCGTCAAATGTTTTTTCTATTTGTCAAAATTTGAACAAGTTTTTGATGAAAAAGCTCAATCAACGATTATTTCAAATTTACAAAATGAAATTAAGGTAGCTGAACCGATTTCAAAAGCACTATTAAACTACATTTATGCGGCCATTTTACAAAATTATTACGACTATTACTCTTATGATATTAGCAAAAGGACTGATTTGGCAACTCAAAAAAGTTCAGATTTTTTAACGTGGACAACTTCCGATTTTACTTCAGAAATTGAAGAGGCAATGAACAATTCATTAAAAAATGAAAATTCGCTAAGAGCTACTTCAATTGAAACCTTCAAAGAAGTTATTGAAATATCTCCAAATACAGATGCTAAAAATTATAATTTATATGACTTTTTGGTTGAGAAAAGTATTATCTATTATAAACCAAAGATTAATATTCAAAATTTAAAAAGTAAAAAATCAGAAAATAATTTATTTGAAAATTTATTTGCAGAATCAAGTATTTTCATAAACTATAAATTATCTGATTCAGAAAATGTAGATCTGCAAAAACTTATTAAAATTTTGCAGAGTAATGAACGATATTATCTTTCCAACAATAACGAAAAAGCAAATTTTGCTTATTTTGAGCGACTAAAATATTTTCACTCAATTTATCGTGACTTTACTATTTACAACTCTAAACTTAAACAATTAGAAAATAAAACCTCAAATTCTTTTTTAAAACAGTCTTTACGAGTTGAACGTATTAAAAACTACTATCATCAAACTTCAAAATATAATAGTGTAAATAAATACAGAGAGGCGTTGGCATTAATCGATACTGTATTGGTCGAAAAAAACAATCCAAATGCATTAGCAGAAGCAGAAACTATTCAAAATCAAATCCTCAGTAAATCGCTGTCAATTAATTTACAAAAAATTATATATCCCAATCAAAATAATCGTGCATCCATAGGTTTCAAAAATGTTGATTCGATTAAAATTAGTTATTATCGATTTCCTATAAAATATAATTATTTATTTGACAATTCACTTTACTATAACCGTGAAAAAAATCACCTAAAAAAAAGAGATTCTTTAATTTTTGATTACAAAAATAAAATACAGCCAGTAAAAAGTTATACGATTAAACTACCTTCCAAAGGTGATTTTTTTAATTATTCTACCGAGATTCTTTTAGAGAAAATAGATGTTGGAAATTATTTAGTTTTTATGGAAACTTTAAATGATACTGTTGAAAATAAAATTGCCTATGCTTATGAGAATATAAAAGTTACTAATTTTTTTATAGTAGAAAATCGTAATGAAAAACAAAATTCATTTTATGTTTTAGATAGAAAAACAGGAAAACCAATCGAAAGTGCGAGTATTAAAAATGAAGATGAAACAGTTTACACAAACAAAGAAGGCAAAGCACAGTTTAAACTAAAAAAACACATTAAAAATAAATTTTATAACAATGATATTATAGTACTTAAAGAGAATGACACCTTATTACAAAGTTACAATCGAACTTTTATCTATGAGAAAGACAGTAAAGATGAAGCAGAATATGAAAATTTTGATGCTAGAGCTATGATTTATTTTGACCGAGCTATAATCGCAAAATCAAAATTTCCCTAAATATAAAACGAAATTTCCCTTTTTTAGTAAACCAACTCCTTAGCGAAACATTATAATTAAACCCTGTTTAAAGTTTATTTAAACAGGGTTTAAAGTTATACATTCAGAGTAAAAGATGCACTCTCACCTCTTAATAATAATTTAGTCGGTTCAATATTATTTTGATATACATGTACATTACCCAAAAACAATGTAATGCTCTTGATTTGAAGCTTTATTTGCTTACTAATCAGGTAAAGGTGATAAATATCACTTGGAAGCCCTAAAGATGCGTCTGAGCTTCTTTGGTAGGCTGTAATGACAAGTTTTTGATTAACAACCTGAAACTGTATTAAACTCAAACATGGTTGTTGATTGCTCTCAGTATTGTTAGAGCCTAAGAATAACACATAATTCTTTGAGTTTCGTTTCTCTTTGTTGATTTTCTCAATAAGCTTTGGGAGTTGCTCAAAATATGTTGGATAACTATTTACCAAAATAGGTCCGCAATAATCCCACCATGTTATACCGGAATCTCTATAAGCTTCTGTGAGACGTTCGCCTGCCATAAATAAAGTTAATTCATCTTTGAGCTTCTTTCGTGCTATTCCATGCCCTTCAAATAGCTCAAGGAGGTCAACAGGCTTTAGTTCTAACTTTTCATTGATTAAGTAAGTTATGTTTCCTTTTTTATTTTCTTGTAGCTTTCCTGTTGTAAGGATCTTTTGTAAAATTTTGTGATACTTGTTCATTTTGATTGATAATATGATTTTTGATGATTAACTTTGCCACTCTCACGATAATTTATAAAACAACAATGCCAGCATAAGAAGACTTTTGTTCTCCAACGCTGGCATTGTGCTAAATTAAATTACCGTGAGAAGTTATTAATTTGTTGGAGGACTTTTTTTAGTTAGTGCCTCCCGGCTAACATGCTATTTCCTTCTTGTGAAATAGTAAATAAACGATGTTAACGGAATTGATCCATAAACCGAAAACCGCAAATCCTTCCAGTCCGGTTCTGACCATGCAAAAGGTGTGATGCCCAAAAATTTCCAATTAGATAGTTTTTTCAATCCCGGTCGTTTTCCATCACGAGTCATATACTCAAGGGCACCCCAAAGCATTTCTTTTGCAAACCAAAACGCAAGATTTAAGATTAATGCAATTCCAATTAAGTGACCAATTGGCCATGCAGTTGTAGTGAAAAAAAACAGCACAAAAAAGAGTACTGAAACGATTCTACCGCCTAACCAATGAAAGTGGTAGGATTTAGCCTTGATGTCTTCAAAAGGCGTTTGAAAGTCATGTTTTAAAAAGTTTTTCATAATTCAATATTATTTGCGTTGATAAATATTTGGTCTATTTCTTCTTTCGATTTATTTAGCAAATGCCCTAAAAGAAGTACGGTTTGAGAGTTACGAGTAACAAAATTTCCATACTCTAAAAAATCAAGTGCTCTAGTTCTAGTGGGCTCTTCAAGTTTATCAAACTCTGTAAGAATGAGTTCAAATAAGCCCATGTCTTTTAAAATTTGCCGCAAACACCACAAAGGCACTTGTTCAGGAACTTGTACTCTAAACACTGGCTTATTTTCATTTAGAATCCAATCCTTTGTTAATTCAGGATTAGCTAAAATGAATCTTTCAGTATAACTATTTATGAAGTTGCCTTCAGAATCATATCTGTATAGTATTTTCATTATGATACACTTGAAATTAATAATGCGAATTTTGGCATGACAATACCGGCGTTTATATGTGTTGTAACAGTTGATGGTAAATTATTATTTGGATTATTTCCAACGCCATATGAGCCGTTACGTGAAGAATTATCACCAACACCACCTCTGTTTTCAAGAAAATTACCTAATGTTAGAGAGTTAACACCGTACGTAGTAACTAAATCTCCATTAGTACCTCTTGCAAAGGTGAACCAATGTAGCCCTTTTGCTATTGATACTGGTACGGAAAAAACACCTGTCTGAGTTGTTCCCGCACCTACAACAGAAATAGTACATTCTGCATTTTTATTTCCGGGCTTTTGATTTGAATCTGAGTGATACACACCAAACTTTAAATCGCCATTTCCAGAAGAAGACCCTGATACAATTTGAACAGAATCAACCACGCAATCCCGCAAAAATGTCAATCCTACATAGTATAAAGTATTTGAAGAAACAACAACTCCATTAGTGTTTGCAAGGGTAACATTTACATATTCACCAGCAACAGGCACAACCGTTCTTTGATCGCCCAAAACAGCTTTTTTAGCCATTTCTGTGGTAAAGAAATCTTGACGAATTGCACCATCAAGACCCGCACCATAGGCTGCATAAAGTTTCATTATTCCTGCAATCAAGTCAGTTGCACTTGGAACTGTTCCACCTCCGGGCTTAGGAGTTAAAATATAATCTAGTGTTGATACACGTTTTACTTTGTAAACGACATTTCGCTCTAAAACAATTGGATCAAGTGAACCGTTTATGCTATAAGTTCCCGCTGTTAATAATCTGACAATACCAGTACTTTGGTTCACAATTTCCCAAACCTGATTTCCGCCGATAGAAGTAGGGATAACGAAATCTAAATCAAATGTCATAAATGCTCGTAGACATCTTGATGTATCTGTATCTTGAAGAGTATAAGAAGTAGTTCCGGTTATGGTTGCAACAGGTCGCTGAGTTTCAACACGAGCTGTATAGTACGGCATTTGCAAAACACCGTTTAAACTAGGATTTTTTAAAAATTTAATTGTTTGCCCATCCGGAAATTGAGCGGCCAAAGTATTAGCTAAAGCATAAAAATTTACTCTGTCCACTGCGGGTGCTGACGGGTCTGAACCTAAAATAATTAAAGCTAATAAAGAACTTGGAATTTCTGTATCAGGTTCATCACTTTGATATATTGGTAAAAAGTCCTCTTCAACAACAAATAAACCAGCAATTGTTCCAAAAGTTCCATCAATGCCAGTGTAGGCTTTTACATAAAAAATTCCATCAATTGTAAAAGTAACAAAGACAGGAGCCGCCAAAGTTGTTTCCTCACTTTCATTAATATAAGTCACGAAATCAACATCAATTTCGCCTAATTCAATTTTGTTAGCATTTGAAAGTAGGTAATCAATGTTACCAGCGTTCAAATTGATGAGATGACGTAAACTATTTATAGCAGCCACAACCAAATTAAACTCAGGAGCAAATAAATAATTTGCTCTTGGTTTACCCTGAACCGCTGCCAATTTTTCGGCAGAATCTTGTTTTTGTTGAATGCTTATAAATGTCATCTTAAAGTATTTCTTCAGGTTGTGTTAATTGCAAAAGTTTTTCATGATAAGCTTCTAAAAAATCAGCTTTATTAGCCGCCGTAATTTCTACTGTCATACCGTTTGTAGTCATAACATTGTACTCTGTTTTTCCGGTTGTATTTTGTATCGCTAAATAGTGAAGTCTAGCGGTTTGGTTCATTGGAAAATCTTTAGTTAAGAATGTAAAAAACGCATCAGAAGAATTCTCAAGCTTAGACGAGATCTGTGATTGATTGTTTATTTTTTGCTTTTCCAAAAACTCACTTTCGTAAAGCGACATTTCCATAGGTGTTCTATTTACCAACTCACCTTCAACTATTTTTAATGGGCAAACATTATAAATATAAGCAGGAACTTGATCCTCCGGCAAAACCAAAGGATCATCACTCAATCCTAACATATCAAGTTCAGTAGCGTTTTTTGCAACACAAGTCCAATGAATTAACGGTTTTACATCAACCGCAATAGCTTTAAAAAATCTCATATTAATCGTTTTTTATAATTAAATAGTTAAGAGTCAAAGATTGAGTCGCATTACCGGTCTCACGTAAATGAATTTTAAATGAGGTTTCAGTTTTAGAATGAATTGTGTAAAAATAATTAGTTGAACCAGCAGCATTAGGTGGTGGCGTTTCAAATGAAACATAAACGCTATAGTTAGAAGTGCCCACACTGGCAAAAGGAATAGTAACATCTGCATTAAGAACATCACCAAGAATATAAGTGCTTTGGAACAAAACGTTTATAATTTTAGGCTTATTTTTTAAAAATGCGTCTGATGATGGGTTTACTACATCCCAGTCAGTTTGCACATTTACCTCCGCTCCAGCTTGAATTCCTAAAAGCTTATTTAACAGTGC
Organism: Flavobacterium sp. T50_26; assembly: GCF_057652995.1. Classification (NCBI taxonomy): domain Bacteria; kingdom Pseudomonadati; phylum Bacteroidota; class Flavobacteriia; order Flavobacteriales; family Flavobacteriaceae; genus Flavobacterium; species Flavobacterium sp. T50_26. The sequence continues at coordinate 31,928 of NZ_JBYFCC010000002.1, forward strand.
AGTCGTGAAATTATTGTCCGTATGCACATAATTAGGGTCAAACACTGCTGACACTCGCACAAAGTCACTCAAAGCCACTCCGTCAACAGCGTCAACCTGTGCGTTAACAAATCGGAAAACGTCCTCGTTGTTTCCGTTCTTAAAGCCAAGTGATTGGATGACAACATTCTTTTTAATTTTTGTGGCCGATGTTCCGGCGGTTTGCTCAAAGCGGCAAAGCTCACCGTCGATGTAGCAGTAACCTGCTGTGATGTTAGAACCGGAGATTTGCATCCCGGAAATAATATAACTGCCGGAGTCAGGAACATTACAGAAAGAAATAAATGCTTTCAGGACATGAAAGTAAGCCTCTTGCATTTTTCGAAGGGTAAACTGTTTAAAACGATATCCTCCATTTTTAGTAAAATCTATTAAATTCATGGTGTATAAATTTCAATGTTATATTTTTTGCCAATGTACCGGTAACTATCAACCAAAGCTCTCAAAGTGATTTCTTGAAAGGTAATGGTGTCCGGCATGAATATTGTCCAACTTGCGAAACTGGCTCCGCTCTCCTCGTCAACCAAAAAAACGTCGTCCTCGTTGGGGTCGTCGTCGTCTTCCAAAAAGGAGCTGTCTGTCTCTTCATTTTGCCAGATATATAATTTGTCTTCCTGTGCAATATCATCAATATAGATGAGCTTAGTTCCTTCGTGGTCTTGGTTGTCATATCCCGGAACACTATACGACTCATTCAGCATTTTCTCTAAATAAATCTTTGTGCCGTTGTGTTGCATTTTATAAAGCGTTTGATCTGCTATTGTTTGCAATGGAGACAAAAAAGCCTCGTTATGACACACCGCTTGCTTTGCCCTAAAATAGGTTGGCAAGAACTCTTTTGAGAGCTTATCAATATCAATTGTTGACCAAAACATACGGTAAATAATTTATGATTAAGTTCTCTTCATTAATTTTAAAATAACCCGATTGCGGAACTTTAAAAGCCGTAAAATCGGCAAAATCAAAAGCAGCAAACTTGTGCTGTAATAGCTCTATAACTGCCAAATTTATTCCGGGTTCGTTTTGTATTGCTCTTTCAAAAAAGTTAGTTACAAAAGCTCCGTTAAACTCTAACTCTGTTAAATACGATTTAATGGCCGCCTTAACAGGAAATATGTCTTCAGTAATATTTAATCTTCTACCAGTGTTCAAATCAATTTGCAACGGATCTACATAGACGTTTAAAGTCACTTTTAATAAATCGGCTAGTTCATTTATTAACCGAATTCTAACGCCAGGTACTTTCATTTGGTTCAAATAGAAAAGTAATCTTTCCGCTTCCGGTTCTGCCAATGGTTCAAGTTCATCGCTGTTAATTTTTGCAACCTTAACCACAAGCTCACCGTCTTCACTTTCTAACACAGCACATCGATTTACTATTTTTCTTTCCTCTGGGTTCTCAACCTCACTAAGGTCATAAGTGAACTGTCCGTCCATCCAAACCAAAGGCAAACCATCGTGAAAGTTGTAAACGGTAGCGATAAAATTTGGCAAGTTTTGAGGTCTTGAGTTTGCCGCATTGGCCGAAACAATCAACTCGTGATTATAAATCATGTCAACAAATTGCTCAAGCCATATATTTTCAACGGAGGCAATTGAAAACTGCTCTTCAAAAGTTTGACCCGGTGTCAAATCATACAGTTCAATTAAAGCCGGATTAGCAATGAATGAGCTTTTAATTTCCTCTCTTATTTCTGATTTATTTCGTGCCATACTTAAAATGATAATGGGAACTCTCCCGGTAATTCATAATCTAGTGAAACTACTATTGGCGTTTGTAATGTTAATCCCGTTGCCGGAACAATATTTCTTGCAACGTAATACTGGATAGCCTTTTCATCTTTTACATTCTGTGGAAGTACTAGCTCATCACCCGATTTTAGTGTAGAGCTAATACTTTTTTGATTTGCGTATGCAATTGAAAAAGCATAGTCAGCAGTTCCATAATATTGAATGCTGACGTCGTAAAACGTTTGACGGTTTAATGCCTTAACTTTTACTAATCCGTTTTGATTCTTTCGCTCTAAAGTCGGTACAAATCCGGTTTCTTTGATTAGTTCTTGATCCTCTTGTAATTTTATACCTGTTGCAGGCACAATGTTTCGAGATTTGTAAAACTGAATTACTTCAGGTATAATCGGAACGTTTGGCAACACTAATTCATCACCAGATGCAAGCGTAGAACTAATACTTTTTTTGTTGGCAACGGCAATAAGAAATGCATAGTCAGCAGTTCCAAAATATTGGATGCTGATGTCATAAAACGTTTGATTGCCTAACACCTTAATCATAACTTGCATCAATTTTTAAAGTTCCGGTTTCTGGAATCTCAATTGTTTTTACTGTCAACCCATCAGCAATAAATTCGAACCTGATTTCACGTGCCAACTCATCCGGCTGATTAGATTCAAGGAAACGCTTTGCTCCAACGCCTCGCATTGGTAACTGTTTAAAATCTGACTTTTCGGCCAACAATAACATTTGTTGGTTTTGATACGTTGTTTCGCCGATCGCTAAGGATCCGTTTACAACTTTCAAAGTCATGTTTTCGTTAAGCAATAATCCTCTCATTTAAACCTATTTTAAAAAGTCATTAAATCGCGTTTCAACGGCTTCAAATTCCACCGTGTTTGTCAATGCCGTTGTTGTTCCGGTTAACGTGTCCGGTGTGGTAACAGTAAAGCTCATGTTTTTGATAGCGGCTATCAAATCACTAACTAATATTTTGAGCGTTTCATTTTGTTTTTGCAACTTGAAGCCATCAGCATCAATCTCAAAAATTACATTATCAATGTAGTAGCCTACTTTTTCAATTTCATCATAACCAATAATCATCCAGTCGTCGTCATCTTCCACACGAACAGCCAAAATATAGCTGCCAACTTTCGGGATAATAATCAAACTCTTTTTATCACTCACAACAGGACGAAGGCGAACGTTAAAATACTCTTGACCGTCATCATCTATTAAAACACAGGTTGCCTCACTTGTATTAACCGATTTAACTTTTGCGATGTTTGAAACGGCTGGTCCGTTTTTTTTTGCCATCTCTTTAAATCCTGCTCGTATTTCTTCCGCTGTTGGCATTATAGCTGTTGTAAAAAGGTTAATTCAATTGTTTGTCTTCCGCCGTTTCTGCCAAAGCTTCCTTTGACCGCTTCAACAAAATAGTTCCCTGACTTTTCCGAGTAACGAAACCCATCAATGTTAGCCACAAAACCTTTATTAAAATGAGGCTCTAAAAACAACTCTATGTCGCCCTGATGACCTCCGTAATTTGATTTAGTTTGTAATCTGTTGGCGATCTGTTTTAAAAGCTCACTGGGAATACCAGCTTTCACTTTTACATCTTTTTCATTACTGTACTTTTGAACATCTGCCGGCGTTCGTTTTACTTCACCTTTTATGTTCTTTTCAATAATGTTGATCTTTACATTTTTGTCAAGCTCACGCTGCTTAAAATTGTCGTCTTTAATAGTGTTCCAACCTAATTTTAATTTTACTGTTTTCTGTGATTTACCAAAAAGAGTTCCAACATATAGCTCATTAAAATTGAAATAAACCGCAAGCTTACACTCATCTTTTAGCCAGTCCAAAACCTGTATTCCGGTAGCGTTTTTAAATCGGACATTCTGCAAAGGAATGTTTGGTATTTCGGTGGAAATAATGATGTCTAAACCTTGACATAAATCGGTTACAATTTGTTTAGCCGTTGTGGAGCTGTAACTTTTATTAAAAATAACATCGTACAACAAATACGCATATCCTTCACATTCTACTTTCACCGGGATGCCTTGCACCACTCGACGAACAAAACCCTTAAATCTTCGATCGTTTCTGCCATCATAACCCAAAAGAACATCCACCGCATCACCTTCTTTTACTAAATATTCTTTCCGGGCGTTTAGCTCTGATTTGTCCTCCGTTGAGAGTTTATCAGTCACTAAATATTTAATTCGCGGCAAGTCAATTGAACAGGTGTCAACATAACTATTTACATCCGTTTTCCAGTCTACTTTTGCGGGCTTTACTTTTCGTAAATTACCAATACTGATTTCACTACTTAGCGTAAACATTATACAATGATTAGATCTTGAATGTAATCTGACTCACAAACTAAATTAAACGGTCTGATGTAGTGGCTTTTCCCTTCCACCTCCGGAAAGTCTAAAGTGGTAATGACAACTTGTGCATTTTCCTCCAAAAACAATTCTGGATAACCGCCTTTTAAAAACACCGGTTCGGAAGTTTCAAATAATTCCTTTAAAGCATTGATTTGATCCTCCGGAAACTTTCTGTCTTTTCCAATCAAAAAGCCTTTTATAGTAAAGCGATAATCATCAATATTAAACTGCTCTTTTACTGTTCCTTTGCGTTCACTAACAGGCGTTTTTACAATCGTTTTCATCAAATTAACGCCAACAGTACAGGCTTCAATTTCAATAGAACTTTGCGTATTTTTCCAAAAGGTTACCGGAAACCAAATGTCCCGACCCATAGCCGAAAACTTATTTAGTGCGATTCGCTTTGTGGTATAGTCAAAATTGGCTAAGTCTCTGCTGTTTTCTGCCACAACATACTTGATGTCTTCGCTTTTAGAATCACCCGGCTTTATTCCAAAAGGTGTGTTTCCAAAAGTTGACCGGTATAACTTGTATAAATCAAATGTTTGTGACATTATGCTAATTTTGAACCGTTATATATTACTCTTGCCAATGTTTCCATGACAATTTTTTCAAGCTCTTGAGCACTCTCATTGCCGCTCATGGTTGTAAACTGAATGTTGTCAAAGAACTTAGCAACTGAAATGTTTATCGTTTTAGGACCACCACCAACTACACTCTCACCCGCAGACCTTCCTGCTGACTGATTGGATGCTGACATTTTGCTCGTTGCAAAAACTGTACTTGGTGATGCCGAACCTTTTGGCACGCCAACCGGTTTAGCTTTTACATTTACAGTTACATTCTTTTCCTCAGCAAAAAAGCCTCTTATGTATTTATACACGTCATCAATTGCTTTAAGAAGTGGCATAACTACATTTTCCCACACCCACAAAAGTTTGTCTACAATCCAACCAATAATTAAGAAAACACGTTGTAACACTCCTTGAATTACTGCAAAAATGTCCTTGATAATTTGTGAGTTCATCACAAACTCAATGATAGATCCTACAATTTTCCAAATGGCAATACCAACCTGTTTTAAAACACCCCAAATCACGCCTGCAGTTTCCTGTGCAATGGCTAAATAATCAGCCCAACCTCCTGTTTGTGTTCCGATGTTCGTGACATAATCAATGATAGAACCTAGACCATCGGCAAACAGTGTAATGTATGGTTGAACCATTTGTAAAGCCGGTGAAATACTATTTGCAAAACGAACCCCAATATCTAAAAGCTTGTTTATAATTGGTGAGAAAGCATCGCCCACATCAGCAGCGGCTGTCATGAAATTATCTTTCATTGTGTTCCACTTTCCGCTTTTGGTGTTACTTTGAGCTTCCATTGCACCCTCATACATTCCGCCTTTGGCTCTTGACATAGCTAACGCCGCCTGAAGTTGCTCATAGGTTACCTCCATTTCTTTAACCTGCTCTATATTTTTCCCTGTTGACTTGGCCAACATTTCATAAATATTAATACCGGTCATTCCAAATTGTCGGATATCCATTGCCGTAGCTTTACCAACTGTTTTAATCTGTTGCATATTGGCTGCCATTCTACCAAGCTCATCATTTCCACCTCCAACAGCTGCTATTGCATTTGCCAAGTCTAAGGATGTAGAACGTGCTAAAACTGCATTCTCTCCTGCAGAAATTAAAGAACGGTTTACCATCAATAAGCTTTCCGTGTCAAACGGTGTGATGTTAGCATCTTGACGAATGTTTTTGTAAGCTTCGTTTGCTCCGGCTTCACCTAAAAATGTCTTAAGTCCGGTTATAGCAGTTTCCTTTTTAAAGCTTTCCGAAATAATTGCTCCAGCTCCTGAAGTAATCATTCCTAAAGCTTGAGTGTAGATACCACCAAGCATGGAACCAATCGCCATTCCTTGAATGCCCATTCCTTTGCCGGGCATCGAAACGCCACCGCTTCCACCCATAGAACCGCCTTGACTTCTCGCACTTTGTCTGTAAAGTGCGGCAAGCTCTCGACGAGCTAACGCAATACGACTTGGTATTGTGCTATTCTTTATAGTGTTTTCGGCATTCTGAATTTGCTTATTAAGCTCTCCAAATGAATCTTTTAAAATCTTATTTTTACCATTCACTTGATCCATGTGCTTAGACATTCTACCAAATGTTGATTGAGAGGTTGAGCCCATTTTATTGAGCTCACCTCCCATCAGGTTTTTAAGTTTTAAAACAAATTCAATTTGATTGTTCATCAGGTGTTACCGTTTTTTTTGTCCCAAATTTCTAAGGCTATCCCGGTTCTGTAGTAAAACAGTTCGTCGCCCCATTCTTTTAATGCCGTTGAGCCAAATTGCATAGTGCCAAAGACCGTTAAAAATTCAATGCCTGCTTTGTTCTTTTTTACGTCGTTTTTTCCACGCTCACTAGCCGCGAAAAAACTCCCCTTTTTTGCCCTCCAGCAAAGCATTCATTTTTAAGAACACAGCACACCATTTGTCCTCGTCGTTGATAAGTTCAACATCGCCATCAATCCAAAGTTGATCTACAATTTGAACTCCGGCTTTTGCCATTCCATTTTCAGCAATTGCCATTAAATAGTCACCTAAATCCTCAGCCGTTGGAGGTCTTAAAATGGCAAGCGATTCATCTACTTTAATAAAAAGCAGTTTTCTTCCGCCGGCTTGTTTTTCAGCTTCAGCAATTTTGTCCTTGCCGAATCTTTTTACAAACAATTCTTTTAGCTCATCTGTGATGGATGTGATTGTTTCTTCCTTTTTTTTCTCTTGAGCTTTTCTCTTAGAAAAAGCATCATTGATTGTTTGTTTTGTTGACATTGTTGTATTGATAAAAAAGTTAATATTATCCCCTGATTGCTCAGGGGATTTAGATTAATAGATACTCATTGCTTTGAATGGCAGTGTAGTTTCACGGTTTTTTGCACCCTGTTCCATTTCTGCCGACCACTCCGTGAACTTAACACCTCTTACGGTGTAAGTTGTAAGGGGATCTGTGGCTCTTTTTTTGAACGATAAAGTCATTGTCGCCGCTTCGTGCGGAACTTCGGTTAAATCGTCATAATTTGCATCTTTGGCGGTTTTGTTCAAGGCATCTACCTCAAAACCTAAAAGCTTAATAGAACCGGAATATTTGTTATTTCCTTCGTTCAAATCAAGTGGCTCATTTCCTGCTCCAAAGATTTCCTCAATATCTTTCTCTTTTTTCAAAGAGAAACCACGCAATCCTTTGATTACACGTCCTAATAATTTTACTTCAAATTGTGCCCATGCACATTCAGAAGATGTAACATTTACATTCATGGTTAAGATAAATTAGAGGTTAAACCCATTTCGATTTTAATCCAAGTCAAGTAGCCAAGTGGTAATATTTTGACAGTTTCAGTCAAAACAGGAGTTTCAATCAAGTTTTGATCTGTTGAAATAATCACATCCACATCACTGATCTGCCCGGACATTTGAGCCAAGATTGCTTGCTTTGTAGTTTCCTCCAAATACTTCGCATCAGCTTCGTTTATTTTGCCTTCAGCAGTCATTCTAACAGAACTCTCCAAAAATGGAGTGTTGATTGCCGTTGCAATTCGTTGAGCTTTGTCAATCAATGAACCGTGAACCAAAATTCTAAAGTCATCATTTCCGGCCATGTTGTCACGACCAAAATAATAACCGGCAGATCCTTCACGTTGATGAACTACACAGAACCCGGCATCGGCAAACTCATCGAGTTGCACAGGAAAGAATTCTTCAATTGGCTTATCTTTTATGAAAGCTTCAGCAACTGAAAGAGGTCCGTTTAATCCGTCGCCAATTTTTACATGAACTCCGAACTTCATTGTTCTGGCAATTGCCAAAGCGGCATAAGAAGTACCGGCTGCATTGTTACCTAAAACAACCATCGCTCCAGTGTTCAAAGCTGTATTTGGTTCGTATAAATCGGCATCCAAATCATTTACCTTAGCGGCAATGATTAAGCGGAAAGGTCTGTTAATAGTGCGTTGGTATTCAATAAGTGGTTTTGAAGCCAAAACCGCTGCCGGAACATCCACGTCCAAAAATTCCTCTCCCGGATCATACGCACCAGCCGGAAGCCTGTCTATTGCAACATGTGTAATATCTCTTTTGGCTTGCAACAACTTTTTAATTCCGTTTTCGTTAGTTGATGTTACCATTTGAGTTAATGTCATAGTATCCTCAACACCCATTACATAAACCTTTTGGGAACCGCCTAACTCAGTATAGAATTGTTCTAAAGCTCTGTAAATTTGTGGAGCAGCTAAAAGCGTGTAACCTTTGGCAATTGCATCCTGCAAATTGAAAACTTCCTTAACTAATCCTATATGAACAGTGGACGTCATAACGAATGCGGCAACACCGTCAATCTTTTTGACCTCTCTTAATAAATTTCCGGAGGAAACGCTAACGTTTACTGCGGGTGTTCCTGTTCCCTGACCCATTACTCTTGCGTTTTAGCTTTTTCTTCAGTTAATGCCTTGAATAGATCGTCCTTGCTTTGTGAAGGAGTTTCAAGTTTTAATTCTTTTACTAAGGCTTTTGCCTGAGCATAAGTTGTTACTTCAGGGTCAAAATCGACAAGAGTGATAACAGCATCGTCAGAAGTGTTGTCATCTTGCTTTTTTTGATCTCTTTCGAATTTTTCTATTTCACGGTCTTTCAAGTTGGTTGCATACCCTTGAGCCGCTCCCGAATTGTGAAATACACGTCCGTCTGATGTGATGTGGCACTCATTGCTCAATGGGTGACGATCAAAGTAGTCTTTAGCTAAATCTTTATTTTTTGACATTTTAAATTGATTTTAATTAGTTATTAAATGAACTTGAAATACTTTATTGCTTGCCTTATGATAAGTAACAACACGATGAGTAGAAAGATTTTTCCACACCATAGTTGCACCACCTGAAATTGCGTGAAAGGCTTTTCGATAACAACCGGATAAGGTGTTCTTACTTCGGTAAATACTTTATCGGCTTTGTGAACTTCTTTCCATTGGGCAAACAGCTTTTCGGCTTCCGCTATGCAATCCACACTTAACTCATTTCCGTTTAATTTGACATCCGGAGCTTTCAATTTTCTTCCGGGTGTTTGTTCTGCTTCCTTAAGCTGCGGCTTACCGTTAACACATTCGATGTAGGCTTTATAAAATGAGCTATCTTTTTCCGTTAAGAAAACAGTGTCTTTTATTGTTTCCGTGATCGTGGTTTCCTTGATTTCGGTTTTTGTTTCTGGTGGAAGCGGAGCAGCTGATTTACAACCAACTGCCACCACCACCAACACAACAACAAAAAACAGTCTGAAAATTGCTTTCATATATTATATTTTTTTGATTTGGAAGTGCATTCCGTCCTTTCTTTCCCATGTTCCACCCCAATCACAACCCGCATCGGTAAAACATTTTACAAATGCTGGTGAAAGCTTTGGTTTTTGATGCAATTGGTTTTCTGATGCGTTAACATCGACAGCAAGTGCCCATGAGTGTAATGAGAGCGATAACAAACCTCTTTTTTGACGAATGATAAAACAACCGTCCCATGTTTCTAATTCAGAGGCTAAACCTCTATTGATTACATTTCGTAATGCCTGTTCTAGTATTGGTTGAAAATCTTTGTTGATGAAAATCTTCTTTGGAAACCCAATTGTTCCAACCTGTGAAAAACGAACGTGTTTGAAAGCATCTTGAATATCTTGGTCAACTAACCAAAGGACAAAGTGTTTTGATTGGGTTGCCAAAAGATTTGGATCTCCATATTTTTTTAAACATTGTGCTGATGTTACCATTATACTTTGCCGTTTAACTGTTTGTATTTTTTCAGCTCATTGGTCATTGTCTCAATCTCTTCAATTAGATAGTCGATTTTTTCGTCGCGTTCTTTTATTCGTGCATCACGCTCCTGTATTCTTTTGTCACGCTCTTCCAATTGATGAATGGCTTGATCTAATCGTACTTTGGCATCGTCTAATAAGTTTCGATAAAATTCTGATGCTTTTACCTCGTTTTCCAATTCCTTTGCTTTTGCATCGGCATTGTCAATTTTGGTTTGAAATTTTGGTTTAATCCAATCAAACAACTTAGTGGCTAAGATGCCTAAAAAGGCGTACAATGATGGATAAAGAACTGTGCTTAAAAAATCTTCCATTTGACTAATTATTAAAAAAGCTGCCATCGTGAAATGACAGCTTTTGTTTACATATACTTCGGTTAAGTTTATACTGCCGCTTGAACAATAAGACCAATACCTTTCCAGTCTTCGCGTTTGCAACGACCTCCCATTTTCACTAATCCGGAGTGAATATCTCCGTAGTAAAGTGGGTTGCCGAAATCTTGAAACAACTCAGTTGTTCCCAAAGCTTTCGTTACCGATTGCTTTTGCCAGAAGATAGAGGCAAGGTTATCAGTTGCAGCCAAAGCTTCACCCGGTAGTCTGAAAGTTCCGTTTGTCTGTACAGCCAATACCGAACTTCTTTCTAAAATGGTGAACCCGGCATATTTACCAACGATTCCGTTTGCTAAGTCAGCCGTTTGCTGAAATGCTGCCATTTGGTTTCCTGATAAAGAGTTTTGGAACTCTTTTAACATGAAGCTTTCTAACATTGCATAACGGTCATTCTTTGGCACGTTGTCTTTGTTAAAAGTCGCTTGCATCACATCAAACTCTACATAAGTACATGCCTTACGCACACCTGTTTGACCGTCAACACCATTCACAGCTACAGAAGCTCCCGAAGTTGGAATTCTGCGGCTTGCAGGAATAAACTCTACTGTAGTTCCACCACCAACGGCAGGCTTCACACCACGAATCCAACTGTATGTTAATTCGTCACCGATTGTTTCTGCTAAGGTGTCGGTATGGTCACCTAATACGCTGTCGGTTTTCTCGTAGCTGATTTCCATTGCCTCAGCATAGGTAATCGCTGTTGGATCTGTAGTAAATACATCAAGTGCATAAACAACAGCTGTATCGCCTCTTTGAACTGCTGTGGCAGCTCCAAAAGCTCTATTTTTTACTACACTTGGATTTGCTCCGGCTTGTGGGATATACACCACACTTCCGCCTTTTACAAATTTTGATTCATCATTACAAAGCATGATGTGTGGGTTTGTTCTACGTAGTTTTTCTACGATATAGGATACCCAAAACTCTTGAGGAATTTTTAAACCTGCCATAATTTAGTCTTGATTAGGAAATTTTTCTTTTTTCATTTTTTCGTACAAGTCAGGGAACTTCGTTCTTACTGTCTCAAGTTGACCACTTGCGTACAAGTCATCCCACTTTTTACCTTCAAAAGCTGCTAAGTCTTTAGCGTCTGCCTCTGTAGTTTCTTTCGCAACACTTACCTGAGCAGGCATAGCATCGATAAGGTCTTTTAAACCCTCTGGATTATCAGCATAAGACAGCTCCAATTTAGAAGCTACCTCATTGGTAAGCTTTTTGTCGGTTTTGCCCTTAGCAATTAAATCAGCCACTTGTGATTTTACAGTTGATGCCTGTAAATCTTTGAGCTCCTTTTCTTTTTTAGTCAACTCAGCCGTTTTGTCTGAAAGGTCTTTTTCCAATAATGGAACCTTTGCGGCTAAATCAGCTAAATCTTGAAGCTTGACAGACACGTCAGACTCGCTGGCTTTGTCGTCTAAGTTTAAAGCCGCCAACATGGCCGCTGTGATTAAAACTTTACTCATATCTCGATTTTTAGATTTTACTTTGTCTGTTAGATCAGCTAACTCGATTGGATTGTCATCCATATCATAAAGATTAGCCAGTGCATTCATATTGCCCGGAATGTCAACGAGTGAAATTTCACGAGGAAACCATTCTGTAATTGTAAGCGAGGTTTGACCTTCAAGCTGTAGCGATTTATCATCGCTCGCATCAAGACAAACAATACGTCCAACACTTGCAGCGTTCAAAAAGCCGTTTTCAATGTCATCAACTGTTTTTGGTCCTTCCGGATGCGAAAGGTTAATGACCGGTTTTGCATAAACTTTGTCGCCGTCAACTCTAAAGTCCTCCCAACGTAGTACAATACCTTTGTCTCTATCGTGCATTAGAAAACCAATCGGGTTTTTCTTAAACTCATCGAGCTTTAAACCTTCTGTTAGCAATCGATATCCATACACATTCACAGATCCATCTGTGATGCAATATTCTCGATCTATTTTTTTGATTTTCACGTTAGCCATTTTGGGTGCACTTGATTTATTGATGCAAACTTATATCGATTGCTAAGGCTCTGAAAATAAGTGTGCAATCCTTGCGTGACTTTTTTATTTACAAGGGTTTTCACTTCAATTTTGCAGTATAAATCAATGTGAAAATGGGCTTATCAAAAGACAGCGAAAGAGAGTTTGCTAGAATGTTATACGTTAATGATCGTATAACATTTAAGGAAATAGCTCTTCGTGTGAAAGTTTCTGAAAAGACAATCAGTAAATGGGCAGATTTAGACGGATGGGATAAGCTTCGTAAAAGCTTATTAACCACTCGTCAAAATCAGTTAGTTCACTTTTACAATCAACTGGAAGCAATGAACGATATGATTGCTTTAAGAACTCCACCTGTTCCGCTATCTAAGGAAGCCGACACAATGTCGAAAATCACCTCTAACATTCAAAAGTTGGAAACGGAGGTTGGTCTTGGCGAATATGTAGAAGTTGGTAAAAAAATATTGACTTTCATTCAGAATGTCAATCTGAACGATGCAATCAACTTTAAAAATTACATTGACGAGTTTATCAATGACAGAATGAAAAATGGCTAAAAAAATTACGGATAAGGACTATTTATTACAATGGCAGGAGTTTTGCAAAAACCTTGACAATGCCACACCTATTGACCTTACTGAAAGTTCAGCTGATAAGCTAAAAAGAAAAAAACATTTAGAAGACAATCCGGAGGAATGGTTTAAGTACTATTTTCCTAATTACTATACCAGTGAACCTGCGGACTTTCATATCAAAGCAACGCGACGCGTTTTAAAGAATGATGAGTGGTACGAAGTACGCTCATGGGCGAGAGAATTATCCAAATCAGGTCGCACCATGATGGAAGTACTATACCTAGTTATGACCGGCAAAAAAAGCAACATCTTACTGGTGTCTAATTCTGCCGATAATGCGGAGCGTTTGCTTTTACCTTACAAAGCCAACCTTGAACACAACAATCGTTTAATTAATGACTACGGAGTTCAAAAGCGTATTGGTTCATGGGAAGCCGCCGAATTTAAAACACGTAAAAACGTGGCTTTTCGTTCCATTGGTGTTGGTCAGTCACCGCGTGGAACTCGTAACGACGCCAAACGCCCGGATGTTATTTTAGTTGACGATATCGATACCGACGAAATATGCCGAAATGAAGAGCGTGTAAAAGAAAATGTGAAGTGGATAGAACAGGCTTTAATTCCAACTCGTTCCATTAGCACAGGGCTGTTGTTAATTGCGTGTGGAAACATTATTGCAAAGTATTGCTGTATCACTGAAATGGCAAAAAAGGCGAATAAACACGACATTGTAAATATTCGTGATGAGCACGGAAAAAGCACTTGGCCACAAAAAAACAGTGAAGAGCAAATTGATCGTGTTTTGTCAATTATTTCTGCTGCTTCAGGTGAAAAGGAATACTTTAATAATCCCGAAGACGATGGCGATATTTTCAAGGAGTTAATCATTGACCAATTGACACAGCTTCGCCATTGTGATTATGTGGTTGTGTATGCCGACCCTGCTCCGAGTAATAAAGACAGAACAACATCCTCCGGAAAGTGTGTGGCTGTAATTGGTAAAAAAGGGATCAAGTATGGTATTTATAAAGTATGGCTAAATCAAATGACGAACGCTGCATTTGTAGATTACCTGTTTGAGGCCTATCTGTATTTAAAAAGTGCGGGTGTAGATCCAATTAACATATTTATTGAAAATAACACGCTACAGGATCCATTCTATGAACAGGTGTTGTTGCCACTTATTTTTAAAACAGGTGAACAAAAAGACATCGCCTTACCGATCACACCGGATGGCAGATCAAAACCTGATAAACACGTGAGAATTGAGGGAACTCTTGAGCCAAAGAACAGACTTGGACAATTGATATTCAATAAAACCGAAGAGAAAAACCCACACATGGAAAGGCTAATGAGTCAGTTCAAAAGCTTCAACATGAAATCTAAAAAAATTGATGGTCCTGATACAATCGAGGGCGGTGTTGTTGTCATCGAAAATAAAGCCATTGCACGAAGTGTGGACGGCATCGAAATGTTTAAGCGAAAAGCGAACAAATTTAAAATGTAAATTATGTTAGTACAACCAGCTGAATTAACCTCTGAGTTATATCAGGAAATCATAGACGAAATTACCCGGTCAAACCAAAATGAAGTAATTACGCAAATAAAAGCTGCGGAAGATTTTTGTAAATCCTATTTGTTTAAATTCGATTTAAAAGCTCTTTTTGGCGATGATAATGTCGTGCCGGTTGTTGGTCCAACGGTAGTTGATGAAAATCTAAAGAAAACAGTCAAAATCATTGCTTCATACTGGTTAGTTAGAAAAAACAATCCTGCTGTAAGCCTAGACCTTTTTCGGGAGGATTGGGAGCTTATGATTGGAACTAAAGACGAACCGGGATGGCTAACTCAAATCAAAGAGGGCTACCTAGTTCCTGAGTGGCCATATAAACCCGATGACCCATCAACTCCCGATGTTGACGAGAGTGCAAATACACAGGTAAGTTGGAACAGTAACACAAAAAGAACTAATCATTTTTAGCGATGAGTGAAGAAAAAAAAGAGCCTACAATTGTAGTACAGGATATAACATTAGTTGCTCCTAATCGGGAGTCGAAAGATATTGGCAAATTAAAATCTGCCATTGTTCATGCTGAGGCAATTCATTATCCAAACAGGGTACAACTTTATGATTTATATCATGACGTTGTTTCGCTTGACGGACACCTACAGGGAATTATTGAAAAGAGAATTGATTCTGTTCTCAATAAAGATTTAAAATTCATTGATAAGTCAGGTAAAGAAAATGAAGCTTTAACTGAGCTTATGGATAGCAAACCCGGACGTGATTTAATTAAAAAAATCATTGAAAGTAAATTGTGGGGAATCTCCGGTGTTGAGTTTATTGTTGGTGAAAACTTCAAATTTGAGGACATTGATCGTAAACACATCAAGCCCGAAAAAGGCGTTATTACACGCTCGCAATATAGCACTGTAGAAAATGAATCTTTTAAAATTGATGAACTGCCTTTTGTGTGGGTCATTGGCGATAAAAAGGATTTAGGGAAGCTTTTAGCCTGTTCGATGTATGCAATATTCAAACGTGGCAACTTTGCCGATTGGGCTCAATATGTTGAAATATTTGGGCAACCGGTCCGCATTATCTATTATGATGCTTTTGACACCAAAACCCGAACAGAGCTTAAACAGATTTTAGATGAAAGCGGCTCATCGTTAGCGATGATGATTCCGAAGCAAGCGGAGTTTCAAATGTTGGACGGCAAAACCTCAAACGGTGACGGACAGCTTCAGGAGCGATTTAAAGAGGCCTGTAACGCTGAAATGTCAATCGCCATCTTAGGTAATACCGAAACAACATCGAGCTCCAAGAGCTCCGGCTATGCTCAATCAAAAGAGCACGGAGATCAACAGGACGAAATCACTCGAAGCGACATGAAGTTTGTTGCTAATATGTTGAACTCTCCTAAGTTTTTAAACATCCTGAAAAGCTATGGTTTTGATATTAATGGTAAGTTTTATTATGAAGATGAAATCGACATTAATAAACTTAAAATTAAATTAGAGATTGATAAAGTTGTTTCTGAAAAAGTGCCTGTAAGTGATGACTATTGGTATGATACATACAGCATCCCAAAGCCTGACAATTATGAAGTGTTAAAGGCTCAAATGGAAGAGAAAAAAAACAAAGCACTTGAAGTGGAACAGGAGCAAAAAAAACTCGAAAAAAACCCGGATAAAAAAGGAAAGCTTTCGGAAACTAAAAAGAAAAATTTAGTTGACCGGGTTGCTCAAACGATTGCCGATTTTTTCGACCAAGCCCTACCATCGTAGGGCGGTTAAATGACTTATACAGCAATCCTATTTGTTGTGGCGATCATGAGCTTGAAGATTTAGCCGATAAAGGTATTGATTGGGATGCCATTTATGATGCCATCACAAAACAACTGTTGGAAACCGACGAGAATTTCAACTTTGATTTATATCAAGCAACAGCGGAGCAATTAGTCAAAGCCATGAGTTCAGGGTTGCAATTTGCTTCAACAATTGAAGAGGAACAAATGATTAAGCTTCAGCAAGCTTTACGAGTCAATTTGTTTGAATTTGCCGCTGCCAAAACAACAACGCAAATGGAACACTACCGGTCTTTAATGATGAATCAAAAAAAGGAAATCATTTCTTTTCCATCATTTAGAAAGATTGTAGCCAATGAAGGTGAAGTGTTTAATAATGCGTATTTAAAAACGGAATACAATCTCACGAAACAAGCCTCATTGATGGCTGTTAAGTGGCAAGAGCTTGACGCTGAATATTTGCAATTTTCAACGGTTGGCGATGACCGAGTGCGACCAGAACACAAACTGTTTGATAAGTTCACCGCAAAAAAAACAGATCCAATTTGGAAACGTTTATACACTCCATTGGATTGGGGATGCCGTTGCACTATCATTCCGGGTAAAGAAAGTCAAGTTAGCAAAAAGTATAACTCGGAGTGGGCAAACAAGATGGTTGATCCTTTGGTGAAAGGTAAAATATTTGATAACAATGTAGGTATAACATTAGAAATTTTTAATAATAGCCATCCATATTTTAAGACCACAAGTAAAGCCAATAAGAAAGATACTGCCAAGCCGGCTTTAATTGAAAGCGAACTGAAAACAACGCTTGATGTAAGCAACACTATAGGAAAGTTTTCAGTACTTTTTCCTGAGTTTTTTGCACGTGGGTTTAAATTTCTTGCGGTTGGTAGAAAAAAGAATACTAATGGATATACAGATATGAATGGTGCCGTTTATCTAACAAAGGAAAGACTTGACTTGGTTAAAGATGGCTTAAACAATATTAAAGTAAATAATCCAACCACTTACAAACAAGAGGATGCAATTTCAACATTACATCATGAATTGTGGCACAATGCAAATAAGCCGGGCAATCTTAGAATGACCAAAGACCAAACGCTTTCTATGGAGTTGGCTAACGAATATGTAAGTAGAAAAACGCTTCCTCAATTTATGAACAAACTTGGTGGTAAATTACAAAATTCTGAGTTGGTTAATAATAGGGTTTCAACTGGTTACAACCGGATGGTTAAAAACTATGATAGGCTAATTGACTGGATGGAACTAGACAGAGCGGAGCACTTGGAAAGCGTAAAAAATTATTTAATAAATGGTAGGTATACTGAACAAATGACCGGGTTAACTGATTACATGGTTAAAAACAACAAATTTGGATTGTCTGAAGCAACAGTTTATTCTTTGGTAAGATATTCGAAAAGTATGACAAAGGAATCGTTTGAAAGTCTATTGAAAAGTAATGAAAAACTACTCGTTAAAAAATGATGCTAATTCGTTTTTATAAAGCTCGTTAAGTTTGTTGATTAGCTCAGTCTTTTGAAAAGTTTCGGCATAATCAAACATATCAAAAACACGGCTCTCAGAAGTCGAGAGTTCTAAATAAGCGTCTTTATCGTCAACACCTAACTCAACCGATAAGAATTTTTTTAAATATTCTGCATCGCTAGTTAAGTCAAAAACGTTAGCCGTTCTTAAATCAACACCTTGATATGTAAATTGATTCATTTCCATGATGTTGCAAATATATAAACTTTTTTAATATGACACCCGAACAATTTCAAGTTTTATTAAAAACGAAAGCAAAAGAGATTGACCAATATGCCAAAATGGAATTTCCAAAAAAAGCGGCAAACACAGCCATGCGTTTTATTGATGGCAATTTTAGAGCACAGGGATATCAGGGCAGAAACTTTAATCGATGGAAAAAAAATAAAAGAGGCGGAACCGTATTGGTTGACAGTGGAGCTTTGAGGGCTGCAACTTCATACAACTTGCAACCCGGACAGGCAATTATCTTTAATAGGATGGCTTACGCAAAAGCACACAACGAGGGATTTAAAGGAAATGTTACTGTTAAACAACATACACGAAATCGATATACAAAAACAAGAGTTGGCACAGGAAAGCCAACTAAAACTGGAAAAGAGCGAATGCAAACCGTGACAGCCAAAACAGGACAAAGCGTGGTAAAAAGCCACATTAGAAGTGTAAACATACCACAACGGCAATTTATGCCAATCACGAGCTATGATAGCCCTGTGTTGAACAAAGCCGTTATTAGAACCGTAAGCAATGACTTAACTAAATTATTACCATCATGAGCTTTTTTAAACAGTTTTTTTTAGATCTGCAGGAACATTTAAAAGTCACTGTTCCTGAGGTTCGATTCATTGACCAGAACTTAGGACAGTGGGGAGACGAAAATTTTAGGTCTTCAGTATCATTTCCGGCAATATTGATTGACTTTCCTAATACATCTTATAGCGAAATTGCTAACGGATCACAATTAGGGCTCGCTAACATTGAGTTAACATTAATGTTTAATACCGGAAGTCAATCGTACAACTTAGCAACACTCCCAGTAAAGGAAAAGGCTTTAGAATATTTGAAATTAGAAAATAAGCTTATTGCTAATTTGCAAAAGTGGCAAATGAACTATTTTACACCTTTGGTTCGCACAAGTGCACTTGGTAAAAACAAAAATGAAATAGGTCTTCGAATACGAGAGCTTAATTTTACAACCAGTTTTGAAGAGTATTTGGAAGATGAAACCGAACAGGAAACCGAGTTCACATTTAGCCTTACCGGGCAAATTATGCAAACAGATTAAGTTGATTTGTAGGAGCTTCTTTTTTGAGCGGACGTCCTTTTATATTCATCCATTGGCGATAAGACAAATGAATATTGTGACGTGGAAATTCACGGCGAATTATTTCGGTATCAGGTATGTCAGGGGTTTTCAAACTGCGATACAGCTTGATGACTTCATTCACCCATTTGTTATAGTTATTACTATTGTACGACATGTAGCAAATATAGGTAGTACGATTTAATGTTGCAAATCAAGTTTTTAGGCATAAAAAAACCCGCTCATTGGCGGGTTACCCGTTTTTCAGAATGTGAGTTTATCTGGTATTGGCTTCTATACTCTGACGTGTTTACGTACGGAAAAGACTAGCAAATTAATGCGGGCAACTAGCAACCTTTCCCAACATTCCTATTTTTTCTTATTCCACCTTAACATCGTAAAGGTTGCCTTCCATATCTATTCTACAGTAGATAGATTCTTTTACAGTAGCGTGATAAGCGTTTTTTGCTCTGTAAAGTGTTTTTACATTAAATGTACTATCGGCGTTCATATTAACAAGCCATGTTTTTTCTATTTCTAGGCTTGATGGGTCGTTCAAGTTTTCCTTGAGATATTTTTTTACCGGTTTGTAAAATCCAAAAACGCTATTAAAGTGCTTTTGATTAAACTGCTCTTCATAGGTTAAAACCTTTGGAGCTTCTTTTGGTTCTAATTTTTCAGCCGCTTTTTGTTTTGATTCGTTGTACATTCCGAATAATAATAGTGCCACTACAACAACACCAATTATAAGCCATTTTTTTGTTTTCATGATGTGTATAAATTAGTTAATAGTCAAATATAAAATAATCAAAGCAATAACTCCTATTGCAAGCCCGATAATTAGGCCATAAGTAAAAGAAACTTTCTTTTCGGTAAGCATTAAGCCTTTTAGTTCTTGATCCATAGTGCAAATGTATTAGGTTGGTTTTTTAGTTTTTTACGGATTTCCGTAATTATGTAAATTCTAAATGTTCAAATTCTTTAACAATCTTGGTAGTAAATGGAAAATCCTCTTTTTTTACCTCTTGAATCATTTGCATTAAAATTGTTGAGCCTGTAAAAACTATATGTTTAACGCCCGATTTTTCAATTTGCATGGTTAAAAGTTTAGTGTCCTTTTTTACTTTTGATTCTTCAATTTTATAATCAATTACCTTGATTTCTGTGTTTAATATTCTTTCTATTTTAATTTTATCGCCTGTGAAAGTTGATAATTTGGGCTTTATTCCAAAGCTATTAAATTGATTCATTTGGTAATATTTTCTTTAATAAATGTTTTGAATTGCAATGTATTGCCCAACCATTATAGGCGGCAATTGTTGCTTTGTTTTTTGATTTTGATACTGCTTTTGCAAATCGTTTTTTTATTGATTTACGCAGTAAGGTGTGCGTGTGATAAAATACATAACCTACAAAATCAATTCCTCTTTTCTCAACCGGAAAAACTTGGTAGTTATCTTTTACTTCAAGTTTTAAATTGTCTTTTAAATTGGTTTTAATCTGTGATAATGTTTGATGTAAATGCGGTTTGTTACCTGAAAGAATTACAATGTCATCAGCATATCTGAAGTAATATTTAATCGATAAATCTTCCTTTATCCAGTGATCGAAATATGTTAGATAAAAATTTGCTAGGTATTGGCTTAAATAGTTACCAATTGGCAGACCTTCCGCACTATCAATAATTTCATCTAATAGCCAAAGCAAGTCATTATCCTTAAACTTTCTCCGAAGTAATTGCTTTAAAATATCATGGTCAACATTAGGATAAAACTTTACAATGTCGAGCTTCAAACAGTATCTTGTATTCTCACGATCTAATAATGCTTTTTTAACTCCATTGGCTGCCGCATGAATGCCTTTTCTTTTTATGCATGCAAAAGTATCATTGGTAAAAACTTTTACAAAAATGGGCTCCAAAATGTTCATTATAGCGTGATGGGTGATTCTGTCCGGAAAGTATGGAAGTTTAAATACTATTCTTTCTTTCGGCTCAAAAACTGTGAAGACAGTGTATGGTGAAGTTTGGTAAGTTTTGTTTAAAAGCATTTCGTGTAGTTTGAATAAGTTGCTCTCAGCCTCCTTATCAAAAAGCTTCACTCCATACTGATTAACTTTTCCTTTGCGTGCTTTTGATTCCGCAATTCTTAGGTTCTCAAGTGATATGATTTGATCGTAAATATTATTTATACGCTTCATGCTTTGCTTATTTTGGCTCGCTTTCAATTGCTTTACTAACGAACCTATTAATTTTGTTATTTTTTGCCATGTTGGCAGGGTCTATGGTGTTTTTATTTTAAGCTCAGGTGAGAGCTGGCATTCGAATTCGTGTTCCAATTATCGTAGTCGTTGTACGAGAACCTGACACCCGAAGGAGAACTACAGCAACGACACCATACGACCTTTTTAGTTTATTCTATTACAAAGTATTCTTTGTACAAGCTCTCAAACTGTTTACCCGCATATTCTGCTAACTCGCTTGACTTAAAGCAAAGGCGAGAGCCGGCAAACGAATTCGTGTACCAAGCATCGCAGCCGTTGAACGAGAACCCGACACCCGAAGGAGAACCCATTTCGAACCAAGGATAGTATTTGTCCCATTTACCATTTGTCCAATCAGGAGTCCAGCCTTCATTTAATGCCTTGGCAATTATGACAATTTTATAATATGCGATAAGCGGTTTTTGGAATTCCTCCGGAATTGCCGAAAAATCAGGAAGAGTTGTCTC
The DNA here is from genome assembly GCF_057652995.1 of Flavobacterium sp. T50_26. NCBI lineage: Bacteria > Pseudomonadati > Bacteroidota > Flavobacteriia > Flavobacteriales > Flavobacteriaceae > Flavobacterium > Flavobacterium sp. T50_26. The sequence continues at coordinate 53,797 of NZ_JBYFCC010000002.1, forward strand.
AATTCCTAACGCCAAACAGGCGTCTTCAAAAGTTTTAATTTCGTTCATGTTATGTGTAATTAAGCTGTTAAAAAATCTTTGTAAATGCTTTCAAATAATTGTCCGGCGTGTATTGCCAAATCCTTAGATTTAAAGCAAAGGCGAGAGCCGGCAGCCGAATACGAGTACCAATAATCGCAGTCGCCGAACGAGAACCCGACACCCGAAGGAGAACCCATCTTAAACCAAGGATAGTATTTGTACTCATTGCCATTTGTCCAGTCAGGAGTCCAACCCTCATTAAATGCTTTGACAATTTGCTTTACTTTTCGGTAGGCTATTTCGTCAAGAGGAAGACCTTCTAACTCTTTGTTGAAATTGGAAGCTTCGATTCCGTTTTCTTTTAAAACGTCTTCAAACGTTAGAATTCGCTCCTTGATGCTTTTTGGAAGTGGGATAAAATTCACCTCTCCGGTTGATTCGTTGAAGGATCCTATTTTGAAACCTTCAGGGATGTTAATTTTGAGTGTGTTCATATAAATTGATTTTAAATTTAATATTCGTCGTTATATCTTTTTTGGTTCAACCAAGTCACTAAGTGAGCTTTGGCTTGACCGGTTAAATTCAAATGCCGTTGATAGTTTTTATAATTCAGAAAACATTTGATTCTGTCGGCTTCGTTTAGTTTGTTCCATGCCTTTTCGGAGTTTTCACGTTTTACTTTTAGATCCCAAATTTTCCAAAATGATTCAAAAGACAAATCGGCGATGAACTTTTCAACTGTAAAAACCTTTTTATAGTTGTCATTGGTGGACCACCTTTTAATGAGTTGCTCATTGGCCGGGAATCGTTCGCTGTATAACCAAATCATCTGTTCATTTGTGAGTTCACCCTCTTCGATTTTAAACTCTCTTAAATTGCCCTTTAAATCGTATTTAAACAGCAGTACAAGTCCGATTGTCTTTCCGGTTGCCCTGTAAGTGGTAAGCGATTCCATTATCCCAAAATTTCGGGTTCCTCTTCCACATTCTCAAGCTCGTAATAAATATCGATGTTGTGATCCAATGCGTGTTGAAGTTCGAGCAATGCACCCGGAGAGTCAACAGAACAGGCGAGCATATAAATGGCCTCACAGTTTGTGAGAGCTTCGAGGCATTTTTCCATTGCAGCGTGCCACTCTTCCATTGGGTTGTTGATTAGCTTTACAGGATTGACAACGATTTGCCAACCTTGATCTAAAAGCATTGTTTCGGCAGCTTGAAATTTTTCTTCTACTTCCTGATATTCTAAACCGGTTACTTTGCCGGCAACGTAAATTGATGTTTTCATACGAGTTGTTTGTTTATGGTTGAAATGATTAATTGAACTACGTTGCGATCATATTCTGAAAGTGCTCTTTGCTGTGCTATCTGCAAGAACTTTTCTAACATAAAAGCTTGATAGTATGTGAAGTTAAATGAGTGCTTTTTTTTGGCATTAAATAGGTTAGTTGAAGCCGTTACTTCTAAATACTTTTTTTGAAGTTTCAGGATGATTTCATTCAAAATTGACCAAGTGAATTTCTCTTCTTTGGTTTGAATTTGTGTTTGTCCTGAATTTTGAAAACAGTATATCAATGTTGATAGCTGCTTTGCTGAGAGTTTAAGTTGTAGTTTCATTTTATAATTGATATAACTTCTAAAGTAAAATAAGTGTCTAGAGTAGCGTTTGACCATTGCCAGCCATTACTTGTATCTTTGGTTTTTATTCTTCTGATTAGATGCTGTTCTATGCTTCCATCAGCTTTTCTGCATTTTGCAAGGACGATCTTGTTTATTTCAGGCAACTGTTCTATTTTCATCAGCACTCAATTTTAGGCTTAGTCAATATCTTTTTGCACTCTTCACATTGTTCAACTGTGGTTTCACAAGTTCCAAGCGTGCACAGTACTTTAACCTCCACAACATCATGAGGACAAATCTCTTCAATGCTGTAATTCTGTTCTTTATCAAACTTTGCTTTTGCATCTGCAAAACCGCATTTATAGGAGTTTTTGTCAACCGCTCTAATTATTAAAACAAATGCTATTGCTGTTAAAATTATTTCCATCTTACTTATATTTTGATTTTACAATTCCTTTAAAACACTGGATAAGTTTTGGCATTTCGTTCAAGTCATCATATTGCATTAGTGGCTTTGCCAGTGGACATTTATTTGATTTTAGAAAAGTGTCTAACCTTAATAAATCCGGCACTTCTTTTCCGTTTTTTATGATCGTCCAACCGGCTTGATACATTAATGATAAAATGTTGCGATGCTTTTTGTTGTTCTTATCAAACACAGCCCAATTATCGGGCACGTGTGGCTTTAATTTCAACATTTCGAGTATCTTATTCGCCTGTTCAAAAGACAGGTCGTTTGTGGACCTCTTTTGCGTGTCGCCGGTTGCCCATTGCACCCATTCCTCTTTTATTTCTTTGTTGGGTGTGTTAATAGCGATGAGCTGCTTTTGTTCTTTAGTTGCTTCCATGACTATTAATCAATAAGTTCTAAGTAACCACACCAAATGTTTCTAATCACAACACCGGTTGTATCGCAGGTAATGTTTAAATGAAGTTTTGTAGAACCTCTTCCGTTGATAGTGATGGTGGAACCCTTTTCTATTTCTTCACCGCTTAGGTTATTTAACTTTGCGAGTGTGGTTGCTTTTTTGTCGTTAAAAAAGCTTTTGCCTTTACTGATTGCGTATGAATCTGTTATAATTCTTCCCATGTTTTTGTTGTTGTTTTAAATTTGCTCCCGGTAAAGGATTCGAACCTAAATTTATACGTGCCTCCAAGCTGTGATCGTATAAACCTCCCAATGAGACCGGGTCACCTCCCTAACTAAACGTCCTGTGTGGTATTATGGAGTTTTTGGAATATAATTTCTAGTACTCTTCTAAAATGAAGTAGAAAAATAATGCTGCCAATCATGAAAAATGTTCCCACGAAAAAGAGGCAGAACACTAATGCAAGTGTCATTAAATTATCAATCGTTTGTGGATCCATAATTACTTAATGCTAAATGAAAATTCTATTCTTTTGGAAATGCCATTTTCTTGAGTAACTAATTTGTAGCCACGTGCATACATACTGGTTCTAATATCGATTAGTGCCTCATCAATGATATTCATGCCTTCGTTAAACAAATCACTATTAGCACGACCTCTCATCGTATTTAATTCACGAACTTTTTTAGGGTTATAATTGCCTTGAACATCTGTTTTTAAAGCAATATTCAGGAATTCCATTAATAGCTTTTCGTTTTCGTTTTCACCAGCCAATGATGCCATAAATTCTTTTATTTTTTGAATTCCGGCTGCTTCTGTTCCGTCAAATGTTGGCTTTACATTCCAACCAATTTTAATTGATGCCGAACCATCCTTTTTGGTTAAGGTGTGAGAATCTTGCTCTTTTTTCTCAACTCCGAAGGTTTCACCTCTTGCTGAGATTATCGCATCGGCTTCTTTGAATAACTTTAAAATTGATTCTTCTACATTTTCCTGAGAGCTAACAAAAAAATCAACGTTGTTGTCGATAACTTCCTCAGTTAATAACTGTAAATTTTCTTTGTTTTTTTTGATGGCTTCCTTTTCTCTTCGGTCATCTTCTTTCAGCTGTTTTTGCAACTCGATTCGTTGTTCTTTACTTAAATTTTTTAAGTCTACTGCTTCTGTTGTTGTTTCCATTTTTGAATTGTTATTTGTTACTAAAATTGGTTCTATTACTTCGATGTCTCGTGCATCAATTGGTTCAATGAAATTTGTCATTATGGTAAATATTTGATGTTATCCTTGATATATTGAATTCGCTCTTCTATGTGATCAGGAACTTTATACTCTCTAATTCCGTCCTCTTCGCTGTTGGTTAATTGAGAGAATAAAGCTCCACGTTCTTGGTTGATTAAGATTCGCTCTCCATCAGAGAAAATAAAGTCACGTCCTTTGGAAAGTTCTTGCTGAAAAGAGCAGTAATAAAGTGCGTTAAATAGCATTTCCAACCGCTGGTTAATTATGTGAGAGTCGGGGTGTGGTATTGTAATTTTCATTAATTATAAGGGATTGATGGGTTTATGATTTCAACTTTTTTCAGTTCATCTAACAATGCGGATGGATGCCGTGCAAAAATTCGGGCGGTTACACTTGCATATAAAGTCCTTTTTTCCTTCAAGTCACCTTGAGAAAGATCTAGCATGCTGATGGCTTCTTTTTCTAATTTTTGGAACTCGTTGCGATACCAAAGTGAAACTGATCTGTTTGCCAAAACATTTTGATAATACAAGTTGAACCTAATGGAAAGATCCAAACAGTATCTCATGTATGTTTCAAAGTAGCTATTTTCAAATTCTACTTCGTCAATTCGAAGATGATGAAGTAATGCAAGTTGTGTATTCATAATTATTCCTTTTTGTTGTTAGTTCCTGTTACTTTTTCTATTCCTTCCTGCCATATTACAAAGCTTCCGCCGTTGGGTCCTATAGTTCTACCTTTACAGCTCGCTAAGTAGGCATTGCAGTATATTTTCATTTTGGCGTTGTACATGATGTCCTTTTCAAGTTCTGAGCGTGGTTTGCTACCTTCCGCGTGTCCGGTTATCAAAATCAGCTTTCTACCTTTGTACTTTTTTACAAATTCCATGTACTGGGCTTTGTCTTTAAAAAAGTAGGTTGCTGAGTCGATGATGACAATCTTTGGCGAATTGGCTTTGTCTAAAAACTTGCACAACTGTTCGTAGTTGTAAGAAGCTCCAAAGTAGTAGCCGTTTATTTCACTCATTTTCACTATTTCATCAACACGCTGCACATATTCGCTGTCGTCCGTTTCCTCTTCACATACATTGTGAATTATCTTTTCACTTAGCACTTGGCTCATTTCTTTTGCCACTTGCATCACATTAACCGATTTGCCACTTCCGGAGGTTCCCCAAAAAAACCAAATTCCTTTATCTTGTGGATTTCCGAAAGCTTGGTAAAATGCATTTCTAAAAGCAATCCGGTTAATCTTTTGGTTAACTATGTTCCCAACATTGAGAACTTTTTTTAGCTTTTCTACCATAACATGTCGCCTGATGGTAAGTTCAACACTTTGCGAACTAGTTCCATTGAAAGCGGCACGTTTAATCTATCAGCTTCACGCGTTGCCGGAACGAGCATATCGTGAAGCTCTCCGTAATTGTCGCAATTTCTCAAGATGAATTTTTTTAACTCTGTATCTTCGATGTCGTCAACGAATATTCCGAAACTGCGGTCTATTGATGGCAGAACCCGAAGTCCTAACTTAATTCTGCGGTGAAATTGTGGGATGCCCGGACGGTTACGTTTTTTAAGCTTTTCAACATTTTGAACAAACTGATCTGTTCCCACAAAAACCATTGAGCAGAATTCGTGCATATAGTCATGAAGTTCTTTCATTGCACAAATGGCAGGTTGTCTCATAAATTCCGCTTCATCAAAAATTATCATTGGTTTGTAGCCATCAAACTTCAATTCACGCATTTTAAAACCTATCCATCTAAGGCGTGTAGATTTTGACTTACCTACATTAAGCTTTAACTTATCGGCAATTTTTTCGATTAAATCGGCTAATGAATCGGAAGCTCCAACTGTAATTAAAAACACATCCAACGGATTACGCTGTGCAAATAAATTGGCTGTGTAGCTTTTTCCGCTTCCTGTTTGACCGATAATGGTTAAGGTTTGGTGATTCTCTTTTGCTTCTGATAAATTGGCTAAAATGGCTGATGTTTGAGCCGTTGGTTGCGTGGTCCAGTATTCCTTTTCGGTTGAATAGCCGATAAATTGTGCCAACGCATTAAAATGACGTGGGTTTATAAATCCTTCAGCTCCTTTTCCGGCACTATACATAAAGTTGCTCTCCGGCTTGAGCATTATGCTTAAATATTCTTTTCTAACACCCGCTTTTGTGGCTAAATCGGATTGTGAGATACTGTGTTTGTCCATATAGGCAACAACAGCTGAGATAATTTCTTTTTTTACGGTTAAGTCCATTATAGGTAGTCGTTAAGGTTAATTTTTTCTTTGTTGTATTGGTTTATTTGTTCGGCAAAACTTGTTTCGGTGTCTTTTTCGATTTTTAAGGTTTGAGCTTCAAAAACTTCTTTAGCGGGTTGTGCTAATCGGTTCGATGACTTAATGTCTTTATGTTGTCCGTTAGAGTTAACCAGTAAGTGTTTAGCCAGTGTGTCATTAAGCTGTGGATTTTCGCTAAAGAACTGTTCATTTAATTGAGCCGTTTCTTTCACGCGATCTGTGATGTAATCAGTAAGCAGATTATTGTAATTTTTAACCTCTTGAAGCTTCAAGGCGTCGCCTTCTTTTCGGTCTGCCAATGCCATTGGTTGAATGTATTTTTGTTCGAGAACAAACTCATATGTTCCAACGATTTCCTCCAACTTTCCGTTTTTAGATTTGGCATTGGTAACAAGCACTTGACTTAAATCTTGCGGATCATAGAAAACAGCCCAATCTTGGTGTGATTGTTTTCTGAAATTAGGTTCAAAGCTGTCAAAACAAAGTTTTTGACCTCCCAACGTTACGTTTAATCCGCTGCCTTCTAATCTGTTTGTGTGGGTTGACACTTCGCCTAAGTAGCGAAGGTAAACCGGCAATTGAAGCTCGCTTTTAAATTCGATTGAAATGCTATTGAAAGCCTTTTTAAACTCAGGTTGTTTTTTTGAACGCTCCTGTTCTATAATTGAAACAAGTTGTTGGTAACAACCGTATTGATCAGGGAACTGATGTCTAATTTTATTTAAAAACTCTGAATTAGGTTGATTGGCAGAACCTGAGTTCACGTTATGACCTGACCAGTTGTCAAAAAGCTTGCAATATTGCTTGTTAATCGTATTGAAATAAGGCTCAATTACTTTGGCTTTCGAGTTTTTTACTTTGGCAGGGGTGAAATGTTGCGAAACGGCTTCGTAAAGCGGTTTTAATTTTGAAATACTGTAGTTATCACTTTGTAGCTGATATGGTCGGAAATAGCCGCCAAATAACTCATAAACGTGCTGATAGGCATTTCTTAAAGCTTCTTTTATAAGCTCAGGTGTTTCGTGGGTTCCAATTGCATAGCCAACTGGGTATTTGTTGAATGGATCTAACACAACAACCATTGTTAAGCGGTTGTGATAGGTGGTGGTTGCATAGCCTTTTTTATCTGTAACCGATTTTTGGTATAAAAGCTCAGCATCCCAACCGTCAAGTGTCCAGTATAACATTGAGCCACTTGGAGCTTGGCGTTTGTTTTGCATCAAAATATTGTTTGACAATGCTGATGCTCCATTTCGTCCTGCATAAACCACAAGATTTGCCTCTTCTTTTCTGTTGGCTACAGTTTGAGCAGTGATTGACTGCCAATTTACCTCTTCCGCTACAGCGTTATAAATGGTTGCAATTGTGGTGTTGCCTAAGTTGGTATGTTTCATCAAAAGGCTATCGAGTAGAGCCAATTGTTTATCTTCTTTCAGTTTGGATGCGTTTTGGTTTTGCAGACGTCCGGAAACTAAACCGGCATAACCATCCTCTAAATATTTATTAATGGTAATTCTCAAACCTCTTGGTGTTGCAGGTAGATTGTGCTCCACTTCGCGGAACGCATTCACATCATTTGATAATGTTTCCCAAATATTGAGCTTTTGAGCTCCTAAAGCTCGTGCGTAATTTTTACGGTTTTCTTTCAGCTTCAACACGGCGTTTAAAACTGATGCGTTGTAAGTGTAGGTTTCAATAAGTTTGAGGTCAAGCTTACGATTGTCATCACCGTAACGGTAAGCACAGTAAAAATCGAATGCTTTTCGGTCCGCTTCATAATGTTGAGCAAACCATGATTTTTTAATTTCTGTTTTGGGAGATCCAAAAGCAATAGTTAGGGTGTCTTTCCACTCACGAGATAGCGAGTTATAATCAATAAGTGCATCATAGTTTAACGAGGCACGGCGAAGTTGTGATTCCGGGCAGTTGTTGGAGCGACATCTTTGGTTGATTGCTTTATAACTGATAAGGCTAAGGCTTTTATCCTCCTTATCTCTGTCACAAATCAAATACTTGATTTTTACTCCAAGTTTGCCGTTATAATATTCGTATGGGGTCTCCATGTTATGCTTTTATATTTGTTCGGGAAAAGGAATTGAACCTTTCGCTTGTAGGCGGCGAACGCTGCTCCCGAGAAATTACTATATTTACCTTCTCACTTATAAATAATAGTAATGATGACTGAAATTCTTTTTAACTCAATAGTAGATGAACTTGATTTTGAATTGACCGCTATTCAAATAGAAAAGCTTAAAAAAGCCTGTGAAAAAGCGGTTAATGAAAATCCTACTTTAGCTCTTCCTGATTTGCAGACTGCTGCTCGGATTTATCTGAATCTGATTTTAGACTTTCCTGGATTGACTCTGTAGCTTTAACTAATGCTTCAGTTACTCTAAGAGCTAAATTGTCGGCATCCTCTTTACTTTTAATCTTGATAGACTTTACTAAATACTTGATGTTGATAATGATTGGTTGTGCCATAATTAAGCTGATTTTAGGGTTTTAGCGACCTCTTTTTCCATTTCCTTATAATCAGATTTAATCTTTGTGGAGGTTTCCGATTCTCTGTCGCCTCTGAGAGATTGTCCGATAAATTGGGTACTAACACCGTATTTTTCTTTTAATCTTTTAATAATTGCAGGGTTGTACTGATTGTAAGGTTTCTTTTTGTTATTTTTGTTCATTGTTGCTGATTGTTTCAAATTGTTTAGCAAATATATTCACATTATTTGAATTTCAAAACATAATATTCACATTTTTTGAATTTAATTTTAGTTTTATGGATAAATCATTGATATTAAACGACATAAAAAAGCACTTAGGTATAGTCTCAAACAAAGACTTTGCAGCTTTTTTGGGTATAAAGCCAACAACTCTATCAATGTGGTACAGTAGAAACATGTACGATATCGATTTATTATTCAAAAAATGTGAATTTTTAAATCCTGAATGGCTATTAACAGGAAAGGGTAAAATGTTGAAAAAAGTAACTTCACAAAACATGGTTAATGAACCTACAGAGGAATATATTCCACTTATTCCAATTGAAGCGATGGCAGGAAAAGGAAACGGCTCTTTTCAAATTCAAAAAAAGGATATTATTGACGGTTATTTGATTCCGGAGTTTTCGGAGCGTGGTGTAGAATATATCATTCGCGTTAGCGGATCTAGTATGTACCCAAAATATAGCAGTGGCGATTTGTTGGGATGCAAAACAATTAAAGATCTAACTTTTTTCCAGTGGGGAAAAGTTTATGTGCTCGATACAGATCAGGGACCAATGGTTAAACGCCTTTATCCGGTTGAAAGTAGCTGTGATATGTTGGAATGTAGATCTGACAATAAAGACTATCCTCCTTTCCCAATCAATAAAGAATCAATCTATAAAATAGCCATTGTCATTGGTGTTTTACGTCTTGAATAGGTTAGTTTATTGATTTTCAACATTATAAATATTTACTTTATATTATTACGGGGTGCAAAAACAGCGTTTTTTTATGCTTTTTTGCACTTTTTTTATCATTACGGGGTGTTTTATAGTGTTTTTAAAATCATTTTTTGGTTACCCATTAGGTTACCCAATAGGTTACCCATTGAATTTTAAAGCTTTTTTAAAGTGGTTTTAAACTGGGTTTAAAGGTTCTTTAAAATTATGATTTTTAACATTAAAAACCCTTTGAAATAAGCTGTTTTAAGCCGTTTTTATGCTGCAATAGAAGTATAGCGTCGTTTTGGTTGTTATTCAGCCAGCAAACGGTAGCATAACGTCTACAAACGGAAGTAAATGGAATTTTAGTTTATCGCACAAAAAAAGCGTTCATACTCGTGAACGCTTGAAAAATAAGACCTTTTTCGACCTTTTTATATTATTAAGAATGGTATTATGGTTTTTGTGCCCTTAGAGCCATTTATCGCCCCGGTCAAAAAATGTATTACAAAGGGATTCTAATTCAAATCATAGACAATGTAAAAAGTGTAGTTCCTAACGTAAGTGTTCACGTTGAAATTAGTGACACAAAGAGAAACACTTTAAAAGAATTTAATGTTCAAACTAATGAATACGGTTCATTTTCAGGGGAATTTGACATTCCAAAAAACTCAATGTCAGGAGAATTTAAAATTTATATTGATGAACCTGATGATTACAAAGTTGACACCCTATATTATAACAAAAAAGAGGATAAACATAAGTTTTGGGATAATGTAGATTTTGATGGAGAACAATACGGTTTTAAAGTAGAAGAATATAAACGGCCTACTTTTGAAATGAAATTTGATGAAATTAAAGAAAATTACACGATAGGTGATTCGATAAAAATCAGCGGAAATGCAAAAGCCTTGGCAGGTAACAATTTAACCAATGCTAAAGTAGCTTTTACCGTTTCAAAAAACACAACGTCCAAAGGGGGTTATTATTCAAGTGATGATGAATTTATAATTGCTGAAACGACTACAGATGAAAATGGTAATTTTAAAATTCAATTTCCTGCTGTTGAAGAAGGAGTTTCAAATGATAGTATCACAATGATCAGATTTACTATAAAAGCAGATGTTACCGACATTCAAGGCGAAACCAGAAGTGCCGCTAAATACATAAGAGTTGGAAAAGAAATGCTTGATTTAAAAATAGTAGTAGAGAATAATTTGTTTAAAGAAGACGAAAATAAAATTGTCATCAAATCCACCACTTTAAATAATTATCCTATTGATGCAAAGGGAGAAATTAAAATATATGAAATACAACAAAAGCACTTTTTAAAGTATAGTCTTTTTGGAATTCCTGAAATTCAGACAATAAACCGAAATGAATTTGAGCAACTTTTTCCATACGAACCTTTTGACCAATCGGATTATGAAACTACAGAAGTTTTAGTGAAGACGATTTCTTTTGACACTAAAATCAGTAACGATGTTTCTTTAAATTTTTTAGAAACTTTTAATAACGGAAATTATAAAATGGTGACCGAAGCCAATGACGTAAAAAATAATCCGATTGAAATTCAAAGCAGATTTAATTTAAATTCAAAAATGTATCCAACTTCAGAAAATGAGTTATTTACATTTAAAGATATTTCGAAACCAAATACAACTTTTTTTGAAATTGAAATTCATTCCATAATTCCTGATTTATGGATTACTTCTCGATTTTATGGTGATAATTATGTGCTGGAAAATGAACAAATGATTCAATTGAAAAATGGAAAAGCAACTTTTAGGTTCAACAAAAAGTCGGATTACAAATCAGATATACATTTTCATTTTTCCACTGTTTGGGAAAATAGCACCGCTATAAAAACGCATTCAATTAAAAAAGAGACAATTGAAACTAAATTGAATTTTGAAATTGTAAGTCTGCGAAATAAAATTGACCCCGGCAGTCTTGAAAATTGGTCTTTTAAAATTAATGATCAAAAATTAGAATCCGAAGTTTTGGCTAGTATGTATGACAGTTCACTTGATCAATTTGCAACACAAAATTGGTTAGACGCTGGTTTTTATGAATACAGAAAACAGCCAAATTATCCGCATATGAATTTTTATAATAACACAAAGAAGATATTTCAAAATTTCAAAAGGGAGTTAAAATATTATGGTCAGTATAATAAAAGTCCCCAAATTAATTGGTTTGGTTTTAATTTCAATGATCCAAAAGATACTGATATTTTAAAAAAATACTTAATCAAAATTAGACCAATTGTGGAAACTCCTAAAAATGCTAACTACATTTCAGGAGTTGTATTTGAATCAGGACTTCCACTTCCTGGTGCTTCAATAATTATTGAAGGAACAAATCGTGGAACTACAACCGATTTTGATGGTCAATTTAGCATCGAAGCAGTAAAAGGAGAAATTTTAGCCATTTATTATGTTGGAATGAAATCAGAACTCATTAAAATCGAAAAAACAGAATTTTATGAAATTGAGCTAGAGCCAGATTCTTCTTTAGATGAAGTGGTGGTAGTTAGATATGGAACTACAACAAAAGTAGCCTATACAGGTACTGCAACAAAAAACTTGGAAATGTCAACAGTTGAAAATGATACTGCTTTTTCTCTCAGAGGAGAAATTTCCGGAGTAAATGGACAACCTGGAAGTGATGTAACAATAAAAATACGAGGCTATGGATCGATAAATGGTGACAAACAGCCTTTGTTTGTAATAGATGGTGTTCCATTTACTGAAGACATTAGTAAAATAAACCCTGCTGACATTGCAAATATGACAATTTTAAAAGATGCTGCGGCAACTTCTATTTACGGCTCACGCGGTAACAATGGCGTAATAGTCATCACTACTAAAAATGCTTTAAGGGAGCTTGCTCAGGTAAAAACCCGAACAAATTTCAACGAAACAGCCTTCTTTTATCCGCATCTGAAAACAGATTCTGATGGAAAATTTAGTTTCAATTTTACGAATCCTGAATCATTAACAAGTTGGAAATTGCGTTTATATGGTCATAATAAAAAAGCAGAATCAGGCTATTTTGAATCTACTATAATTTCGCAAAAAGATGTGATGGTTCAAACTAATATGCCACGATTTGTGCGTGAAAAAGATACAATTTCAATTTCTGCAAAAATGGTGAATATGACAAATGAAACTAAATCCGGAATTGCAATGTTAATACTATTTGATGCAACAAATATGAAAGCAATCGATAGCATCACATTAAATACAAATAACACACGAAATTTCGATTGCAAACCCAAAGAAAGTGTTCCGGTAACTTGGAAAGTTACAATTCCTGAGGGGTTGCAAGGTTTACAGTATAAAATTGTAGCAAAATCTGGTAATTTTTCGGATGGTGAAGAAAATATTCTTCCAGTTTTAAGCAATAAAATTCTAATTACCGAAAGCATTCCGATTTGGGTGAAAGGAAATTCTAAAAAGGAATATGTTTTTGAAAATCTGAAAAACAACTCATCCAGCACATTAAAAAACCATCAATTTACGTTGGAATATACTTCCAATCCAACTTGGTTGGCTTTGCAATCACTTCCTTATTTGATGGAATTTCAACATGAATGTGCTGAGCAGACATTTTCTCGCTATTATGGCAATTTCATAGCCACAGAAATCATTAACAATAATCCCAAAATTGAGGCTTTATTTGAATCATGGAGAAAGAATCCAACATCATTATCAAAATTAAATCAAAATGAAAAACTGAAATCGATTGTATTAAACGAAACACCTTGGCTTTTGGATGCAGAAAATGAAGAATTGAAAAACAAACGTTTGGCTTTGCTAATGGATTTAAATACGATGAAAGAATCTCAAGAAAGCACATTTAAAAAGTTAGAAGAAAAACAATTGTCTTCTGGTTCATTTTCGTGGTTTGATGGTGGTGAAGAAAATATGTTCATCACACAGCACATCGTCGCAGGATTTGGACATTTAGGAAAGTTATTCCCTGAGAGCTATTCAAAATTTGAAAAGATAACATCTAAAGCGATTCCTCATCTTGACAATAATTTCATCAAAAACAGCACTTTAAAAAATGAACGTATTAATTATTACACCTATTCAAATTTACATTATTTGTATGCCCGAAGTTTTTATATTGAAAAAATCCCCGTTTCAAAGAAAATTGACTCAATTATATCCATTCAAAAAATAGAATTCAAAGCGAATTGGTCGCAATATTCTCTATACAAAAAAGCACTTTTGGCTTTAACGATGCATCGTTTTGGAGACAAAAATTTTGCTGAAAAAATCATTACAAATCTAAAAGAAACGGTTGCAAGAAATGATGATTTTGGTATGCATTGGGTTGAAAATAAAAACGGATATTATTGGTATCAATCGGCAATTGAAACACAAGCTTTACTAATTGAAGCTTTTGCTGAAATTGAAAAAGATAAAAAATACGTTGATGAAATGAAAGTTTGGTTACTCAAACAAAAGCAATTGCAAAATTGGCCAACTACCAAAGCCACTACAGAGGCGGTTTATGCTTTATTGTTACAAGGAAGCGATTGGACAAACATTAAAGATAACACCAAATTTAAAATTGGCGACGAAAAAGTTTTGACCAAAAAATTATCCGAAAAAGAAAAAGAAGCCGAAACCGGATACATAAAAATAAATTGGAATTCGGATGAAATTACTAAAGAAATGGGTTCTATTTTAGTTGAAAACAAATCGTCTGTAGCTGGATTTGGCGGCTTATATTGGCAATATTTTGAGAATTTAGAAAAGATCAAATCAGACAGTACCGCAGTTTTATCCATTACTAAAAATTTATATAAAAAAGTAAAATCTTCTGATGGAAATAAATTAGTTGAATTGAACAAAGAAACATTAAAACCAGGTGATTTAATTACCATTCGTTTAATTATAAAAACTGAAAACGATTTAGAATTTGTTCATTTAAAAGATTTAAGAGCTTCTAGTTTTGAACCTGTTGATGTGATTTCGAAATATGAGTGGAAAGATGGTTTAAGTTTTTACAGAAGTACAAAAGATGTTGCAACACACTTTTTCTTCGATACAATTAAGAAAGGGACTTATATTTTAGAATATGATGTTCGCATCAATCATTCCGGTAGTTTTGTTGACGGAATTTCAACTTTGCAAAGTATGTATGCTCCCGAATTTTCTGCTCATTCCATAAGTAAAAAAGTAAAAATAGAATAATCTTAAATTCAATAATAAAAAAAATCTGCTCCATTGCTGAAGCAGATTTTTTAATTGAATTAATAATAAACCTTATTTAACGATGGTTAACTCGTCAATAATATGTTTTGCTCCGGCATATTTTTCGATAATGAATAATACGAAACGGATATCTACGTTGATTGTTCTTTGCAATTTGTCGTCAAAAATAACGTCTCCTGCCATTGCTTCGATGTTTCCGTCAAATGCTAATCCGATTAATTCTCCTTTTCCATTCAATACAGGTGAACCTGAATTTCCTCCTGTAATATCATTATCCGAAAGGAAATTTACCGGTAAATAACCTGCTTTATCAGCATATTGACCGAAATCTTTTTTGTCATACAAATCAATTAAGGGTTTTGATAAATCAAACTCAGCATCACCTGCTTTGTGTTTTTTTACCATTCCTTGCAGAGTTGTATAATTGTTGATTTTTGCATCATTTCTTTTGTCAGCAGGCAATGAACGAACTTTTCCGTAAGACAAACGCAAGGTAGAGTTAGCATCCGGATATAAAATCGGGCTTAATTTTGATTCTTGTAAACCAGCTACTAATTTTCTGAAACCAATTTGGTATTTTTCTTCTGCAGCTTTTAACTCGTCTGATTTTTTGTTGTAATGGTCTAATAAATCGGAAGACAATTTATACAATGGATCGTTATTGATTAATTCTACATTCGGGATTTCTAAAAATGCTAATAAACGTTCTTTTGAAGTAAATAAACTTAAATCAATTGCGTTTGAAGCATAGCTTGACAAATCAGTTTTATTTGCTACTAATTCTGCAACGCTTGGAGCCAACGCATAACTCTTACCCTTTTCTGCATAAAGAGCTAATTGACCTGCCATTACGTCTTTTTCAACTGGTAAATAAACGGTTTCAAATGTTCCTTCAATCATTTCTACTAAACGAGGTTTCATTTGGATTCTTTGAGCGGCATCTGCTTTGGCATAATTTGTAAGTTGCGTTCCTAAACGACCAGGTAAAACTCCAAAAGCAGAACCACGTAAGAAAGTCATCAAATAATTATCGTGTTTTGCTTTTTCATTTGTTAAAGCATAATAAGCATTGATGTCTTTTATAACTGTTCCGTATTTTTCTTTGTTTGCTTTACTATTTGCCCATTTATCAAATTTCTTTTCAACTTTTCTTTTAGAGTCAGCTGTTTTAAATTGAGAAAGAGCATCAATCATTCCTTGTCTATTCTTCCAATAATTGGCAATTTGAGCGTATTTTGAGGCATATTGTAAACGAACTGCATCGTCTTTATCCATATGCGTTTTCATTTTGTCCATCGACATTTTTGAACCTTCAACCCAAGCTGGATATGCATATTTTACGTTTTGTTCAATTCCTTCAGCCGGCATCCAACGGTTTGTGCGACCTGGATATCCTAAAATCATTGCAAAATCATTTTCCTGAACACCTTTTAAACTGATTGGTAAATGGTGTTTAGGTTTTAATGGAACATTGTTTTCTGAATAAGCAGCAGGATTTCCGTTTGCATCAGCGTAAACTCTGAACAATGAAAAATCACCTGTATGACGTGGCCATTCCCAGTTGTCTGTATCACCACCAAATTTTCCGATACTTTCGGTTGGAGTTCCTACTAAACGAACGTCGGTATAATCTTCATAAACAAAATAGTAATATTCATTTCCTTGAAAAAACGGACGAACAGAAACAGTATATTTACCGCCACCATCATTTTCTTTCTGAATTTTTGCTGTTTCCTTGTTGATTGCCGCTTCACGTTCTGCTTCGGTCATTTTATCATTTACAACACCTAAAATTCTTTTGGTTACATCGTCCATACGAACGAAGAAACGCACAAATAAACTTTTTGGTTTTAATTCGGCTTTGCGGTTTTGAGCCCAAAATCCGTCACGTAAATAGTTGCTTTCCGGAGATGATAATTCAGCAATAGCATCATATCCACAGTGGTGATTGGTTAAAACCAAACCATCCTTTGAAATCATTTCTGCTGTACAACCTCCATTAAATTGAACAATTGCATCTTTTAAACTGGAATTGTTAACACTATAAATTTCTTCCGCAGTTAATTGCAATCCCATTTTTTGCATATCCCGCTGATTTAGCCGTTGAATATGCATCAAAAACCACATACCTTCGTTAGCAAAAACGCTTGCCGGAGCAAAAGCGATTAATGCCACAAAACTTAAAATAATTTTTTTCATTTTTTGATTAATTTTTAATGTTTGCGAATATACTTTTTTTTGTGTTTTCACACTTGCTTTTTGACTTAAAAACTACAACGTTATCGTATTTTTTAACTTAATTTTTAGAATTCCACAAAAAAAGCATCCGATTAGGGATGCTTTTGTAAGAAATATATAATTTTTAAATTATTCCTCGTTCAACATTTTCCACAACATATCTTTCAGCTCCTGTAAACCTTGTTGTGCAACAGAAGATATAAAATGATATTTCACTCCTTTGAACTCTTTTTTCATTTGTTTTTCAAGTTCCGATTTAAGTTCTTCATCCAACATATCGCATTTGGAAATAACTAAAATTCGGTCTTTATCCAGCATTTCAGGATTGTATCTTCTAAGTTCATCCAACAAAATTTCGTATTCTTTTTTGATGTCTGCAGCATCGGCTGGAACTAAAAATAATAAAATTGAATTTCGTTCGATATGTCGTAAAAAGTAATGTCCGAGTCCTTTTCCTTCTGCAGCACCTTCGATAATTCCGGGAATATCAGCCATCACAAAGGATTGAAAATCTCTGTACGAAACAATTCCTAAATTAGGTTTTAATGTTGTGAAAGGATAATCAGCAATTTTTGGTTTAGCTGAAGTCATCACCGAAAGTAACGTTGATTTTCCTGCGTTTGGAAAACCTACTAACCCAACATCTGCCAAAACTTTTAATTCTAACGTGACATCTACTTCTTCCACAGGCATTCCGGGTTGAGCATAACGTGGTGTTTGATTGGTTGACGAACGGAAATTCCAGTTTCCTAATCCGCCTTTTCCACCTTTAGCAATGATTTTTACTTCATCGTGCTCAGTAATTTCAAATAGAATTTCACCAGTTTCTTGATCGCGAACAACTGTTCCCAAAGGAACTTCAACAAATTTATCTTCGCCGTCATGACCTGTGCTTCTTGAGCTTCCGCCATCACCTCCGTGTCCGGCACGAATATGTTTTACAAATTTTAAATGAAAAAGTGTCCAAAGACTTTTGTTTCCTTTTAAATAAACGTGACCACCTCGACCACCATCCCCACCATCGGGACCACCTTTTTCAATGAATTTTTCACGGTGAAGATGCGAAGAACCCTTTCCTCCTTTTCCGGATGATACATATATTTTTACGTAGTCTACAAAATTTCCCTCTGTCATAATTTTATTTTCTGTTGTCGGTTGTCAGTTATCTGAAAATAAGTTAAATCAACTGCTTACTAATAACTGCCAACTGAAAACTAATTCTTTATTCTTTTAAGTTATTGATTAGGATTTTATCAATTTTAACGCCATCCATATCAATTACTTCAAATTCTAGTTTGTTCCAAATTAATTTTTGTCCTTGTTTTGGAATATTTCCTAATTCGGTGATGATAAATCCGCTTACAGTTGTTACATCATAATCGTTAATATGCTCATCCATATCGAAATAAGTCAAAAAGTCGTGAAGAGAATAATGTCCGTCAACTAACCAACTTCCGTCTTCACGAGCGACCAATTTAAACTCTTCTTCATAAAAATCAGAAGCATCTCCAACCAACGCCTCCAAAATATCATTCAAGGTTATTATACCCTGAAAAACTCCGTGTTCATCAACAATCAAAGCATAATGAACTCTCGATTTTTTAAAAATTTCAAGAGCTTTATACGCAGATGTATGCTCGATAAAATAAACTGGTTCTTTAATAATAGATTTTAAATCAAATTGTCCTTTTTCAAAACTTGAAAATAAATCTTTCAACAAAACGATTCCTTCAATTTCATCTAAATTTTCTGTACAAACCGGGTAAAAAGAGTGTAATTCTTCTAACATTTTAGACTTTAACTCTTCGGTAGACTCATCCAAAGAAAGATAAATAACTGAAGATCGGTGCGTCATCAACGAGTTAACTTTTCGATCACCAATATGAAAAACACGCTCCACAATATCTTGTTCAATTTCTTGAACTTCACCTACTTCTGTACCTTCTTTGATGATAGCTTTGATTTCTTCTTCTGTTACTTTTCCATCAGCAGTTGGTTTAATTCTAAATAAATCTAAAATAAATTCAGTTGAAATAGTCAAAAGCCAAATGAATGGAGCTGTTATTTTTGAAACAATTTTCATCGGAACAGCCACTGCTTTTGCAATTGCTTCCGGATAATTTAAACCGATTCTTTTTGGAACCAATTCTCCTAAAACGAGTGAAAAGAAGGTCAAAACAACGACAACAATTCCCACCGCGATAGAATCTGCATACGGTTTTAAAATTTCAAAGCCAGCTACAAACGTTTTTACATCGGTTGTAATTTTATCACCGGAATAAATACCTGTCAAAATACCGATTAAGGTAATTCCTATTTGAACGGTTGACAAAAATTTGTTGGGAGAATTTGCCAAATCCAATGCTACTTTTGCAGCAGGATGTCCTTTTTTAGCGGCAGTTTCTAAACGACTTTTTCTAGCCGAAATCAAAGCGATTTCCGACATTGAAAAAACACCATTCAATAAAATTAAAAATAAAATTATTAAAATTTCCATATGTATTTTTTAGCAAAAAAAGAGCAACATTTCCGATGAACCGGATGAAGCTCCTTTTAATTTTGCAAATATCTAAAAAAATCAGCACTAATTTGCCAATTTTTAGATAAATAAGTATTTATTTCAAATTATCGAATACAAAATTCAATCGTTCGTTTACTTCTGTAATTGAACCTATTCCGTCTACCGCATGAAATTTACCTTGTTGGTTGTAATATTCCATCAACGGAGCGGTTTTTTCATTGTATTCTTGGTAACGATTTCTAATTTTTTCTTCGTCTTGATCGTCTGCTCTTCCGGAAGTTATTCCTCTTTTTAATAAGCGTTGTACCAAAATTTCATCATCAGCCTCCAATGCAACTGTAGCTGTAATTTCTTGATTTTTAGAAGCTAAAAAAGCATCCAAAGCTTCAGCTTGAGCAATTGTTCTCGGAAAACCATCAAATAAAAATCCGGCAGAATCAGGATTATTACCCACTTCACTTTGCAACATTTGAATGGTCACTTCATCAGGAACTAAATCGCCTTTGTCCATAAAAGTTTTGGCTAATTTCCCTAAATCGGTGTCGTTTTTAATATTGAATCGAAAAATATCTCCGGTAGACAAGTGTGTCAAATTGTATTTTTCTTTTAAAAATTCAGCTTGTGTGCCTTTTCCTGCACCCGGTTTTCCGAAAAGAACGATGTTAATCATTTTAAAATGGATTGTTGGATTGTTAGATTATTAGATTTTTGGATAGTTAGATTTTATTCTGCTAGTTGATAAACGTCGGGTAAATTTCTACCCAATCCATCATAATCTAGACCGTAGCCTACGATAAATTTGTTTGGGATTCGGATTCCGACATAATCAATTTTGATGTCTTTTTTGTATGCATCAGGTTTTAAAAATAAAGTGGCAATTTTTAGATGTTTTACATTTTGATCTTTAAAAATTGCTTTTAATTCTTCAATTGTGTTTCCGGTATCGATGATATCTTCAACAATGACAACCGTTCTTCCTTCCAAATTTTGGTTTAAACCGATCAATTGTTTTACTTCGTTGGTGGTTTGGGTTCCTTCATAGGAAGTCATTTTTACAAAACTCACTTCACACATTCCACGATATTCTTTCATTAAATCGGACAAAACCATAAAAGCTCCGTTTAAAACACCAATAAAAACAGGCACTTCATCAAAAAAATCGTCATCCATTTGCTTGGCTAAATTCTTAATTGCAAAATTCAATTCTTCCGAAGAAATAAAAGGCACAAATGCTTTGTCGTGAAGGTGTATCATGTTATGATTTTTAATAAAGTGCAAATTTAAGGAAGTCTTCAGTATTACGAAGTAAGAATTCAGACTTTTTTGTAAAATTGGTATATTTACAGCATGAATTCAATAATGTATCAAAAAGTAGAAGGAAGCACCGCTCACGTAAAAAGCCGAGTGATGGTGAGTAATTTTGCCATGAAAAGTGAAGAAAATTTGAAAGAATTGATTTCGATTGCTTTTGATATTTCACACGAATTGCACGTCAAAGCCTTTTGGAGTTTGGATTTAGTGGGTGAAAAAAAGTTAAAATTACTTGTTCCGTACATTGATGAATTTTGTGAAGTTTTACCTAAAATTAAAAATGATTCTTCGTTGCGACCTGCCACTAGAATTGCAATGTTTTTGACTAAAAGCAATCATCGGAAAAACGGAATCAACTTAACTAAAGAGCAAGAACACATTCTGATTGAAGCATTGATTGACCGATTAATTCAAGACGAAAAAGTAGCTTCAAAAGCCTACGCAATGAAAGCTTTATTTGTTTTAGGAAAAAAATACGATTGGATTTATGAGGAATTAAAACCGATTTTAAGTCAGGATTATTCAAATCATTCTGCGGGTTATAAGGCGGCAGCGAGGAATATTTTGAAACGACTGAAATAACTTTTCAATCAATAAATTGTTACTTATCTTTGCCAAACAACAACACAACACAATGAACTATTTTTCATCCGATTTTAAATTAGGAATTTTGGGAGGAGGTCAATTAGGCAAAATGCTTTTGGCTGAAAATCGTAAATTTGATATACAAACTTATATTTTAGACCCGAGTAAAGATGCACCATGCCAATTTGGAGCTCATTATTTTGAAATTGGTAACCTTTTAGATTTTGATACCGTATATAATTTTGGGAAGAAAGTGGATGTTTTAACCATTGAAATTGAAAATGTCAATTTAGATGCGTTAGATAAATTAGAAGCGGAAGGAAAAAAAGTATTTCCATCTCCCAAAACACTACGAAACATTCAAAGTAAAATCACACAGAAAAATTTGTATGTTCGCAATCACATTCCAACGGCGAATGCCAAAACGTTTGATAATAAAAAGGAATTAGTAATTGAAATTATTCAAGGAACTATTATTTTTCCTTGCGTTTGGAAACAAGACCGATTTGGCTACGATGGCTATGGTGTGAAAATCTTAAAATCGGAAAAAGATATTGAAGCTTTACCCGAAACACCTTGTCTTATTGAAGAGTTGATTCCGTTTAAAAATGAATTGGCAGTAATTGTCGCTCGTTCCGTTTCCGGTGAAGTAAAAACTTATCCGGTGGTGGAAATGGAATTTCATCCGGAAGCCAATCAAGTGGAATATGTGATTTGTCCGGCTCGAATTGACGAAAAAGTAGCTCAAAAAGCTAAAGAAATAGCGTTGAAAGTTTCCGAATCATTTAATCACGTTGGTTTATTGGCAGTGGAAATGTTTCAAACCGAAAATGATGAAATTTTAGTCAACGAAGTAGCTCCACGACCCCACAATTCTGGACATTATAGCATTGAAGCTAGTTATACTTCGCAATTTGAAAATCATCTACGTGCCATTTTAGATTTACCTTTAGGAAATACAGCTAGTAAAGTTGCCGGAATTATGGTAAATTTGGTGGGTGAAGAAGGTTTCTCCGGTCAAGTGATTTATGAAAATATCGAAAAAATCATGGCTATTGATGGAGTAACGCCTCATATTTATGGTAAAAGAGAAACACGTCCTTTCCGAAAAATGGGTCACGTAACGATTGTGAATGAAGATATGGTGGAAGCGAGAAGAATTGCGGAGGAAGTGAAGAATAGTATTAGAGTGATCAGTGGGCAGTCGCAGTAATCAGTCACAGTTCGCAGCATAAAACTAATTAACTTGAAACATTAAACTTGAAACAAAAACCAATGAGCAAAGTAGCCATCATAATGGGCAGTATATCCGACATGCCGGTCATGCAAGAAGCCATCGACATCTTAAAAGGATTTGATATAGAAACCGAAGTCGATATTGTTTCGGCACACCGAACACCGGAAAAATTGTTTGATTTTAGTAAAAATGCTCACATGCGTGGCATTTCTGTCATTATTGCCGGAGCCGGTGGTGCAGCACATTTACCGGGAATGGTTGCTTCGATGTCGCCGTTGCCTGTGATTGGCGTTCCTGTGAGATCAAGCAATTCAATTGATGGTTGGGATTCAGTTTTGTCGATTTTACAAATGCCGGGTGGAGTTCCGGTAGCGACTGTAGCGTTGAACGGAGCTAAAAATGCCGGAATTTTAGCCGCACAAATTATTGGAAGTCACGATAAATGTGTGTTGGATAAAATTATTTTTTATAAAGAAAGTTTGAAAGAAGCGGTTTTAAAAGCTTCGGAAGGATTGAAAAAGTAAAACTTAAATAAAAAACGGATAAGTCTCAACTTATCCGTTTTTTTTATTCTAATCAAAAAAGAAAAATCTATTCCTCCTCAATTTCTTCTTCAAAAACAATATCCGCTTGGTATTCGCCTTGCACAAAATCGGATTTAGAAAGCCAATATTCTGAAGTGATTAATTTGTATTGGTTTGAACCTAACGATTCCAATTCCCACACAATATCATTGGCTTCCGGAAAAGGTTTACTTCCTGAAAGTTGTTCTGGAAATAAACGTTTTAACAACGCACTTTTGTCTAAACCTTGAGCTATAATTTTCAAGATTTGTTCTTTACCTAGTTCGCTTTTATCACCTTCATTATCAGCGATAATCTCACAGTTTAAAATCGTAGCCGTTGCATTGGGAAATTTTCCGTTGTAAGCTAGATACAATAATTGGTTGATGTGAAATAACGGTTCGTGCAAATCAATTTCGGGATATTCTTCACAAACTTTATCCAAAAGCATATCGTTTGAAATTTGCTGAATCTGACCTTCGTTTAATTCATCGCTTAATTTATAAGTCAATAAAATAAACGCCGCATCGGTTGGTTCTTCATCGGTGATGGCCATTTTCAAATATTCCAAAAGGTTCTCTTTTGCAATCGTTTCAGGGTCCGGAAAATTAAATAATTCCAATAATTTTAAATAATCTTGTTCGTTCCAATATTCCGGAATTTCATTTACATTCAAAATGCTATTAATCGTGACGTTGTATTTCATTTTTTAAATTCAATTAATTGAAAAGATAGTGAAATTTAATGAGTAAAGCTAATTATTCAAAAATAAACCTCAATTCTTCGATTGATAAAACGTATCGAAATCCGTACTTTTGAAAAAATAAAAAATTGAATTTATGTTAACCGAAGTATTTCAAACCAAACACAACACCGCTCCTTTTTCGCAAATAAAATTAGAAAATTATAAATCTGCTTTTGAAGAAACTATTGCAAAAGCAAAGACTGAAATTGATGAAATCATTAACAATACTGAAGTTCCAACTTTTGAAAATACGATCGAAGCATTGGATTTTTCAGGTGAAGCGTTAGATCGATTATCGTCAATATTTTTTAATTTGAATTCAGCTGAAACGAGTGATGAAATGCAAAAAATCGCTCAAGAAGTTTCACCATTATTGACTGCTTTCAGCAATGATATTTCGTTGAATGAAGAGTTATTTAAACGTGTAAAAGCCGTTTATGATCAAAAAGATAAATTGACTTTAACAACCGAACAAACAACTTTATTAGATAAAAAATTCAAAGGTTTTTCTCGAAATGGAGCATTACTTTCGGAAGAAGACAAATTGAAATTACGAGAAATTGACACCGAATTAGCCAAATTAAAATTAACGTATGGCGAAAATGTTTTAGCCGAAACCAACAATTATCAATTGCAAATTACCAACGAAGCTGATTTAAAAGGTTTACCCGATGGAACAAAAGAAATGGCGGCAAGTTTAGCCAAATCGAAAGGATTGGATGGTTGGGTTTTTACATTGGATTTTCCGAGTTATTTGCCGTTTGTGACGTATGTTGAAAACCGTGAATTACGAAAAGAAATAGCCATTGCTGCCGGAAAAAAAGCCTTTCAAAATAATGAATTTGACAATAAAGAGAATGTCAAACGAATTGTAGAATTGCGTCATAAACGTGCAAATTTATTGGGTTATGAATCGCACTCTCATTTTGTGTTGGAAGAACGAATGGCTCAAAATCCGGAAAAAGTGAAATCGTTTTTGAATGATTTGTTGGAAAAAGCAAAACCTGCTGCTCAAAAAGAATTTGCGGATTTAACCGCTTTTGCGAAAGAAATTGATGGAATCGATCAGTTAGAAAAATGGGACGGTGCTTTTTATTCGGAAAAATTAAAACAGAAATTATTTAGTTTGGATGATGAATTGTTGAAACCGTATTTCAAATTGGAAAATGTATTGAACGGAGCTTTTACGATTGCTGAGAAATTATTCGGAATTAAGTTTAAAGAAGTTTTTGATATTGATAAATACCACGAAGATGTGCAAACTTTTGAAGTGTTGGATTTTCAAGATGAATTGGTTGCCATTTTTTATGCCGATTTTTTTCCGAGAAAAGGAAAACGAAATGGTGCTTGGATGACTTCTTTCAAACCACAATATATAAAAAACGGCGTGAACGAAAGACCGCACGTTTCGATTGTTTGTAATTTTACTCCACCGACGGAAACCAAACCTTCACTGCTAACCTTTAACGAAGTGACGACTTTGTTTCACGAATTTGGTCACGCATTGCACGGTATGTTGGCGAACACGACGTATCCGAGTTTGTCGGGAACATCGGTGTATTGGGATTTTGTGGAATTGCCAAGTCAAGTGATGGAAAACTGGTGCTACGAACCTGAAGCGTTGGCTTTGTTTGCAAAGCATTACTTAACCGGCGAAGTGATTCCGCAGCAGTATGTGGAAAAAATTAAGGAAAGTGCGAGTTTTTTAGAAGGAATGGCGACGATGCGTCAGTTGAGTTTTGGACTGTTGGACATTGCTTATCACGCCAAAGTACAAACTATTGAAGATGTAAAAGCATTTGAAAAAGCTGCTTTTGAAGGAACTTCTTTATATCCTGATGTGGAAGAAAATTGTATGAGTACGTCGTTTTCGCATATTTTTCAAGGTGGCTATTCGTCAGGTTATTACAGTTATAAATGGGCGGAAGTGTTAGATGCCGATGCGTTTGCTTATTTTCAAGAAAAAGGAATTTTTAATCACGAAGTGGCCACAAAATTCAAAGACAACGTTCTATCAAAAGGTGGAACTGAATTGCCGATGGAATTGTACAAAAAGTTTAGAGGTCAGGAACCGAAAGTAGAGGCGTTGTTGAAGAGAGCGGGGTTGGTTTAGATTTTCGATTTTAGCTCTTCCCTGCGTTAAGGATTGAAGTGGAAAGCCCACAGCAAAAAAATGCCAATTTTCTTAAGCAAAAAAAGCGACCAACGGAAGCTCTTTTTGGTTTATAGAAAATGGCATTTTTTGCGAGGACTTGTAACGGAAAGCCTGACCTGTAGCTTGCGGAAGGGAACGCCCAAATTAAAATTTTGAACAAACTTTCATTTTTTTTTGAAAGTTTAAAAACTTTTATATATCTTTGTCTCATGGAATTCAAAGAAGCAAAAAATAAATTCGTTCAAACCTGGGGAGCTTTAGGTTCGCAATGGGGAATTAACAAAACCATGGCTCAGATTCATGCGTTGTTGATGGTTTCTCACGAACCGATTTCGATGGAAGACATTATGGATGAATTGCAAATTTCTCGCGGAAATGCTTCGATGAATTTGAGAGCTTTGATGGATTGGGGAATTGTGTACAAAGAATACAAAGCCGGCGAACGCAAAGAGTTTTTTACTGCCGAAAAAGATTTAGATGAATTGGCCGTGAAAATTTCGAGAGAACGTAGCAAACGAGAAATTAAGCCTGCTTTGAAAGTCTTGAAAGAAGTTTCGGCAATTGAATCGGACGGAACCGCCGCTGAAAAACATTTTGTGGATCAAACTTCTAAATTGTATGATTTTGTGTTGAAAGCGGATAATGTTTTGGATAAAATCACTGAATACAAAGACAATTGGTTGGCAAAATTGGTTGTGAAAATAATGAAATAAATTTTTTTAATAATAACTTTCATTTTTTTCTGAAAGTTTAAAATAATAGATAAGGTGAAATATTTAAAAATTTTAAATACAGTAGCAATTGGGATACCAATAGCACTAGCTATTCTTGGAATATTTGATGAAGGAATGTTGATGTTTGCCTTAGTTTCAACAATGACAACAGGATTTATTCAAGTTGTATTAGGAATTATTCTTTTGATAAAAAATCTGGAAAATTGGTATTTCATTAATTATATTTTAATTGTCATATTATTTTTTGGGCTTTGGTATTTCAATATAAATATATTTTACAGTGAGATTTTGACCTACATTCTATTTCCAATTCCCTTACTATTAACAATTTATCTATCTGTACTAATTTATAAAAGAAAAGAAATATGAACCTCAACATCCTCTCCTACTCAATTTACCTTACCATAACCGCCATCATCATTTTTGTTGTGGGACAAATTTTGTACAAAAACGGCAATGTGTTTGTTTCACAATTAGTTCCCAATCACGAAGAGCTATGCAAAAAAGTAAATAAAAATTTATTGTTGGGTTATTATTTACTGAATCTCGGTTATTGTGCAATTACGATTTTGAGTTGGGAGAAAATCGAAACTGCGAATCAGTTAATTGGAATCATCGCCTACAAAACATCAATTATCCTTTTTATCATCGGAATTCTGCATTACCTCAACATTTTTATGATTACAAATTACATTAAAAAATTAATCAATTAATATTTAAATTATGGAAACTACAAAAACACTTCTCGCCTACGCAATCTATCTTCCGGTTGCAATTGCATTAACTATTTATGTTTCAAAAACGTTGTTTAAAAACAGTTTGATTTATATGACCGACATATTTAAAGGTCGTGAAGAAATTGCCAAAGCCACCAACAAATTATTTGAAACAGGTTTTTATTTACTCAACATCGGATTTGCTTTAAAAATTATGGAAATGAGTTTATACAACAATTCATATCAAGTTATGATTGAAGAATTGACCAGCAAAATTGGTGGATTTTCAATTTATTTGGGAATTATGCTTTTCATTAATTTGTATTTATTTTTCAGAGGAAAAAGAAAAGCGAGTCAGCCACAAGTAGAAGAACGAATTGTTTTTAGAGGATAAACTAAGACACCTGACAGGTTTTTGAAACCTGTCAGGTGTAAAAAAATCAAAAAAATGACTACAATCATTATTACCACCAAAATAAAATCTCCAATCAAAACTGTTTTTAATTTAGCCAGAAACATCGATATTCATCAACTTTCTGCTGCAAAATCAAATGAAAAAGCGATAGATGGAAAAACTTCAGGTTTGATTGAATTAAACGAAACCGTTACTTGGAGCGGAAGACATTTTGGGTTACAACTTTTGCATAAAAGCCGAATTACACATTTTACATTTCCTTCTTATTTTGTGGATGAAATGGAAGAAGGTCATTTTAAATCATTTAAACACGAACATTTTTTTCAAGTTGAAAATGAGTTTACAGTTATGATTGATCGATTAGAATATGAAACACCTTATGCCGTTTTAGGTTTAATATTTGATAAAATTATTTTGAAAAAATATTTGACGAATTTCATCAAAACAAGAAATAAAATTTTAAAGAATTTAGCGGAGAATCAGCAATAAAACTAACCACAAAATCGGCACACTTTCCACCCAAAAAGAGGTATAATACTTATCTCTTTTGAAAGTAGTAAATCCGATAAAAAGTGCTGTTATAATAGCAATTATGAATGTTGAAATTTCAAAATTTTGTTTAAAAAAATCCAACAAAACAAAAGGAAATAAAAGAACAATTCCGAACACTTTAGTTTTAAAAATTCCAAATCGTTGTGGTAGCGTTTTCATCGTTTCATCATCGGTTTGGCTGTCTAAAATTTCAAACGGAATCATCAAACTAAAAATGATTAAAAACCGTTGAAGAAGAATAATTTTTTCGTTTTCGTAAAATATATTTTCCTGAAAAATCGGTGCATAAACCGTAATTGCTGTCACACAAAAACTGACTAAAAACAATTTCCAAAAACCAAATTTTCGCAGAAATGGGTAAAATGCAACCAACAGTCCTATTTTGATGAAATAAATTTGGATTGAATTATTTAATTGTAAAAAATAAAAAAGTGTGGCAATTGCAGAAAGAAATGTCAATCCAACTAAATAGCGATTTTTATTTAAATCGAAATTTCCTTTTTGAAAAGCTTCAAAATATTTTAAAAAATTATAACCTACAATTGTTGCGAAAAAAATGGTCAATTCTAAAGTCACATTGTTTGAAAGTTGAAGTGAAATTTCAGTTATTCTTACCAAAGCAAAAACCGCAACCGCAATATGTAACGAAGATTGAATATAAAAATCGAGTATGTTTTTGAGAAATTTCAAATTAAAAAGGATAATTTTTCTGCAAGAAACAGCTTTTTACTGAAAATCCATAAAAAAAGGAGCTTGAATGAACAAACTCCTTTTCAACTTATATTTTTAAAAATTTATTTTTTTATAATTTTAAAATTTTGAATTTTACCTTCGGTTTCTAATTGTAATAAATAAGTTCCGGTTGGTAATTCAGGCATCACTAATTCAGATGAATCTAAAATTCCATTTCGTATTAATTTTCCATTTAAAGAATACAAAGTATAATTTACTCTTCCAAAAGAATGAATTACATTTATACTACTCTCAAATGGGTTTGGATAAAGTATAAAACCTGATTTTAAAGTATCATCGATTGATAAGGGCTCAATCACTTCAATCGACAACACAAAACTTGTGCTTCCGCCAGAATTTGTTGCAGTTACTGTGTAATTTGTTGCTGAAGAAAGTTCAGTCGGAGTTCCGGAAATAATTCCAGTTGTTTCATCAAAGCTTAATCCGTTTGGTAACGTTGGTTCGATGGAATAGTCTAAAACTTCTCCACCTGAAATCGTTGGAACTAAATTTATAATCGTTTCATTAATTGTATAAATATTTGGTGTAGAATACGATAATGAAGAAGGTGCCACATCAATCACTTCAATCGACAACACAAAACTCGTGCTTCCGCCAGAATTTGTTGCAGTTACTGTGTAATTTGTTGCTGAAGAAAGTTCAGTTGGAGTTCCGGAAATAATTCCGGTTGTTTCATCAAAACTTAATCCGTTTGGTAAACTTGGTTCGATGGAATAGTCTAAAACTGCTCCACCGGAAATTGTTGGAACTAAATTTACAATCGCTTCATTAATTGTATAAACATTTGGTGTAGAATAGATTAATGAAGAAGGTGCGACATCAATCACTTCAATTGACAAAATAAAACTTGTGCTTCCGCCTGAATTTGTTGCGGTAATTGTATACTCTGTTGAAGTTGAAAGTTCAGTTGGAGTTCCGGAAATAATTCCGGTTGTTTCATCAAAGCTTAATCCGTTTGGTAAACTTGGTTCGATGGAATATTCCAAAACTACTCCACCTGAAATGGTTGGAACTAAATTTGAAATTGTTTCATCAACCGTAAAAATATTCGGAGTTGAATATAATAATGAAGAAGGTGCGACATCAATCACTTCAATCGACAACACAAAACTCGTGCTTCCGCCAGAATTTATTGCGGTAACTGTATAATTTGTTGCGGATGAAAGTTCTGTTGGCATTCCGGAAATAATTCCGGTTGATTCATCAAAACTTAATCCGTTTGGTAAACTTGGTTCGATGGAATAGTCTAAAACTGCTCCACCTGAAATGGTTGGAACTAAATTAGAAATCGTTTCGTCAACCGTAAAAATATTCGGAGTTGAATAAGTCAAACTTGTTGGAGCCACATCAATCACTTCAATCGACAGTACAAAACTCGTGCTTCCGCCTGAATTGGTTGCGGTTACTGTGTAATTGGTTGCAGATAAAAGTTCGGTCGGTGTTCCGGAAATAATTCCGGTTGATTCATCAAAACTTAATCCGTTTGGTAACGTTGGTTCGATGGAATAATTTAAAACTGCTCCACCTGAAATGGTTGGAACTAAATTTACAATCGCTTCATTAATTATATAAACATTTGGTGTAGAATAGATTAATGAAGATGGTGCGACATCAATCACTTCAATTGACAACACAAAACTCGTACTTCCCCCTGAATTGGTTGCAGTTACTGTGTAATTGGTTGCGGATGAAAGCTCGGTTGGAATTCCTGAAATAATTCCTGTTGATTCATCAAAACTTAATCCGTTTGGTAAAGTTGGTTCGATGGAATAATTTAAAACTGCTCCACCTGAAATGGTTGGAACTAAATTTGAAATCGCTTCGTTAATTGCATAAATATTCGGTGTGGAATACGATAATGATGCCGGTGCGACATCAATCACTTCAATTGACAAAATAAAACTTGTGCTTCCTCCGGAATTTGTTGCGGTAATTGTATAATCTGTTGCAGATAAAAGTTCAGTTGGTGTTCCGGAAATAGTTCCGGTTGATGCATCAAAACTTAATCCATTTGGCAAAGTTGGTTCGATGGAATAGTCCAAAACTGCTCCACCGGAAATTGTTGGAGCTAAATTTACAATCGCTTCATTAATTGTATAAACATTTGGTGTAGAATACGTCAAAGCCGACGGTGCAACATCAATCACTTCAATTGACAAAATAAAACTTGTGCTTCCTCCGGAATTTGTTGCGGTAATTGTATAATCTGTTGCAGATGAAAGTTCAGTTGGTGTTCCGGAAATAGTTCCGGTTGATGCATCAAAACTTAATCCATTTGGCAAAGTTGGTTCGATGGAATAGTCCAAAACTTCTCCACCGGAAATTGTTGGAACTAAATTTACAATCGCTTCATTAATTGTATAAACATTTGGTGTAGAATACGTCAAAGCCGACGGTGCAACATCAATCACTTCAATTGACAAAATAAAACTTGTGCTTCCTCCGGAATTTGTTGCGGTAATTGTATAATCTGTTGCAGATGAAAGTTCAGTTGGTGTTCCTGAAATAATTCCGGTTGATTCATCAAAACTTAATCCATTTGATAATGTTGGTTCGATGGAATAATTTAAAACTGCTCCACCTGAAATGGTTGGAATTAAATTAGAAATCATTTCATCAACCGTGAAAATGTTTGGAGTGGAATACGTTAAAGCCGATGGTGCGACATCAATAACTTCAATCGATAAAACAAAACTCGTAGTTCCGCCTGAATTGATTGCAGTTACTGTGTAATTGGTTGCGGATGAAAGTTCTGTTGGTATTCCGGAAATAATTCCGGTTGATTCATCAAAACTTAATCCGTTTGGTAACGTTGGTTCGATGGAATAGTCTAAAACTGCTCCACCTGAAATCGTTGGCACTAAATTTATAATCGTTTCATTAATTGTATAAATATTCAGTGTGGAATACGTTAAAGCCGATGGTGCAACATCAATCACTTCAATCCACAACTCAAAACTCGTGCTTCCGCCTGAATTTGTTGCTGTAATTGTATAATCTGTTGCAGATAAAAGTTCAGTCGGAGTTCCGGAAATAATTCCCGTTGTTTCATCAAAACTTAATCCGTTTGGTAAAGTTGGTTCGATGGAATAATTTAAAACTGCTCCGCCTAAAATCGTTGGAACTAAATTTACAATCGCTTCATTAATTGTATAAACATTTGGTGTGGAATATGTCAAAGCCGATGGTGCAACATCAATCACTTCAATCGACAACACAAAACTCGTACTTCCGCCTGAATTTGTTGCGGTAACTGTATAATCTGTTGAAGATGAAAGTTCGGTCGGAGTTCCGGAAATAATTCCTGTTGTTTGATCAAAACTTAATCCGTTTGGCAAAGTTGGTTCGATGGAATAGTCTAAAACTGCTCCGCCTGAAATCGTTGGAACTAAATTTACAATCGCTTCATTAATTGTATAAACATTTGGTGTAGAATACGATAATGAAGATGGTGCAACATCAATCACTTCAATCGACAATACAAAACTCGTGCTTCCGCCTGAATTTGTTGCTGTAATTGTATAATCTGTTGCAGATAAAAGTTCAGTCGGAGTTCCGGAAATAATTCCCGTTGTTTCATCAAAACTTAATCCGTTTGGCAAAGTTGGTTCGATGGAATAGTCTAAAACTGCTCCGCCTGAAATCGTTGGAACTAAATTTACAATCGCTTCATTAATTGTATAAACATTTGGTGTAGAATACGATAATGAAGATGGTGCAACATCAATCACTTCAATCGACAATACAAAACTCGTGCTTCCGCCTGAATTTGTTGCTGTAATTGTATAATCTGTTGCAGATAAAAGTTCAGTCGGAGTTCCGGAAATAATTCCCGTTGTTTCATCAAAACTTAATCCGTTTGGTAAAGTTGGTTCAATGGAATAACTATTCGCCACAGCTGTAACTGTAGGAATTAAAGGTGATATTTCGGTGCCAATTGTAAACACATTTGGTGTTGGGTATTGCAACGGTAATTGAACTCCTTTTACAGAAAAATTATTAAATGTAACTCGGTCACCATTGTCAATCGTCATATTTGGACCAGTGAATCGCAATCTGACTTTAAAATTTGGATTATTTATTGAACCTGAAATAGAAGAAAAATCAACTTCAAACAATTCAAAATCGGATGAAAGTGGCAAAGAAGTTTCGGTTAAACCGGATGTTATCCAAACCGGATCGCCTTCAGAAATTGAATAATCTACTACAATGGCATCGGCAGCATTTTCATCTTTAGCAGCAAATCCGAAAATAATATCTTTATATCCTTCCGTAGAAAAATTAAACAGCATTGCATTTTCTAAACCTTCATTTTGAAAAGGTTGCTTGATTTGCAATCCACGCATATTTGAAGCTCCAAAAGCTAAATTATTATTGGCTTCCGGAATATAATTTATCGCTGTCGGACTATTTCGTCGTTCCATCGATGCTTTTCTCCAATTGGGATGAGCATTGTTAAACGGATAGCCTTCCAAACACGATTGAAAATCTAAAACACCTTCAGTTAAAACTTCAAATGTTGAATTAATCGAAAGAATCGGAGCATCATTTGGCAAGGCGGAATTCATCATCCAAAAATAAATTGGCTCAGTTTCTTCAATTGAAAATCCTTCAGGAATAAATACGGCAGTTACTGAAAAACTGTCTGCTGAATCAATTATAATTTCCTCTTCTATACTAGTTGAAGCTCCCTCCCAATGACTAAAAACATATCCTGAATTAGCAATTGCTTTTAATTTTACCGGAATATTGGAGTAATAAATTCCCGTCCAAGGATAAGGATTTTCAGAAATTCCGGGAACTGTTGGTAAAATCTCAATGGTATTCACTTTAACAAAACCATGCTCATCATTTGAAACATCGACAGTAACATCAATATTGTTTGCAATTTCAAATTTATCACGAATGTGACCACGTTGAATTTCGGGTCTATCGTTTGCAAAAAGTTTTAATTTATCAATAAAATAATTCCAACTATAATTGCTTGGGGTTTTCCATCTTTCATATTGGCGTGGCATTTCCGGTGCGATAACCGTTTTCATTTCATCAATTCGAGTCAGAATTCTATCCGTTTCAAAATAAGTATTCATCACATCTGCAAAACGGCTGATAAATTCATATTTGAACTCATCATTCTCCAATAATTTTCTGAGTAACAACGTGGACCAATCCGGATTTGGCCAGTTTGTACCACCTGCAGCTGTTGCATTTTCAAGGGAATTGATAGAAATACTTCCGCCACTTAATCCAAATGTTGAATCCATGTCGTGAATTGCCCAACGCCATCTTCCGTCTGAACCGTATGGTGCAGTTGGTTCATATTGAGTTGTTTTTTTTCGCCAATAAATGATGTTATTTCCTGGCCAATCGACATTTTGAAAGAAAATATTGGATATAAAATAATCTTGAAAATTATCTGTATCCATTTGGGTTTTGATGTAGTTGTAATTTTCTTCAGTAGCCAAAGAATTATTTTCAACATAATCAATCATTTGTAAATAATGTACATTATCACCTTCTTCTTCAATGGCGTCATTTTCTAAGACATCAATTTCATCTTCATCAATATTATAAACTCGTTTAAAAAATTTATCATCATATTTTTCACGGAAACTTAAAATTCCGTAAAACTCTCCGTTTATAAATGTAATAGTCGGTTGATAAGCCTCTGTTTGAACTCGTAAGCCTTTTATTAATTCATGGTTTAAAGGATCTCTGAAATTGGTATGATAAAAATCACCACTTGAATTTTTTAAGGAAAGTCGCGTAAAACTATCATCTGTTAAATCGGAGAAAAAAGCATAATCCATGTCATTATCGCCATATTCTGTTTTGGCATAAAAGTTAAAGGATTTGCTTGGATAAACTCTCGAGTAATTTCCTCGAATACGAATACCTATATTTTGATTGATGACTTCATTTCCATTAACAAAATAACTAAAATTTGCTTCTCTTTCTGATGAAGCTCCTTTACGAGCAAAATTTCCAATTTCCCAATCGGGCACTTGATTAGGATTATTGGTTCTCCAAGTATCAAAATCTTTTCCGGCTACATAAATCCCGTCGTTGTATTCAAACAATTTATCTTCATCAATGCTCAATGAAACAACCGGCAATGAAAATTGATTATTACCTTGAGGGGTGATAAAATAATTTCTGGTTACAACATCACTTGCCATTGCACCCGGTTTAATCACTTTTGCACGAACAACCGTGCTTTTAAAAATCGGCACATCCGGAAGATAAGGAGCCACAAAATCATATGTGGAAGAAATCATCGAAATTTTGTTTGGCAGCGGAGAACGATCAATAATACTAATGGGATTTGTGTAAGTTAATGTTTCAAATGAATTATTTAAAAACGGCCCAAACGCTTGTCCGGGTAATTTTGGATATTGATTTTTGTAACTATACGTTGTTCCTAATAAATTATTTTCATCCGGTTCAGAACCATCAACTGTATATAAAATAGTTACATCTTCATCTTCGGACGAAATGGTTAAATCGAAACTAGTGGTAAAAAATCCTGAATTCTGAGAAAATTGAGGCGAACTTAGTGTTTCAGTATAACCGGTTCCAACATTTTCTGCTTCGGGAGTTGGTGTTTGAAAAAACACAAAACCTCCCGTTCCATTAGGAGAACGACCGAAAGATATATTCGCTAACATTGGAGTTGGTGGTGCAAAATCAACTACAATTCCTTCCGTATTGGTCAATGAAATTGTTTCCCCATCGGCACTAATTGCAAAATTGGTATGCAAAGGCTGTCCTGGTGTTGTTCTGTTTTTATTAGAACACCAGATTATCAAGTAGCTTCCTGGATTTATGGTTACTGAAGGAAAGACCCATTTAAATAAAATGGTTGAATTATCAGTCAATCCATAGCCTTCTAAATTGATTGGATTTGGAGTAGCATTATACAATTCTACCCAATCTTGATAACTGTCGTCTTCATCTGTGTTTACTGATGAATTACTGGCTAAGACCTCATTTATAACCAAATTTTGACCCGAAACATCTTGAGAAAAGACAATAAGAATCATAGCGGCTAACAGCTGCATAATGTTTTTCATGTGCATAAAATTAAAGGGTGGAATTGTATTCAAATTTAACTTTTTTTTAATGTACGTCAATTGTTTTATCGACCATCAACTTAATTAATCGACAAAAAGAAAAAGGAGAGTTATACACCCTCCTTTTGACTTTTTAATGTATACTAAATCTTATTTTTTTACAATCTTCTTCACTTCCGATTTTCCATCAGAGCTTAACTGCAATAAATAAATTCCACTTTGTAAATCGCTAATGTTGATTTGTTTATTTTCTAAATTTCCGCCTTTAATTATTTTTCCATCAATTGTAAATAAATTGAAAGTAACATCACTGTAAGAATGATTAATATTCAACACATCTGAAGCTGGATTTGGATAAACCTTAAAGCTCAAACTTGTATTTTCAGGAACACTCAACGGCATTTCAACACCTTTGGCACTGAAGTTATTAAACGTTACTCGATCACCATTATCAAGTGTTAAATTATCACCATAAAAACGAAGTCTAACTTTAAAATTAGGATTGTTATTAGCAGCTACGATAGCAGAAAAATCAGTTTCAAACAATTGATAAGCGGCTGTTAATGGCATGGTTGGATTAGCTAATCCGGCATTTGTAAAAGTTGAACCATCCGTAGAATAGTCAATCACAATTCCTTCTGCCGCATTTTCATTTTTAGCTGCAAATCCGAAAACAATTTCTTCAAAACCTAACGTTGAAAAACTAAACACCATTGCATTTTCTAAACCTTCGTTTTGGAAAGGTTGTTTAATCTGTAAACCTCTCATATTAGCAGTAGCAAATGGCAAATCGTTATTTGCTTCCGGAATATAATTAATGTCTGTTGGACTATTTCTTCTTTCCATCGAAGCTTTTCTCCAGTTTGGATGAGTGTTATCAAATGGATAACCTACCAAACAAGACTCGTAACTTAAAACACCTTCTGTTCCTAGTTCAAAAGTAGAATTTAAAGCAGTTAGCGGTGTATCGTTTGTCACATTTCCATCCATCATCCAAAAATAAATTGGCTCTTGTGTTGCAGGAACTTCCGTTGGAATAAAATTGGCAGTAACCGAGAAATTTCCGGTTGGAGTATAGGTAATTTCTGCATCAGTACTATCCACATCGCCACTCCAATGACTGAAAGTAAAACCTTCTAACGGAATGGCTGTTAGTGTAACCGGAATATTGTGGAAATAAATTCCTGTCCACGGATACGGATTGGCCGAAACACCCGGAGTTTCAGATGTGATGTTAATGGTATTGATTTTTACATAACCATTTGTATCATCATTTACATCTAAAGTTGCATTAATATCATTTGAAATTCCAAACTTCGCACGAATGTGTTCTCTTTGAAAATCCGGTCTTTCCATTGCAAATGTTTCTAACACATTCTGACTTTCTAACCACCATGCAAAACTATACGGAGCAGCCCAACGATTGTATTGTTGTGCAATTTCAGGTTCAATTACAGCAGCAAATTGATTAGATAAATCAACCACTCTTTCCGGTAAAAAGAACGTGTTCATCATATCGGCAAAACGATTGATAAAACTTAATTCAAACGCTTCGTTTTCTAATAATCGTCTTAAAATTAATGTTGACCATTCTGGGTTTGGCCATTCAGGACCACCTGTTGCTGTAGCAAATTCTAACGTATTGTGATCGTTTACATCCAACATTAAACCAAAACCGGCATCAGTATCTTTTATAGCCGTTCTCCATCTACCATCGTTTCCATACGGAGCGGTAGGCTCATAAGCAGCCGTTTTCTTTCTCCAAAATAAAGTGTTCCATCCCGGCCAGTCGGTGTTTTGAACAAAAATATTGGTAATGAAATAATCTCTGAAATTTTCAACATCCATTTGAGTATTGATGTAATCATAATTTGCATTATCAACTAATGAATTATTTTCTAAATAGGAATACATAGCCAGAAAATGTTCATCACTTCCTTCATCTACCACATAAGCATCTGCTAAAATTTCAATATCTTCTTCAACAATTCCATATTTTCTTTCAAAATAATGTCTGTCTAAGCGTTCTCTGATATTCAACATTCCCCAATATTCTCCGTTTAAAAAGATAACAGATGGTTGATACGCTTGGTTATCTAAACCTGTTTTTTCAACTAATTCGTGTGTAAATGCATCTTTATAGTAGGTGTTAAAAAAGTCATTTCCGGAGTTTCTTAACACCAATCTTTTATAACTATCATATTCCTCATTAGGAAAAATAGGATAATTAAAAGAACCGGCACCTAATTCTGAACGAGCATACAATCGAAGTGATTTATGTTGAAAAGCTCTGGTTCCTCCACCATTGATTCTAATTCCAACTTGTTGATTTAACACTTCATTGCCATTTACAAAATAATTAAAATGACCAATTTGCTCCGTTAAATCTCCAGAGCGATCATAATTTGCCTCAGCATTAAACAAAGCTGGTGTATCAGGATTTTCTAAACGCCAGTTGTCAAAATCTTCACCGGCAACATATATTCCGTCATTATAATCAAAAAATTTATTTTCATCTAAACTGATTGAAATAACCGGAATTGAAAAACGACTTGTTCCTTGCGGAGAAACAAAATAACTTTGTGTAACAATATCACTTGTTAATGCTCCTGTTTTATAGGCTCTTGCACGCACAACAGTTCCTTTAAAGATATTGAAATCAGGAATATAATACGAAGGATCAGCATCATAAGTAGATGA
The DNA here is from genome assembly GCF_057652995.1 of Flavobacterium sp. T50_26. Taxonomy (NCBI): domain Bacteria; kingdom Pseudomonadati; phylum Bacteroidota; class Flavobacteriia; order Flavobacteriales; family Flavobacteriaceae; genus Flavobacterium; species Flavobacterium sp. T50_26. The sequence continues at coordinate 92,804 of NZ_JBYFCC010000002.1, forward strand.
AATTGTTGAAATATCATTTGGCTCACTAGTTCTGTCCACAATAGTCAATGGTGCAGAATACGACATAGATTGGAAACTTTTTGTTAAAAAGTTTTCCGATGGCAATTGACCAACTTCATACGGATATTCATTTTTATATTGGTAAGTTGTTCCTGCCAAATTATCGATAGTAGGATCAGAACCATCTGTGGTATAAACAATCGTTACTTCCGGATCCGGATGGCTGATTGTTAAACTAAAACTTTCTGTATAAAAACCTCCATTTACAGAAAAAGTAGGTGGCTCTAACACATCTGTATATCCGGTAGAACTATTATTAGTTGCACCCGGTGTTGGCACAGGAAAATAAACCATTGTTGCAGAACCATCTGTTTGCCTTCCGTAGGTAAAATTTTGCGGCAATATTACTTCTGCATAGCTATCCTCGATTTCACCATTTGGTTTGGTTAATGTAATTACTTCACCGCCTGCACTAATTTTAAAATTAGTATGCAACGGAAAATCGATATCGACTCTGTTTTTGCTTGAACACCAAACAAGTAAATGTTCTCCCGGTTCAATCCAATAAGCAGGAAAAACCCATTGATACGGATTAGAAGATAAATCTGTTAAACCATAACCTTCTAAATTAATGGCTTCCGTTCCGGTGTTATACAATTCTATCCAATCTTCATAACTCCCGTCATCGTCTGTAATTACTGTTGAGTTTGATGTAATAATTTCGTTAATCACAACATTTTGAGCACTTAACTGAAAAAAAGCTAAGATTAAAAATGTTAAGAAAGTAATTTTTTTCATAATTTGAGAACATTAAATTTTAATCGAAATTAAACAAGAAATTAACATTGAAGAAACATTCTCGTTATATTACAGTTAATTGTCGTTAAACTACAGAAAAACATTTTTTTGTAAACTCATCTTCTCTAAAAGATGTCAATTTGTTGATAAACTACCTTTTTAGTTGAAAAATTCTAAAAATATTAGCCGTTGTTTAACGAAAAATTAGAAGACTAATAATTACTTTTGTGTGCTTAAAACTGAACTCGTTTCAGTTGCTTTAACAACACACATTTACCCCTTAGAAAATAAATGAAAACAGATGCATTTGCTTTAAGACATTTAGGTCCACGTGAAAGCGACTTAAATCACATGTTTAAAACCATTGGAGTTGAAAGTTTTGATCAACTTATTTTTGAAACTATTCCCGATGACATTCGATTAAAAAAAGACTTAGAATTAGATCCTGCCATGACCGAGTATGAGTATTTAACTCACATTCAAGAATTAGGCAAAAAAAATAAAGTATTTAAATCCTACATTGGTTTGGGGTATCATCCAACCATTATTCCGGCAGTAATTCAACGAAACATTTTTGAAAATCCGGGTTGGTACACTGCTTACACACCTTATCAAGCTGAAATTGCCCAAGGAAGATTAGAAGCCATCTTGAATTTTCAAACCACTGTTATTGAACTTAGCGGAATGGAAATTGCCAATGCTTCATTGTTAGACGAAGGTACTGCCGCTGCAGAAGCAATGGCTCTTTTGTTTGATGTTCGTTCGCGTGATCAAAAGAAAAACAACGTGAATAAATTTTTTGTTTCCGAAGAAATTTTGCCACAAACTTTATCTGTTCTTCAAACACGTTCTACACCAATTGGAGTGGAATTAGTAGTTGGAAACCATGAAAACTTCGACTTTTCATCAGAGTTTTTTGGAGCCATCCTTCAATATCCGGGAAAATTTGGTCAAGTGCACGACTATGCCGGATTTATTGCAAAAGCTAAATCAAACGAAATTAAAGTGGCTGTAGCCGCCGATATTTTATCGTTAGTAAAATTAACCTCTCCCGGAGAAATGGGTGCCGATGTTGTTGTAGGAACAACCCAACGTTTCGGAATCCCGATGGGCTACGGAGGTCCACACGCTGCCTTTTTTGCCACCAAAGAAGAATACAAACGCTCTATGCCGGGTAGAATTATCGGTGTAACAATTGATACCAACGGAAACCGTGCGTTACGCATGGCATTGCAAACACGTGAGCAACACATTAAACGTGAAAAAGCAACTTCCAACATTTGTACGGCTCAAGTTTTATTGGCCGTTATGGCCGGAATGTATGCCGTGTATCACGGACCAAAAGGCTTACAATATATTGCTAATAAAGTACACGCTTCGGCTGTAACACTAACAGAAGCATTAAATAAAATTGGCGTTTATCAAACCAATTCAGCTTTTTTTGACACCATTTCCGTAAAAGCAGATGCTTCTAAAGTAAAAGCAATTGCCGAAAAACACGAGGTGAATTTTTATTATGTTGATGCAGAAACAATATCTATTTCTTTAAACGAAACAACTTCTGTTAAAGATATCAATCAAATTATTTCCATTTTTGCAGAAGCAGTTGGCAAAGACAATGTAGCAATTAGTCAGTTAGCCAATGAGTCAATGGTTCCAGAAAACTTACAAAGAAAGTCTGCTTTCTTGCAACACGAAGTTTTTAACAACCATCATTCTGAATCGCAATTGATGCGATATATCAAAAAATTAGAACGCAAAGATTTATCGTTAAATCATTCGATGATTTCGCTGGGTTCTTGCACAATGAAATTAAATGCTGCTGCCGAAATGTTGCCGTTATCAATGGCAAACTGGAACAGCATTCACCCTTTTGCCCCAATTGAACAAGCAGAAGGTTATCAAATCATGCTTAAAAAATTAGAACACCAGTTAAATGTTGTTACCGGTTTTCAAGGAACAACGTTGCAACCTAACTCTGGTGCTCAAGGCGAATATGCCGGATTAATGGCAATTCGTGCCTATCATCTTTCTCGCGGAGACAACCACAGAAATGTGTGTTTAATTCCGGCTTCTGCACACGGAACAAATCCGGCTTCTGCGGCTATGGCAGGCATGGAAATTATTGTGACCAAAACCATGGAAAACGGTAATATTGATGTAGATGATTTAAGAGAAAAAGCCATTCAACACGCAGCCAACTTGTCTTGTTTAATGGTGACCTATCCATCTACTCATGGTGTTTTTGAAAGTGCCATTCGCCAAATCACTAAAATTATTCATGACAATGGTGGTTTAGTATATATGGATGGTGCCAACATGAATGCCCAAGTAGGACTAACCAATCCGGCTACCATTGGTGCAGATGTTTGTCATTTAAACCTACACAAAACATTTGCTATTCCGCATGGTGGTGGAGGTCCGGGTGTTGGACCAATTTGTGTGAACGAAAAATTAGTACCCTTTTTGCCTACCAACCCAATCATACCTACAGGAGGAGACCAAGCCATTACTGCCATTTCTGCTGCACCTTATGGTTCGGCATTAGTATGTTTAATTTCGTATGGCTACATCACGATGTTGGGTGCAGAAGGATTAAAAAGTGCTACACAATTTGCTATTTTGAACGCCAATTATATGAAAGCTCGCTTAGAACAACATTACCCAATTTTATATTCGGGCGAAATGGGAAGAGCGGCTCACGAAATGATTTTAGATTGCAGAGCGTTTGAAGAAAAAGGCATCAAAGTAACAGATATTGCCAAACGTTTAATGGATTATGGATTCCATGCTCCAACAGTTTCTTTTCCGGTGGCAGGAACATTGATGGTTGAACCTACTGAATCTGAAGATTTAGCCGAATTAGATCGTTTTTGCGAAGCCATGATTTCGATTAGAAAAGAAATTGAAACATCTACAAAAGAAGACACCAATAATATATTGCGAAATGCACCGCACACATTGGCAATGCTAACCACCGACTCATGGACTTTTCCTTACACAAGAGAACAAGCCGCTTTTCCGTTGGATTATATTGCAGAAAACAAATTTTGGCCAACCGTTCGTCGTGTAGATGAAGCATATGGCGATAGAAATTTGGTTTGTAGCTGTGCTCCTATTGAGGCGTATATGTAAAAAAGTGATTAGTGAATAGTCCTAAGTGATTAGTCCTAAGTAAACAGTTTAAGGTTTCAAATTGATTTTGAAACCTTTTTCTTTTTTAAAAAAAATAAAATGAAACAGCTTTTGATACTTGATTCAAGTAACTTTGTATTCCAATAGTAATCAGAAATGAAAGACATCCTAACTCAAGACGATTTATATATCATAGTAGACGAATTCTACAAAAAACTCTTAGCTGATGAACGAATCAGTTATATATTTACCGATGTGGTGAAGATAAAAATAGAAGAACATTTGCCTATTTTGGTGACGTTTTGGTCGCAAGGCATTTTAGGCACGGGTGGTTATACAAAAAACCTCACGCAAATACATTTAGACATTAACGAGAAAGAATATTTATCACCGGAACTTTTCACAATTTGGCTCACGCATTTTAACAAAAGTGTTGACGAAAACTTTAAAGGCGAAAAAGCAGAGAAAATTAAAACCCAAGCTCTAAGTATCGCCACTATTATGCAAATAAAGATATCTCAAAAAAAGAGCTAAAAATTAAGAGTAGTTTAATTTTTATTCTATAAATCTGTATAATCCATAATAATCATCACAAGAACAGTTATATCATATATTTTTACGTTTATTATTGATAATTTCGCTCTCTATACCATAATAAAATATGAATATCAAAATAACCGGGTCAGGAAGCTACATTCCAACGCAAACGGTAACTAATTTAGATTTTGCCCAACACCAATTTCTTAATAGCGACGGCACACCGTTTTTGCAACCCAATGAAGTTGTTGCCGAAAAATTTTTAGAAATCACCGGAATTCAAGAACGAAGATATGTTACCGATGATTTGTTAACGTCTGATATTGCATTTATAGCCGCTCAAAAAGCTATCGCAGATGCAAAAATTGACCCTGAAACATTAGATTACATCATTTTTGCCCATAACTTTGGTAACGTTAAAAAAGGAGCCATTCAAGCCGATTTGTTACCCAGTTTAGCCTCACGCGTAAAGCACAGTTTGCGAATTAAAAACCCAAAATGTGTGGCCTACGATGTGCTTTTTGGTTGCCCCGGTTGGATAGAAGGAATCATCCAAGCACAAGCATTCATGAAAGCCGGAATGGCCAAAAAATGCCTTGTTATTGGTGCCGAAACCCTCTCTCGTGTGGTAGACAGACACGACCGCGACAGCATGATTTATTCTGACGGTGCAGGAGCAACAATTCTGGAAGCAACCGATGAAGAAGGCGGAATTCTAGCACATGCCACTGCAACATTTACGCACGACGAAGCCTATTATCTCTATTTTGGCGATTCTTTCAACAAAACGCATGACCCAAACGTTCGTTATATCAAAATGCACGGACGTAAAATATATGAATTTGCCTTGAGTCAAGTGCCAAAAGCTATGAAAGAATGCTTGGATGAAAGCGGAATTTCGATTCACGACGTAAAAAAAATCCTCATTCATCAAGCCAACGAAAAAATGGACGAAGCCATCATCGATCGCTTTTTCAAACTCTATAAATTGCCCACACCAGAAAACATCATGCCAATGAGCATTCATCATCTTGGCAATTCCAGTGTGGCAACCATCCCAACTTTGTATGATTTATTGTTAAAAGGTCAACTCGAAAACCAATCGGTAAACAAAGGCGACATCGTCATTTTTGCCTCGGTAGGTTCCGGAATGAACATCAACGCATTTGTTTATAAAATGTAATTTTTCAGGAGCTAATCCTGCTTTCCGTTACAAGCTTGTTTGCAAAAACTGTTTTTTCTAAGCCGCCCCAAGAGCTCCCAAGGTCGCTTTGGGTCAGCAAGAAAAAATCAGTTTTTGCTGCACAAGGCTTTTCACTTCAATCAGGGCTATATCGTGCCAACATCAAATTATTTAGTACATTTGTGACACGAAAAACAAACCATGTACGAAAAAACATTTCCCAACAAACGATTCAAAATCACCCTTGAATTTCTGGAAAAACACCTTTCAAAATCAGAAACCATCCTCGATTTAGGTGTAGAAAATCCGTTTTCAACCATCATGAAAGAAAATGGTTTTTCCGTTAAAAACACTACTGGCGAAGATTTAGACAACGACCAATCAGCACTACTTAACGAAAATTATTCCACCATAACCGCTTTTGAAATTTTCGAACATTTACTCAATCCATATACCGTTTTACAAAATGTAAAATGCGATAAACTATTTATTTCCATTCCGCTACGACTGTGGTTTTCATCAGCCTACCGAAGCAAAACAGATAAATGGGATCGCCATTACCACGAATTTGAAGACTGGCAACTCGATTGGCTGTTAGAAAAAAACGGATTTAAAATTGTAGATAGTGTGAAGTTTACGCATCCTACCAACAAAATTGGGTTTCGTCCTATATTAAGGTATTTTACGAATCGGTATTATTTGGTTTACGCGGAGAAGGTTGAGGGTAGAAATTAGAATTCAGAAGTTAGAAATTAGAGAATGAAGTTTTACATAGTTATACCAACATACAACGAAGAAAAATTTATTTCACTCACTTTACAGTCGATTGTGGAACAAACGGTTTTGCCTTCCAAAGTGGTGGTGGTGAATGATGGTTCAACAGATAAAACGGAAGAAATTATACAATCATTTGTAGAAAAATATTCATTTATTACATTGGTAAACAAGACTTCCGAAGCGATTCATCTTCCTGGAAGTAAAGTGATTCAAGCGTTCAACAAAGGATTAGAAACTTTGGATGACAACTATGATTTTATTGTTAAAGCCGATGCAGATTTGATTTTTCCTTCCAATTATTTTGAAACAATTATCAATCATTTTCAAACCGATTCAACAATCGGAATGGTCGGCGGATTTGCTTACATAGAACAAAATGGTGAATGGTTTTTAGAAAATCTAACCGACAAAGACCACATTCGCGGTGCATTTAAAGCCTACCGAAAAGCCTGTTTTGAACAAATTGGCGGATTAAAACCAGCTATGGGCTGGGACACCGTAGACGAATTGCTTTGTAAATTCTATAACTGGAAAGTAATTACTGATAAATCATTACAAGTCAAACACCTCAAACCTACCGGAGCCAATTATAACCAAGCCGCACGCTTTAAACAAGGCGAAGCTTTTTATAGTTTAGGATATGGATTTTGGATTACTGCAATTGCTTCGTTAAAATTGGCTCTGCACAAGAAAAAGCCTTTCTTGTTTTTCGATTATCTTCAAGGTTTTTGGAAAGCAAAATCGGCAAAAAAGCCATTTTTGGTCACTTCGGAACAAGCGAAATTCATTCGTAATTATCGATGGGAGAAAATGAAAGAGAAGATTTTTTAATATTATTTATTTTTTGAAGGATTTTGTCGAGTATCGAAAACTCGATTGATATAAATTTTATCTTTTCCATCTCGATAAGTAATTTTACAATGATGGACAATTAGTTTTCTGTAATCTCTTTTTAGATAAAAAAAAACTTCATCAATGCTTCCTATTTCGGAAAAGTTATAGTTTACGTTTTCTAAAATTTCAGTTTCTTTTTTAATTCTTAAAGCTATTTCAATTGCCTTGTTGAAACCGTATAACTTACTATTAAATCGTGTTATTTTTTCCAAATCTTTTACAGCACGACTGGTCCAAAAGACTTGTTTAACTATTCTTTCCAACTTTTAATAATTGATTCAACTTCATCCAAACTATGAATTTTTCCTTGTTTAATATCCTTCTCAGAATCATTAATCATCATTTCTTGTTCCTTCATTTTCAAGAAAGATTTTGTAAATGCATAAAATTCTGAAACAAGAGAATTATCTGCTTCATCAATTATTTTATGTAATTCATTTTTAAGTTCAATCACTTTCATTCTATAGCTTTTTGATAGTAACAAAGTTAATAAAATATTTCAATTCAATCATAGTAATAGGTTGCACGATAAAACCGAAACTTTTTCCTATTTTTGCTTCATGCTAAAAATGCTTACACATATAGGAAAATATTTCCTGATGATAAAAGAGGTTTTCAACAAACCCCTCAAGTGGAGTGCGATGAAGACGTTAATCTTTAAAGAAATTGATGATTTAATTATTGGTTCTTTGGGAATTGTTGCGTTTATTTCCTTTTTTGTGGGAGGTGTTGTTTCCATTCAAACGGCATTAAACCTAACGAATCCGTTAATTCCAAAATACCTGATTGGTTTTGCCACAAGACAATCGGTTATTCTGGAATTTGCACCAACTTTTATTTCCATCATCATGGCCGGAAAAGTGGGTTCATTTATCACTTCAAGTATAGGAACCATGCGTGTTACCGAGCAAATTGACGCCTTGGAAGTTATGGGTGTAAATTCGTTAAACTATTTGGTTTTTCCTAAAATAATAGCCCTTCTACTCTATCCTTTTGTAATTGGAATTAGTATGTTTTTAGGTGTTTTTGGTGGTTGGATGGCCGGAGTTTACGGTGGTTTTACTTCGAGTGATGAATTTATTATGGGACTACAAACAGAATTTATTCCTTTTCATATTGCGTATGCCTTTATAAAAACGATGGTTTTTGCCATAATTTTAGCAACTATTCCTTCCTATCACGGCTACTACATGAAAGGTGGTGCTTTAGAAGTTGGTAAAGCCAGTACTGTTTCGTTTGTTTGGTCTTCGGTGGCAATAATTTTGTCAAATTATATTTTAACCCAATTATTGTTGAGCAAATGATAGAGATTAAAAACATAGAAAAATCATTTGGTGATACAAAAGTTTTAAAAGGAATTTCTTCTGTTTTTGAAACGGGAAAGACCAATTTAATTATTGGGCAAAGTGGTTCCGGAAAAACGGTTTTACTTAAAACATTATTAGGGATTCATTCACCTGATTCGGGAACAATTTCATTTGATGGAAGAATATATTCAGAATTAACTGCTGATGAAAAAAGAGCTTTACGTACAGAAATCGGAATGGTTTTTCAAGGAAGTGCTTTGTTTGACAGCATGACCGTGGAAGAGAATGTTGGTTTTCCTTTGAAAATGTTTACTAAACAAACACCAAAAGAAATTCAGGAACGCGTGGATTTTGTTTTAAAAAGAGTGAATTTAGTTGATGCTCATAAAAAGAAACCTTCAGAAATTTCGGGTGGTATGCAAAAAAGGGTTGCCATTGCAAGAGCAATTGTAAACAAACCAAAATATCTATTTTGTGACGAGCCCAACTCAGGATTAGATCCAAAAACAGCGATTGTTATTGATAATTTGATTAGAGAAATTACAGAAGAATACGACATTACAACCGTAATCAATACCCACGACATGAACTCTGTAATGGAAATTGGCGAAAAAATCATCTTTCTCAAAGAGGGAATTCTAGCTTGGGAAGGAACAAAAAAAGACATCTTCAAAACAGATAATGAAGCTATTGTTGACTTTGTCTATTCTTCTAATCTGTTTAAAAAAATTAGAAAAGCTCAGAATAAAGGAGATCATTAATAAAATTATTTTTTCTTAAATAACTTCCCTATCATTTTTGCAACATCATCAAGTCGTTCTAAATTCTCGGTAAATGTATCCAAAGCACCAGGATTTTTTAGATCAATTTTAGAGCTACCATCAATTCCTAATTGCAAAGGATAAATTAAAACCACATTATTTTTGTCGAAATATTTGTTCATATACGAAGGAATATTTTGCATTGTTGCATTATAAGATAAGTTTGGTTTTCTGCTCATTACAACCACAATTGCATCATCTTTTACGATGTTTCGTGATAAAATCAAAAAATCATCCCAATCTGAAAACACATTAAAACCTGCATCTACCGGATGTTTAGCATGAATTTCTTTAATAAAATTTATTGTTGCTTCACTACCATAAAACACAATTTTTGAACCTGTGTTTTTTCCTAAGTTCCATATTTTTAGTAACCAAAACGGGAAACCGATTTCACGTTCAGCACGTTCAGGAATAACAACTAAATATCTCTTTATTGTTGAAATAGGCTGAACCGATTTGTAAATAAAAGTAGTTGCGTTACATTTATTTAAAACTCCATCGGTCAACGGACCATACATACTATCACTTGAACCTAAACTTTCGGTTTGACCCAGAATAATATCAGATATTTTTTGTTCACGAACTACACTCGTAATTCCGTTTAAAATATTCAAATCATAACGCATTAACATATTCAATCTATTGTCTGTAGCCGAAGCAACTACAGCCGCTTTATCTACAATTTTTTTTGCTTTTGATTCTTTTGATAAAGACGATGAATTATTATTAATCACGTTTAAAGCGAAAAGTCCTGTTTTATTTTTCTTGGATTTCATAGTTACGGCCAATTGAATCAGCTCTTCTACCGTATCGATGTTTTTCATCGGAATAAGAATACGTTCATCACCGTCGGTTGGTTTTCCTTCCTCTTGTTCGTCGGAATCATCTTCCATCAAAGCGATATTATAAGCTCCTTTTTGAGCTACAAACGAAGCAATAGTACATGTAATTAAAATCATTAAAATAGTTCCGTTAAGTACACTTTCATTTAACAATCGATTAGGCATTTTTATTTCTGCTAAACGACCTTGCGTGAAAACCATTTCGGTTTTATCTGTTAATTTATAGGAACCTTCAGCGGGAATTCCGGCCAAAATAGCTTCGCTACCAACTTTTGGAAACTGACCTTTTTTTAAGTCAAGAAAAACTAATTCTGAAAGACTTTCTGTGGTTAATTTATTGTTTTTTAGATGAATTTCGGTATACTGATTTACACTTTTATAATCCACAATTATATTAAATCCAACCAAAACGGCAGCTAATGTTGCAGCTGCTTGAGCATTACTTAATCCGAAAATTAATCTTCTTTCATCAACAGAAAATACGTAAATTTTTTGAGTGATATATGCCGGAAGATATTTTCCAACAATTGCACAAACGGTCATGATTCCGGCAACTTCAAGTGTATTCCAATCTTTGATAAAGGCTTTATAATCTATTAACATTCCAACTCCAATAAGAAAGAAAGGGATAAAAAGTGCATTACCCACAAATTCAATTCGATTCATTAACGGAGAAGTATGTGGAATCAATCTATTAAGGGATAATCCGGCTAAGAAAGCTCCAATGATTGCTTCTATTCCGGCTAATTCCGCCAAAGTACATCCCAAAAAAACCATTGCTAATACAAAAATATATTGGGAAATATTATCATCAAATCGTTTAAAAAACCATCTACCTATAATGGGGAAGATGAGCATGACTACCAAACCAAAAACCACGACAGAAACCCCCAATCTGATCCAAAATTCCTGGTTAATTTCTCCTGTTTGCATACCGGCAATTACTGCCAAAACCAAAAGGGCAAGTGTATCGGTAATCATTGTACCGCCAACGGTAATGTTGACAGCTCTGTTTTTAGCAACGCCAAGTTTACTTACAATTGGATAAGCAATTAGGGTATGCGAAGCAAACATACTGGCAAGAAGAATGGAAGTTGGCATTGAAAAATGCAACAAATATTTACCCGCTAGAATTCCAATAATCATAGGTATTGAAAAAGTGAGCAAACCATAAACTAAACTTTTTGAGCTATTTTTTTTGAATTCAGCCAAATCTATTTCTAAACCCGCCAAGAACATAATATACTGTAAACCAACTGTCCCGAATAAAATTATACTCATGTCACGAGCAATCAAATTAAAGCCATTTGGTCCAATGATTGCTCCGGCAATAATTAATCCGATAAGATGTGGAATTCGCAATTTGTTTAATACGATTGGTGCAAATAAAATTATGAATAGTATTAATGAAAACAATAATACCGGATTCTTGAGTGGTAAAGTAAAATCTATTCCGACTAAAAAAAACATATGTTCTAATTTAATTTTTGGACAACTAATTTATCATTTTGAAGCTTAAGCCTTAACCACTTCTGAATTTTTTCTTCATCAACAGAAATAATTTTACTGCCAATCGATTTTTTCCATTTCAAATAAATTATTGGAATAGTGTCATAGGTTTTAAAATTTGTTTTTATCAATTTTGAAAAAGCAATTTCATCAACATTGGTGTAATTAATTTTTATTTCATTGGCAATCTGGTCAAAAGGTATTTTCGATTTTTCAGATAAATATAATTGCTTTTGCAATAACAATAGCTCTTTCTCTTGCCTAACTATTATTTCTTCTTTATTATTTAGATTTTGTTGAGAAGTGTAATAAGTTGATTCTAATTTTTCCAACATTGTTTGCGTTTCTAAATTTTCAACACTTTGTGCTATTTCAAATTCAACTCCACCATACCCTTGTTTTTCTAATTTAGCCTTCCATTTGTCTACTAATGAAATAGTTACTGATTTTCCAACTGTAGCAAAAGCGACTGTTTTATCATTATAACTGATTTGTTGATTCAAAAGTATTACATCGTTATTTTCTTTAAACTCACTTAAAATCAGATTCACCTTTCGTTCAAAATCAGATTTTTTATATAATCCATAAAACATGTAAATACTTGGAGCTAAAATCAAAAATGCAATAAAATAAAGCAATTGCGAAATTCTTTTTCGTTTAGAAGAGTTTAGATACTCTTTCATTGGAAACTGAAGCGATTTTACTATTACAAAAGTTGCTAACGCAATAAAAATTGTATTAATAGTAAACAGAAACATTGCACCACCAAAGAATGTCCATTTTCCGGTTGCCAAACTATAACCCGCAGTGCAAAGTGGTGGCATCAAGGCAGTTGCAATTGCAACACCTGCGATAGTATTAATTTGCTTATTGCGTCTACTCAAAGCTATTATTAAAGCAAAACCACCTGCAAAAGCTATGATTACATCACGAACATCAGGATAAGTTCTAGCAATTAACTCCGGTGTTTCATCTTGAAAAATGGGAATGCTGAAAAACAAAAAAGAAGTAAATAATGCCAATATCACCATGATTCCAAAGTTCTTAATGGCTTTTCGCATTAAATCGACATCGTTTATACCTAAAGACAAACCAATTCCAACAATTGGCCCCATTAATGGTGAAATTAACATCGCACCAATTACAACTGCTGTTGAGCTCGTGTTGAGTCCGGCAGAAGCAATCAGAATAGAAAAAATTAAGACCCAAGCTCCTTGTCCTTTTATAGAAATTCCTGCTTTTACCTCTTCAATTGTCGCTTCATGATTAGTGTCTTCACGAATATCAAGTGTAGATTTTAGCAAAAGCTTGAAATTAAGCCATAAATTTTTTGTTGGAATTTTGGGTTGATTATTTTCCATGCTACTAATTATCTTTTATTGAACTGACAATTTTTTTAATGTCTTGTTCTTTTTCTTTTGGATAAACCAATAGTACATTACCTTGGTCTACAATAATGTAATTACTTAATCCATCGATAACTACAATTTTTTTTCCTTCGGTTCGAATGATATTGTTAGAAGCATTCTCCAAAATAACGGTTGCATTTACAACCGCATTATTATATTGATCTTTATCTAATTTTTCGTGTAAAGATCCCCAAGTTCCCAAATCATTCCAGTCGAAAGTTGCGGGTAAAACATATACATTTTTGGCTTTTTCTAAGATGGCATAATCAATTGAAATATCTTCGGCTTCAGCATAATTTTGATTAATAAACTCTTTTTCTTTTAGTGTATTATATGTTTCAAAACCTTCCAAAAACAATTGATTCATTTGCGGTTGAAAAGTGGAAAAAGCTTCTATTATTGATTTAACAGACCAAATGAAAATTCCGCCATTCCAAAGGAAATTGCCACTTTCAAGAAACGATTTAGCTGTTTCATAATTTGGTTTTTCTCTAAATTGATTTACTTTTTTAATGGAATTTGAGTCTGTTTTATCAAATTCGATATAACCAAAACCGGTATTTGGAAAAGTGGGTTGAATTCCTAATGTCATTAACGCATTTTCATGTTGACAATAATCAAAACATTGTTGCAAATTTGTGATAAACGCGGTTTCATCTTCTATCCAATGATCACTTGGAGCTACGACCATAACCGCTTCCGGATTCATTTTTTGAATTTTTAGCGAAGCATACAAAATACATGGAGCTGTATTTCGCATAGCCGGTTCCAATAAAACTTGTTCTTGCTTGACCATTGGCAGTTGACTAAGAACCAAATCATTGTATTTTTCATTGGTTAAAATCAAAATGTTTTCTGTTGGAATTAGTTTTGACAAACGGCTGAACGTTTTTTGAATCAACGTTTCTCCCGATCCTAACATATCGTGAAATTGTTTAGGAAAATCAGTTGTAGAAACCGGCCAAAAACGTGATCCGACTCCACCTGCCATTACTATTGCGTAGTAGTTTTTGTTCATTTTATGAGTTGCTGAGTTGCTGAGACTCTGAGTTATTGAGTTTTTTAGTTGTTACAAATATAGTAAAGTTGAAGCGTTAGTGAGGCGTTGAATTATCGAATAAAATCAATTTTTATCCCGGAATAATCTCGACCTCAGCATTCGCATTAAACAAATATAACTTTCCGGTTTTTACTTCCAAGCATTCATAGCGTTTGACTCGCAAACCTTTTTTTTGAAAAACTTTCCCGTTTTTAATTCTGAAAAAACTTCCGGAAGGCACTTCATGGATAAAGTGTATATCAGGTTTTCGTTCGTCAAATTGTTTTAAAGCAAAAGCCAATCGTGCATCGGTGTCGCTACTGGCGGTTGGATTTCGAAAATGATTAGCAATCAAAGGCAAAACCGAATTTGGGAAAATTTCCGGCCGAATAAACGGAACCATCAACCGTTGAAATGTAATTTTCCACTCATTTCCGTGTGGTTTGATGTTTCTCCCATATTTTTCAAACGCCGCTAAATGAGCAATTTCATGAACTAATGTTATCAAAAAACGGTATTTATTCAAATTGGCATTCACGGTGATTTGATGTTTCCCGGAAGGATGTCTTCTATAATCGCCATGACGAGTTACCCGTTCGTTCACAATTTTTAAATGAACCGAATTGGTTTTGATTAACTCAAAAACCGATTCAACTGCGTGTTCGGGAAGATATTTTAAGAGGACTTCGCTCATTTAGTTGTTGTCAATTTCTTTTTTTTGATTGAGTAACGTTTTTGCATTTAATTCGGTTACTACTTTTTTTCCTGTTTTGGTTTCTAGTTCTTTTCTAGCAACATTGGCAACATTTCCGCCTTGTTTAGCTACTTCTTTACTGTCTTCAAATGTTTCAGGATTTATTGCTTTGGAAATATCTTTTGTGGAAGCTTCTGCTAACATATTCAAAATCAATTCGGTATTTGTCATATTATCTCGAAGATTCTCCTTTTTTAATCCTTTCAATAATTTATATTCTTTGGTTGTTTTACCTGACCAAGATTTTGAAATTATATCGGTTAATGTGGCAAATTGCTGACCCTCTTTAATTCCTCTACTTTTCCATTCATCTGTGAGTTCTTTTCTGATTTCAATGCTTTTTAGGCGTTGATTAATCCAATTTTCAGAATAACCTAATTGTAAATATTGTTCTAATGCTCTGTCAATTGTTATTTCCGGATCTTGCATTTCATCCAATCGTTCCGATGCAATTTGTGCTAACCACAACTTAAACGGCTCTGCTTTTGGTGACGGAATGGATTGAATTAAGCGAAAAAGCTGCTCTGTATCAGCGACATCGGTTTTATAAAATTTACCATCTGAAGATTGCATTTTCAGTTGTCCGATATTTTCGGACAACTGACTTCCCTCTTTTTGTAACTTCGCTTTTAAATCACTCCAATATTTTCTTGGGCGATCACTTTCTGTTAATGCTTCAATTACATCAATAATAGAAAAGAACCACTTCTCGTTTTCTGCATCCCAAAGTGTTCTTACTTTTTTGTTTTCAAATAGCTGGATGGCGTTTTCTTGTTTCATAATTGTATATATTAAATTTGAATTACGGTGTTGATGAACTTACTTGCAAGACTTTCCCATTATAATATTTATTTCCGTTTAACGAAAAATCATAAATATAATCGGCCATTTCTTTGGCAGAAAGTGGTGCTTTGTATCCCGGAAAAGCTTCGTGCAACATTTCGGTTTGAACAGCTCCTAAAGCCAAAACATTAAACGAAATTCCTTCTTCTTTATATTCCTCTGCCAGCAATTCCGACAAAGTTATAACTGCTCCTTTACTTGAAGAATAAGCTGCTAAACCAGGAAATTTTGAACTTCCTTGAACACCGCCCATCGAACTAATTGATAATACATGACTTCCTCTTTTTAAAAACGGCAAACAAATTCGAGTTAAATTGGCAACACCAAAAACATTTACTTTGTAAACCATTTCAAAATCGGCTTGTGTTAATTGTAGAAATGGTTTTAGCACCAGACAACCTGCATTGTGAATTAAGACATCAACATTTTTCCACGTCTGCGAAATGAATTCAGTTATTAAATTCAATCCGCTTTCTTCAGATAAATCAACAACAAGACAAGTAATATTTGGATGTTCGATTAGTTCTTTTACTGTTTTTCGGGAGATAGCTAAAACTTGATGACCTTGGTTAGCAAATTGCAAAGCAAGTTCATAGCCAATTCCACGAGAAGTTCCTGTGATGATAATATTTTTCATTTATTTTTTATATGTGCTAAAAATACAAAAAACCCTTTTAAGAAAGAACTCAAAGGGTTTTAAATATATTGATTTGTAATTTATTTTTACACTAATCCTCTC
This sequence comes from Flavobacterium sp. T50_26, assembly GCF_057652995.1. Taxonomy (NCBI): domain Bacteria; kingdom Pseudomonadati; phylum Bacteroidota; class Flavobacteriia; order Flavobacteriales; family Flavobacteriaceae; genus Flavobacterium; species Flavobacterium sp. T50_26. The sequence continues at coordinate 109,394 of NZ_JBYFCC010000002.1, forward strand.
GAAATCACAATACGTTGAATCTCTGAAGTTCCCTCGTAAATTTGTGTAATTTTAGAATCCCTCATCATTCTTTCAACATGATATTCTGCCACATAACCGTTTCCACCATGAATTTGAACGGCTTCATTGGCTACTTCCAACGCAATTTCTGAAGCGTATAATTTTGCCATTGCACCAGAATGTGCGATGTCTTTTCCTTCGTCTTTTTCGCAGGCGGCTTTCATAACTAATAATTTTGCGGCTGTTACTTTCACATACATATCAGCCAATTTAAAAGCGATGGCTTGGTGTTTGAATATTTCTTTACCAAATGCCTTTCTTTCGTGCGAATATTTCAAAGCCAATTCATAAGCTCCGGTTGCAATTCCTAATGCTTGCGATGCAATTCCGATTCTTCCTCCGTTTAGCACGTTCATTGCAAAACTAAATCCGAAACCATCGGCACCAATTCTATTTTCTTTTGGCACTTTCACGTCATTAAACATTAACGAATGCGTGTCGCTTCCGCGGATGCCCATTTTCTTTTCTTTCGGACCAATTTCAAATCCGGCCCACCCCTTTTCAACTATAAAAGCGTTGATTCCTTTATGTCCTTTTTCAACATCGGTTTGAGCTATTACTAAATAAGTTGAAGCCGTTGCCCCATTGGTAATCCAATTTTTTGTTCCGTTTAACAAATAGTAATCACCTTTGTCAATAGCCGTTGTTTTTTGAGAAGTGGCGTCACTTCCTGCTTCCGGTTCAGATAAACAAAAAGCTCCAATCACTTCGCCTTGAGCTAACGGAACCAAGTATTTCATTTTTTGTTCTTCGCTACAATATTTTTCCATTCCGGCACAAACTAATGAGTTGTTTACCGACATAATAACCGCTGCCGAAGCATCAACTTTTGCAATTTCTGTCATTGCCAAAACGTAGGAAACACTGTCTAAACCGGCACCTCCGTATTTTGGATCTACCATCATTCCCATAAAGCCTAATTCAGCCATCATTTTCACTTGCTCGGTCGGAAATTTTGAATGTTCATCTCTTTCAATTACGCCTGGTAATAATTCTTGTTGAGCAAAATCACGAGCCGCTTGCTGAATCATTAAATGCTCTTCGGTTAGATTAAAATCCATAATTATAAAAAATAGTGTTTGATTGTTTCTTAAATTTGAACGCAAAAATAGAACAATTAAGTCAAAATCTCAAACGATTTCGTAATTTTAGCCTATGTTTAAAGAATCCTATCAAGTTGTTGGTGTGATGAGCGGAACTTCGCTCGACGGAATCGATTTGGCTCATCTTCATTTTTCTAAAAAAGACGGAAAATGGTCGTATGAAATTTTAGAATGCATAACCACTTCATATCCAAATCATTGGTTAAACAAATTGAAAGTTGCCGTTCATTTTTCTGAAAGTGAATTGATTCAATTAAATGAAGAATACACTGATTTTTTGGGAAATACAATCAAAGATTTTATTGAAAATTATAACATTGAATCCATTGATTCGGTTTGTAGTCACGGTCATACGATTTTACATCAACCTCAAAAAGGCATTACTTTACAAATTGGAAACTTACCTAAAATTACCGAAATTATTTGTAAAAAAGTGGTTTGTGATTTTAGAGTGCAAGATGTTGAATTGGGAGGACAAGGTGCACCGCTAGTTCCGATTGGTGATCGATTATTATTTTCTGACTATGATTATTGTCTGAATTTAGGCGGGTTTTCGAATATTTCGTTTGAAGAAAACAGAAAAAGAATTGCATTTGATATTTCTCCTGTAAATACCGTCTTAAATTTTTATGCCAATCAATTAGGCTTTGATTATGATGATAAAGGCGAAATTGCTCGTTCCGGAAAAGTAAATCTAGACTTATTAACTGAATTGAATAACCTTGATTTTTATCAAAAAAAACACCCAAAATCCCTCGGAATTGAGTTTGTAAATGCTACAATTCTACCGCTAATTGACAATTATTCCATTTCAATTGAAGATAAACTGCACACTTTTGTGGAACATATTGCTATGCAAATCGCTTTTGCTTTACCTAAAAAAGAAGGTAAACTATTGATTACCGGTGGTGGTGCTTACCATCTTTTTTTGTTGGAACGAATGCAAAACCATTTACCTAAAATGAATCTTATTGTGCCAGATACCAAAACATTAGAATTCAAAGAAGCTTTAATTTTCGGATTACTTGGCGTGTTGAAATTACGCAACGAAATCAATGTACTTTCCAGTGTGACCGGGGCAACAAATGACCATTCTTCGGGAAAAATTTTCAATTAAAAAATCCTTATTTTTTGTGCAATTTATTTTTTGTAAATTGAACCCTTGAATTTTTCAGTTCAAAAAAATAGCAATGAAAAAGATTTTATTAGTAGAAGACGAAGTTCATGTAGTATCATTTATCAAAAAAGGATTAACCGAAGAAGGTTATGAAGTTTCTGTGGCATTGGACGGAAAAACCGGATTTTCTTTACAGCAAAACAATCAATTTGATCTCGTCATTTTAGATATTATGTTGCCGGAAATGAATGGTTTGGAAGTTTGTCGAGAAATAAGAAAAACCAACACACAAATTCCAATTTTATTTTTAACTGCTTTGGGAACTTCAGAAAACATTGTGTTAGGTTTAGAATCAGGTGCCGATGATTATTTAGTAAAACCCTTTAAATTCATTGAACTTTTAGCTCGAATAAAAACCTTGCTTCGTAGAACGGAAAGTTTTAATCCATCAATTCCGGAAATTCAAGAAGACTATATTTATAAAATTGACGATTTAATTTTGAATGATTTTAGCAAAACCGTTACCAGAAATGGCGAAACAATTTCACTCACAACAACAGAATTTAAACTTTTGCTCAACTTTTTGCAAAACCTCAACAAAGTCCTTTCAAGAGGTGAAATATTAGATAACGTTTGGGGTGTCAATTTTGATATGGGAACCAATGTAGTTGATGTTTATGTGAATTATCTCAGAAAAAAAATCGATTCCAATTCATCTAATAAACTGATTCATACCGTTATCGGAATGGGTTATGTAATGAAAGAAAATTAATGAAAACGCAAACCAAAATAACGCTACTTTTTTTAATTCCTTTTCTAATTGTCTTATCGCTTTTTAGCGGATTTGTTTATTATTCGTTTTTAAATTATTCTCATAATGATTTTTTCCGACTGTTGGAACTCCGTGCAATTACTGCCGGAAAAATTGAATTAGATAATAATCCAACCACAAATATTAGAGAAATTAAAGAATTGCGTGATCAATTTTTTGAAAAACTCCCTCAAGAAAAAGATTATTTTTTCCCGTTAGAAGATGTTGCTTCTTATCAGGATGAGAGTCAGACATTGGGTTTGCCTATCTACTTTTTTGATGATGTCATTAAAAACGGAAAATCGGAATATCAAAAAAACAACACTTTTTATAAAGGTATATTATATAATAGTAAAAAAGGAAGGTATATTGTAGTTGCTTCTGCTGAAAATTATTATGAATTGCATCATTCTGCTTATTTAAAAAGAACGTTGTTTTTTTCAATTTTAGCTGCTTTTATAATTTCCGCTATCACATCGCTGTATTTTTCAAAATATATTTTTAAACCTTTACGGAAAATTACTGAAAAAGTAAATCAGATTAGTTCCGAAAATTTGCATTTGCGATTAGATGAAACAAACAAAAATGACGAATTAAATGAATTAGCAAAAACGTTCAACACGATGCTCGACCGAATTGAAACTTCTTTTGAAACGCAAAACAACTTTATTAGTAATGCTTCGCACGAACTTAGAACTCCGCTCACAGCCATTATAGGTGAAGCGGATGTAATTTTATCAAAAGAAAGAAGTCAAGAAGATTATCAAGAAGCCATCAAAATCATGTTGGTAGAAGCCGAAAAATTAGAAGGAAAAACCAGAGCTTTATTATTTTTGGCTCAAACCGGATTTAATGGTAAAATTCAAAAATTTGATAAATTAAGGATTGATCAAGTTTTAATGGATGTTAAAGAAACATTGGAAAGAATCAATCAAAAAAATAAAATTCATCTAGATATGAGTTTGCTTCCGGAAAATTCGGATATGATAAAAGTAAACGGAAATGAACAATTATTGCATTTGGCGTTTAGCAATATCATCAATAATGGATGTAAATATTCTGACCATCAACCTGTGAATGTTGCACTTGGAGCATCAAACAACAGTGTTTTTGTGGTTATAAAAGATGTTGGTATAGGAATTCCCGAATCGGAATTAAAATTTATTTATGATCCATTCTTCAGAGCATCTAATACCAAAAATTATGAAGGTTATGGAATTGGTTTGCCGCTTACGCGAAATATCATTCGAATGCATCGTGGTGAGATTGATGTAAAATCGATTCAGAACCAAGGAACGACGGTTCAAATTAACATTCCGATGTATAAAATTTAACGTTTTTAAAACTTCTTTAAGATTCTCTAATCTGATTTTAATTTCGTCATTCAATTTTAATCAAATTCTAATTTTAGATTAATTTCTTTCTAATTTGACGCCCATAAATTTGTCACTATAAATCTAAAAAAAATAGTGTCATGAAAAAAACCATTCTTATCCCAACTGATTTCTCGATTGAATCTTTATCTGTTTTAAAAAATGTTTTGAGTCAATCTTCATCAAATGAAAAATTTGATATCATTCTTTTGCACGGTGTTCATTTAAAAGATTCCATCACTGATTTGCTTTTCTTATCAAAAAAAAAAATTGTAAATCAATTTATTACTAATGAATTTACTGAAGCTTGTTCGGTTTTACAAAACAAATATGCATCCAAAATAAATTCTATTCGTAAAGATATCTTTACCGGCTTTACACAAACTGCTTTTAATAATTATGTTGAAGGAAACAAAATTGATCAAGCTTTTCTTCCATTACAACATCAATGGAAATTGGATAAAAGAAAAAGCTTTGATTTAGTTCCATTTATTCAAAAAAGCAAACTTTCTGTAGAACAAGTGGGATGGAATACCATCCAAAACATGCCGGAAAAAGGAAAAGTGGCCGAAATCTTCTTCAACGGAGTTCCTTCGCATTCTTAATTATTAAAACCAAAAAAACTATGAAAATTATAACCACTTATACAGCTGTATTTCTGGTTATTGTTGCAACGATCTTTACATTAATGTCCTTTTCTCAAAGTCCCGAAAAAAAAATTGTTGGACAATGGAATGAAAAATCTTGGGAGTATGAACGTGTAAACAAAGTTGGCGACACTAACAGCAAAGAAATTACAGACGATGTAAAAAAAATAATAGGTCAACACCTACTTATTCATGAAGCCGAAACTTGGCAATTTTTGCCAAACGGAAAACTGCTCTTAAAAGCAGGTTCAACAGAACGATTGGTAGATTGGAAAATTAAAGGAAGAGGTCATATTCTTCAATTAAAATATGATGATAATGTTGTAGAAAACTACAACCTTACCGAACTTGACAACAACACAATGATTTTGAATTTTGATTCGGAAATTCAAGCTCGTGGAATTGCAAAATTAACATTTGAAAAATCATAGAATATGCTTAGAAAATTTAGTAATAGCAGAACATTAGAAGACAATATTAAATTAGGAGCACTTACTGCCTTTTCCGGCGGCATGGTGAATGTTGCCTCATTACTGATTTTCTTTTCATTTTCATCAAATGTAACAGGTCATTATGCCATTTTGGCTTCAGAAATTGTAAAAGGAAATCTATACCAAACCGGAATTGTTTTTGCTTGGATATTTCTATTCTTTTTTGGTAGTTTTTTGTCCAATTTAATTGTTATTCATCTTAGTAAAATAAATACGTATTTGGCTCATTCGTTACCGCTTATTTTAGAAATTTTTTGTTTGATGTCAGTTGGAGTCTATGGACAGTTTTTCTACATGGAAACACTATTTGAAACCGAAATCATGCTCGGAATCATGCTTTTTGCAATGGGTTTACAAAACGGATTAACCGCAAGTATTTCAAATTTTGCTGTAAAAACAACTCACTTAACGGGAACTACAACTGATTTAGGAATTCTATTTTCAATGTTTACCAAAAAAGAATTCAGAGAAAACAAAGAGTTGAGAGGCAAAGCAAAATTATTGAGCACAATTGCAATTGCCTATTTGGGAGGAGCAATAATTTCCGGATTTCTTTATTTCTACACCGGATTTCAAGTGTTTTATATTGTGAGTGTATTTTTAACGATTGTAATTTCGTATGATTTATACAAAATTCGTTTGGCACGATTCATATCAGTCAGAAACAGAAAAAATGCAATCAAGGTTTACAAGGAAACTAAAACTGTGCATCCGTCTTTCAATTTAAATTCGTTTACTGAAAGAAAAGAAAGAATGAAAGAAGAAACAGCATAAACATAAAATCCCCACTTTGGGGATTTTTTTTGCTCAGCATTACATCCAAAACAAAAACACTACATTTTTAATACACTTTTTCAAAATTTAGGTTTGAAATGTTTTACAGTAGCTTTCAAAAAAAATAATTTAGCAGACACTATTTCAACAAATCATGAAAAAAATTCTTCTTTCTGCTCTAATTATATTTAATTCATTTTTAGCTTTCAGTCAAACTAAAAATAAATTTTCAGACAAAACTCCTGTTTTAAAAACTAATGGAAAACAAATTCTTGAACCTTCTGGAAATCCAATTATTCTAAAAGGAACAAACCTCGGAAATTGGTTAGTTCCCGAAGGATATATGTTCAAATTTGAACAAGTAAATTCTCCTCGAAGGATTGATGATTTTTTGTATGAAATGATTGGTCCGGATAGTTTAGAAGTCTTTTGGGATAAATACTTAGACAATTACATCACGCATGACGACATCAAATATTTAAAACAAATTGGTTGCAATCATTTGCGTGTTCCATTTCATTATAAAATGTTTACGCAAGATTTGTATATGGGAAAACGAAATTCAGGCTTTACCTATCTTGATCGAGTAATTGAATGGTGCAGACAAGAAAAACTGTATGTTTTATTGGATATGCATTGTGCTCCCGGCGGACAAACCGGAGACAATATTGATGACAGTCATGGTTTTCCCTATTTGTTTTTTAGTCAAAAATCACAGAATTTATTAAGCGAAATTTGGATTGATATTGCCAAAAAATATAAAAACGATCCCATTGTTATTGGGTATGATTTAATTAACGAACCTTTAGCTCATTATTTCAAAGATGAAATTAAGGATTACAATCTACGTCTGCATTTGCTTTACAAACGTTTGGTTGCCGACATTCGAAAAATTGATAAAAAGCATACCATCTTTTTAAGTGGTTCTGTTTGGGGCGGCGATTTTGGCGTTTTTGAAGAAATTTTAGACAACAATATAGTATATGAATTTCATAAATATTGGTTTGATGTAAATCAAGAATCCGTTCAGTTTTATGTAGATTTTAGCGAAAAACATCAAGTTCCAATCTACATTGGAGAAACGGGTGAAAACACAGATGAATGGGTAAACGATTTTAGAACATTATTAGATAAAAATGAAATTCATTGGTGCTTTTGGCCTTATAAAAAAATGAACAACACCCGAGGAATCATGAATTTTGATCAACCCGAAAATTTTGATCTTTTGATAAATTATGCCAAAAGCGATAGAAGCACTTATGAAAATATTCGCAAAAACAGACCTAATCGCGAATTAGTGCAGAAAGCTCTAAATCAGTATTTAGAGAACTCTCTTTTTACTAAAAAGAATTTTCCAAATGTGGGTTATATTGAAGGATTGGGTTTTAAAAATCATTCTCTAAAGAAATAAGAAGTAAAATCACTACAAGTTCTATTTAAAGTCTACGGGTCAATTTTTAATCAAATTGACCCGTTTTGCCATTTGCTTTAAATTAAAAGTTGAAAAACGATTATTTTATTATAAAATCTTTATTAAAATAAAACTCAATTTAATATTTAAAATTAAATTTGCAACACAAACAAACTAAAAAAGAACAACTAACTAAAATGAAAGAATTACTCAAAAAATTTGAGAACAAAGAACCCGAAATAATTTTTAACTGGAAAGATGCAGAAACAGATGCAGAAGGCTGGACAGTAATCAACTCTCTTCGTGGAGGTGCTGCCGGTGGCGGAACCAGAATGCGAAAAGGATTAGACATGAACGAAGTTCTTTCTCTTGCAAAAACTATGGAAGTAAAATTCTCTGTTTCTGGTCCTGCCATTGGCGGAGCAAAATCTGGAATCAACTTTGATCCAAACGATCCTCGAAAAAAAGAAGTTTTACGACGCTGGTATAAAGCTGTATCTCCTCTATTAAAAAGTTATTATGGAACTGGTGGCGATTTAAATGTAGATGAAATTCATGAAGTAATTCCAATTACGGAAGAATGTGGCGTTTGGCATCCGCAAGAAGGCGTTTTCAACGGTCATTTTAAACCTACAGAAGCAGACAAAATCAACAGAATAGGTCAACTTCGTCAAGGTGTCATCAAAGTAATTGAAAATCCAAAATTTTCACCAGATGTAAACCGAAAATATACCGTTGCAGATATGATTACCGGTTTTGGCGTTGCCGAAGCAGTGCGTCATTATTATGATATTTATGGCGGAAGCGTTGTTGGCAAAAAAGCCGTTGTTCAAGGCTTTGGAAATGTTGGATCTGCAGCAGCATTTTATTTAGCAGGAATGGGTGCCAAAATTGTTGGAATCATCGATCGCGAAGGAGGAATAATAAATGAAGACGGATTTTCATTCGAAGATATTAAACGTTTATTTCTAAACAAAGATGGAAATAAATTAGTCGCTCCAAATATGATTCCATTTGAAAAAATAAATCAGCAAATTTGGAACATTAATGCCGAAATCTTTGCTCCTTGTGCAGCTTCACGTTTGGTTCAAAAAAGTCAAATTGACCAAATGATTACTTCCGGTTTAGAAGTAATTTCAAGTGGTGCCAATGTGCCGTTTGCCGATAAAGAAATTTTCTTTGGTTCAATCATGGAAGAAACTGATGCAAAAGTTAGCTTAATTCCTGATTTTATTGCAAATTGCGGCATGGCTCGCGTTTTTGCTTATTTTATGGAAAAGAAAGTTCAAATGACAGATGAAGCTATCTTCTTCGATACTTCCGAAACCATCAAAAAAGCAATTGAAAAAACGCATGCATTAAATTCATCAAAAACAAATATCAGTGCTACCGCTTTTGAAATTGCACTTAAACAACTAACTTAATTAAAACATGATGGCACTTATTATCATTTTATTATTTGTTGTTGGATACATGTCCATCACATTGGAACATCCGTTAAAACTTGACAAAACTGTTCCGGCTCTTTTAATGGCTGCGGTTATGTGGGCATTTTTATCTTTCGGTTTCAACAACGGATGGCTTTCAATTATTGACGGACACGGTCATGTTTTTAACATGGCAGTTGGTGAGGCAGAAGCAAATCATGAAGGATTCCTTGAAAACTTAATGCATCATTTTGGCAAAACTGCCGAAATTTTGATTTTCTTAATTGGAGCAATGACCATTGTTGAAATTATTGATTTACACCGTGGTTTTGATGTCATTAAAAATAGAATTAGAACAACAAATAAAGTAAAACTACTTTGGACATTAGGTATTATTGCTTTTTTCCTTTCTGCAATTATTGATAACCTAACAACAACCATCGTTTTAATTACTTTGTTGCGAAAATTAATACCAAAACGCGAATACAGAATTTGGTATGCCTCATTAATAGTCATTGCAGCAAATGCCGGTGGAGCTTGGTCTCCAATTGGCGATGTAACAACTACTATGCTGTGGATTGATAATAAAGTTACTGCCCTTGGTCTATCTGAATACGTGATAATACCCTCAATAATTTGCTTTGTTGTTCCGTTCTTTATTGCCTCAAAATTAAAACCTTTTCAGGGAGAAACCGAACGAAAAGCATTTGGAGTAAACGAAGAATCAGAACGATTATTAAGTAGTAAAAAGATGCTTTACATTGGTTTAGGAGCTATTGTTTTTGTACCTATTTTTAAAGTAATAACCGGACTTCCACCTTATGTTGGAATGATGTTCAGTCTAGGATTTGTTTGGTTAGCATCAGAATATGTTACTCCATTTGACGATTTCAACAAAAAAGACAAACACCTTTATTCCGGTCATAATGCATTAACAAAAATTGAATTTTCAAGCATTCTCTTTTTCTTAGGAATTTTAATGGGTGTTGCTGCCTTAGAAACTATGGTATTTGGTCAAATAAACGGAGTCGATACCGGAACTCTTCGCTATGCTGCAGAATCTTTATCTAATGCCATTCCAAATATGGATATTGTGGTTATTCTTTTAGGAATTCTATCTTCAGTAATTGATAATGTTCCACTAGTCGCGGCTTCCATGGGAATGTATACCTTTGAAGTTGATAGTCCTATTTGGCATTTCATCGCCTACTCTGCCGGAACAGGTGGAAGTATGCTCATCATCGGCTCAGCCGCAGGTGTTGCCGCAATGGGTATGGAAAAAATCGATTTTATTTGGTATCTCAAAAGAATCACTTGGCTAGCTTTTGCAGGATTCTTAGCAGGAGCTTTAACATTCATGTTTATTGAACATTTTGTGCGATAAACAATTTAAAATAGTACTTTAGCGTTATCTTTTAACCAATCAAAAAAACAAATTAAAATATGCAACCAGCAGATAGTTTAGCAACAGCACAAGATGCTTTATTAGAAGATCAACCAGTAGAAGTTACATTATCCATTTGGGATTTAATGACCAGTGGAGGAATCGGAGGACAACTCATTATGATTACATTGGGTTTGTTATTCTTTTTTGCTTTATACCTCTATTTTGAGCGACTTTTAGCCATCAATGCCGCTTCAAAAATTGACATTAATTTTATGAATAATATCAAAATGAATATTATGAACGGTAAAATTGATGCCGCTAAAATGCTATGTGCTCAAACCAATTCACCTGTTGCTCGTTTAACCGAAAAAGGAATTTCCCGCATCGGAAAACCATTGGAAGACATCAATACAGCCATCGAAAATGCCGGAAAACTAGAAATTTATAAACTAGAGAAAAACGTAAGTATGCTCGCAACTATCTCAGGAGCAGGACCAATGATTGGTTTCCTTGGAACTGTAATTGGTATGATTCTTGCCTTTCACAAAATGGCAAGCGGAGGCGGACAAATTGAAGTTGGTGCTTTAGCAGAAGGTATTTATACCGCTATGACCACAACGGTTGCAGGTTTAGTAGTAGGAATTATTGCCTTTATGGGCTACAACCACTTAGTTGTAAAAACAGACAAAGTTGTGCATCAAATGGAAGCCAATGCAACTGATTTCCTTGACCTTTTAAACGAACCCTCATAATATGAACATAAGAGGTAGAAATAAAGTATCACCAGAATTCAACATGTCGTCTATGACAGACATCGTGTTTTTGTTATTGATTTTCTTCATGCTAACGTCAACAATGGTAACAACCAATGCCTTGGATTTAGTATTGCCAAAAGCAAAAGGAAAAACCGACAGTAACAAAAACATTTCGGTGAGCATCAATAAAGATTTAGAATTTTTTATTGACAAAGATCAAGTGCAAGAAGCCGATTTAGAAGCTCGATTATTAGCCTTGTTTCCAAACCAAGAAGACAAAGCCATTATTCTTAGAGCAGAGGAAGGTGTGCCAATTGAAAAAGCAGTTAATGTGTTAGACATCGCCAACCGAAATCAAATTAAAGTGGTACTGGCAGTTCGACCAAAATAATAAGAAGCTAATCCTGCTGTTCGTTCATAGTTTTTTTGAATAAACCCTTTTTTTGTAAGCCGTTTCAAGAGCTTCCGCTGGTCGCTTTGAAACAGCAACAAAAAATAGTGTTTCTTTCAAAAAAAGCTATCCACTACCATCAGGGCTAAAAAGAGAGACCATGAAATATTTAGAAACCGAACACGAAAGAAAATCATTTGCCATTTCATCAACCATAATGGCATTGATACTATTGCTTTGCATATTCTTTGGTTTAACTTCAATGGATCCACCACCTGAAAACGGAATCGCCATTAACTTTGGAAACACCGATGCCGGTTCAGGAAACACCAATACAACCGAACCCGTAAAATCAGAACCAAGAGAAGTAACTGAACAACAGCCGGTGGAAGAAACTTCAGAACCCGCAACTCCAAGTCAGGCTTCGGAAAATGTGATTACAGCCGATAACGAAGCAGCAATTGCATTAAAAAAACAAAAAGAAGAAGCCAATAAAAAAGCAGTAGCCGAAGCCAAAATAAAAGCTGCAGAACAGAAAAAAAAGAAAGAAGAAGCCGATAAAAAAGCAAAACTAGATGCCTTAATTGGTGGAGTTAAATCATCCGATGGAAAAACCACCGGTGGCGACGGAAATACAACAACACCGGGAAACCAGGGAAAATTAGACGGAAGCATTTATTCCAACAGCTACTACGGTAGCGGTAAAGGAACCGGAACAGGAACAGGAGCTTGGGGATTAAATGGCAGACGACTTTCCAGTCCGGGAGCTGTAAAAGCAGAATGTAATGATGAAGGAACAGTAGTTGTTGAAGTAAAAGTAAGCAAAAGCGGAACAGTTACCAACGCAAAATTTAGTCCGAGTGGCTCCAATACAACCAGTACTTGCCTTAAAGAAGCTGCTATTAAATCAGCTTACAAATACCGTTGGAATGACGATTCAAATGCACCAGATGGGCAAATTGGGTTCATTGTATTTAACTTTAGAAACGGAGAATAATGAAAAGCTTATTTCTTACACTTTTTCTTTTAACATGTTGTAGTAGTTTTGGTCAAAACACTACAGGGGGCGACGGTGAACCTAAAAGAGAAAAATATTCTAATAGCTACTATACTAACTCAAATAGAAATAATTCAGGTTTAAACGATAGAAGTCTAGCCAATCAAGTTGAAATAAATGCAAATTGTAATGACGAAGGAATTATAATTATAGAAATAAAAGTCAACAAAAAAGGTATCGTTACCAACGCAAAATTTAGTCCGAGTGGCTCCAATACAACCAGTACTTGCCTTAAAGAAGCTGCTATTAAATCAGCATACAAATACCGTTGGAATGACGATTCAAATGCACCAGATGGGCAAATTGGGTTCATTGTATTTAACTTTAGAAACGGAGAATAAAAAACAAAATTTATTTATATTTAAACCTCACTTTTGTGGGGTTTATTTTTTTAAAACAATGAATTATCAAGAAACTGTAAACTGGCTGTATAATCAGCTTCCAATGTATCAAACGCAAGGAGCATCGGCTTATAAACCGAACCTTGACAACACGATTTTGTTGGCTAATTACCTCAACAATCCGGAAAAAAAACTCAAAACAATTCACGTTGCAGGTACTAACGGAAAAGGTTCTACTTCTTCACTACTTGCATCGGTTATACAGGAAGCAGGATACAAAGTAGGTTTATATACTTCACCTCATCTCAAAGATTACCGCGAACGCATTAAAATCAACGGAGAAGAAATCACGGAAGAATTTGTAATCAATTTTGTTTCGAAACACAAAACCTTTTTTGAAAGTCATCAACTAAGTTTCTTCGAAATGACAGTCGGTTTAGCCTTTGATTACTTTGTGCAAGAAAAAGTAGACATTGCCATCATCGAAGTTGGTATGGGCGGTCGATTAGATTCCACCAACATCATTACACCGCTAATTTCTGTTATCACGAACATCGGATTAGATCACACCCAATTTCTCGGAAATACATTAGAATCCATTGCTTTTGAAAAAGCCGGAATTATCAAACCAAACATTCCTGTTGTAATTGGTGAATATACAAATGAAACGAAACTCGTTTTTATAAAGAAATCATCAGAAACCAATTCAGAAATTTATTTTGCTTCTGATTTAATTGAAGAAGTTTACCCTACTGCATTATTAGGCGATTATCAAATTCAGAATAGAAAAACTGTTCAACAAACACTTCAAGTTTTGCAACAACAAAATGAATTTTTTATTTCTGAAGAAAATATAAAATCTGGTTTTTTAAACGTTATTCAAAACACCGGATTATTGGGAAGATGGCAACAATTGGGAGATAGTCCGAAAATAATTTGCGATACAGCTCACAACAAACACGGATTATCGATTGTGCTAAAACAGATAGAAAAACAAGAATTTGATCAACTTCACATAGTTTTAGGCGTTGTAAATGATAAAGATTTGAGTGAAATTCTTCCATTATTCCCAAACATGGCAAATTATTATTTCTGTAGTCCAAAAAATTTACGTGGTTTACATCCTGAAATTCTAAAGGAAAAAGCCGTCGAGTTGGGACTTAAAGGAAAAGTATATAATTCTGTTTCAGAAGCTTATCAAGAAGCTACGAAATCAGCCAGCTCTACCGATTTCATTTACGTAGGCGGAAGCACATTTGTTGTTGCAGAAATTTTATAATTTTTTTCATTTTTTATTTGCAGATACCAAAAACTGTGCTATATTTGCACTCGCAATCAAGCACTAATCGGGCGATTAGCTCAGCTGGTTCAGAGCACCTCGTTTACACCGAGGGGGTCGGGGGTTCGAACCCCTCATCGCCCACACATTTAAAAACAAATGGTCACAAAAGCCGATAAATCTTAAGATTTATCGGCTTTTTGCTTTGGGGCATATACCAAATTATTCATTCAATCTTAATGCAAAAGGGACAAAATCGAGACCCTAAAAATTTCTACAATTTTGGGTCTCGCTAAATTCTCTCAAGCACTGTAAACACTGTACTAACAACCAGTTTAATACTGGTTCAAAAAGTGTACATCTTGTTTACTAAAAGTTTAAAAATTAAATTGAATAGTAATTAAAAGGTCACCACCATGAAAGCAAAAATCACTGTGCATATTTATGCAAAATCTTCAAAAGCTAACAAAAACGGTCAATTGCCAATTTATTTCAGGTTAACTGTAAATGGAGAACGTTTTGAATTCAGCACCAAGAAATTCATTGAAAAATCAAAATGGTCCGCTGAACAATCAAAAATGAAAGGTAACTCAGATGAAGCTAGGTCATTAAATAATTATCTAGATTTAATTAAATCAAAGGTTTTTGATATTCAAATGGAATTACTTCACAAGAGCGAAGAACTATCAATAGAAAATTTTAAATCAAGACTGACCAGAACACATGAACGTGAGCGAATGATCATTCCAATTTATCAAAGCCATAATGATAAAATTAAAGATTTGATTGGAAATGGTTACGCTTATGGAACCTTAGAACGATTTAAAATCTCATTAAAACACCTTCAGGAATTCATTCTTTGGAAATACAACGTGAATGATATAAGTATAAATAAAATCGACTATGGATTTGTAACCGAGTTTGAGTTTTATTTGAGAAGTGTAAAAAAATGCAACAACAATACAGCTGTTAAATATGTTAGAAACTTCAGAAAGATTATCAAAATATGCCTGGATAATGATTGGTTAGATAAAGACCCCACTACTCGATATGAAGGTAAAATGAAAGAAGTAGAAAGAGACTTTTTAACCGAAGAGGAATTATTGAAAATCTATAACAAAAAAATATCATCCGAAAGGCTGCAATTAGTTAGAGACATCTTCATTTTTTCATGCTACACCGGTTTAGCCTACATTGATGTGAAAGGATTGAAAAAGGATCATATTGGTATCGGTATTGATGGCGAAAAATGGATTTTCAAAAACCGTCAAAAAACAGAAATAAAATCTAAAATTCCAATTTTACCAATAGCTGAAGAAATTATTGAAAAATATAGTAATCACCCTAAATGCTTAAATGAAAATAGCATTCTACCAATACTCACTAACCAAAAAATGAATGCCTATTTAAAGGAAATTGGTGATTTATGCGATATTCCTAAAGAAATAACTTTTCACATGGCTAGACATACTTTTGCTACTTCGGTAACACTTACAAATGGAGTACCTATTGAAACCGTTAGCAAAATGTTGGGTCACAAAAATCTACATACTACCCAACACTATGCAAAAGTTTTGGACAAAAAAGTTAGTGAGGACATGTCTTTACTAAAACACAAACTGACTATACAACCCATTTCAAAAAGTTCTTGAAGTCATAAATCGCAATAAAGTGCCCACAAATCAATTCCATAATGATAGATACTTAGTTTGTTTCAAAACATTTATATTTTTAGAGATTTCCAGTTTTCAATTTATACACTTAAAATTGAATTACTTTACAGCATATAAAAGTATTGCAGGTGCAACGAGTTGACTTTTATGAGGTTTTTTAAAAAACACAAATGCAAAATCACGATTAATCATCCCGTTAATATTGATCATATCATTACTTAGCTTTTTTGTGTTCAAATCGTATGTTTTCGTGTAATAGTTAGTTAAATTCGATATTTGATATTTTAGTCGGGTTTGATCACTTAATTGTGGTTGAATGATAGTATTGTTTTCATCAAAGTAATCTTGTAATTCTAAACAAATGAATACATTTTTGTTGTATAGATTAATTTCATATTCTTCTAGATTTACTTCAACTTTATTTTTTGTTCCCTTTTCAATTGTTAAAATTGGACTCTCAAATAGCAATTCTTTAACCTGTAATTGTAATAAAGTCATAAAATCCCCAACCTCATTTGCAGTATAAAACTTTATCTTGTAACTTGTTTTATAGGTGACCTTTTCAACAAAGAAAGTCATTCTTTTTATCATCATGTTTTTTAAATCATTTTCACGAAATAAAATTCCATAATCAAGATTTTTTGATAAAGCAGCAGATTTGTTTTTTATAAACCTTGATTCTTCACCTATTACAATCTCTTTCGGTTTTGAGTTAGAAATGATTACCTCATCTAATTCATAAACAGTTCTGTTAAGCAAAACAACTTCAGTTAGATTTTCCTTTTTAAAACCAGCTATTTTATAGTTGAATTTAGTAAAAGCTATTGAGTCAAAGCTAATTTCTTTCGGCAAACGTGTTATACTGTCTTTACTGGTTAAGTTAGAAAAAATTGGTTTATTATTGAGATAAAGCGTATAGTTTACTTCACCAATAAATTCAAGTGTTTCTTCATCTAAAAGAATAAACTTTTGACTTTGTGCATAAGTTATTGAAATGAAAAATAATAATAGATATTTCATAATCTTTTTATGTAATCTTGATAAACTAATTTATACCGGTCCGGTTTTGAGTTGTAACGAATTTTTAATCACGAACATTTCAATTTTTACATTGACCAATGTTATATGTTTATACTATGTTTTATATTTTAAACTATTACACTAATTCTACACAAATTGTGTGCATTTATCCTCCATTTACTGATATTATTACCAAATTGTATATCTTATTGCAATATACAACTTGCTTGTTCCTGAAATGACTTTCCTTTTTTAGCAACAAGACTCTCATCATAAGTTTGAAGGCCAATGCTGATTCTTATATAAATTAGTGGAGAAGATGCCATTTTTTGTAAATCATCTTTGGAAATAGTATAGCGTGAATTATAAATAGAAACAATACCATATTCAGTAGCTTGTGCTGTAGGCACATTGTCTTGATTTGCCTTGACAGTAATTATTTCGCCATTCTCTAGTTTAAAGATAATGGTGTTTTCAGGAGTAATTATATCCCTCACATTCCCGTTTAAATTAATAAGCATTCCGACAGAATATTGATTTCCATTCTTATTTAATCCAAATTTCCAACCACGTTTTACATCAAAGGTGCTTCCTTTGGTTTCTTCTCCTGTAATTTCATCTTTCTTTTGATAATCATATTTGCATTTTTGGCTATATACATTTGTCGTAATGAAGATAACTACTACTGTTAGTAATCTGATGATGTTTTTCATATTAATAAGTTTTCATTTGTTAGATTATATTTTTTTTCTAAATATGCCTTTTCTTCATTAATTTTTTTCTGTGTGACCTTTTATAAAAAGCTATTAAAAACTGTCATATTTAGGATTCCCATTTTCAAAACTAATCAAGACATTTTTTGTCTTTATTTTCATCTTATTTAATTCTTTGTTGTTGCGATAAATTTGATCGTCAAGTTGTATAATAATAGTTGGTGTTAGATTTTCACCGAAGTTCGTTACTATAAAACCATGCATATCTTTTTTATAATTAAGAGTGTCTGTTGCTGTTAAGATTGGATAATCTGTCTCAATAAAAGTAAACTCTCTAGGCTTCTTATCAGTACTTAAAACCACTTTCAAGAAGTTGTTACTCAAAGGGCGAACAAAATCATCACCGTTCCCAGATTCCCAATTTTCATTGATAAAAGCAATAAGTTCTTTATAACGTTTGTCACTTATCCATTTGTCCCGAATAATTTCATCAACTTTTTTGCAATCTAAACAAGGAAGATTGTTTTTTCTCCTCCAACTAGTATATACACCTGCTTCTTTTTGAAATTTTCCGTAACTCATTAGATGATTGAGCCTGCCTTCTTTAAAATTTTAGCACTTTATTTGTCTTTTTTGCTAACCTACATTACTATTAAGACTTTTAAAATTATTTCTTTATCACTTTCAAAACATTTGTTTTGCCAAACTCGTCTGTTATTCTTACTATATAAATACCAACTGCCAGATTGGTAAAATCTAAAGAAGGATTGTTTTCAGTTACAGAAATTAATATCCCAATAGTATTATAAATTTCAGCTTTGTAATTTCCATCAATATTCTTAACATACAATAAAGAATTTACAGGATTTGGATAAACATAAATTGGATTTGATTCCTGTTCAGGGACATTTAAAGATGAAACAAATGTTGTTGCAACTTCATTTGTTATAATAGGTGGATTATAATCAAAATAGATAGATGCTTCACCATTTACAATATCATTCACTACAACAGTTGACTTTGGTTTAATTTTAAATGCTACAAAACCATTCGAGTCTTCCTCATTCGTAGTAATAGCTGGCAGATAAATTGCATCAAAAATAAAAGTAAGTAAGCTACCGTCTAGTATTTCAACACGATTGGCATGACTGTATGCTTCAAGCTCTAAGGTTTCCCAATCAAGGTTTTCGCTTAGCAAAGAAGAAATCAAAACACGCTCAGCATAATAATTGCCGGTATTTTGAAATCGTATGATGTAATGCAGGTACTCGTCACTATTATCAATATGTACCTCTGTACCTTCCAAAACCAACATATCATTCGGATCATAGGCTCCCACAATCGTTTGATTGTACTGAAAAGTATTGTTTTCTATAGTAATATCATTTTCAAGATTATTATCAACTGTAAATGTTAATGTTTCGCCAAGGGTCACAGTCGGAATGGTATTGACTTGAAAAGAAAGTGTTGCTTGGAAAGTGGCAAAAGGCTGCAAATTTACTAGGTTATATACTAATGAATTGGCGGTTTGCGAGAAAGGGTTGGGCGATGAATTACTAAAAATAATTTTTTGATTATTATACTGTACAGTGATTGTGGTGTTGATGGGATTAGTACCTTTATTTTTGGCAACTAAAAGGTACTGTGCACCAAATCCCGGCCTTGCATCACTTAAAGGATAAAAGCTAATCTCCAAATCATTAAAAAACTGACTTGGGATTAGACAAAAATTGGCAATGGTTTCTCCATTAGCAGTATTAAACTGGCTAGTTATTGAATTAGGAGTGGCATTAAAATATGGAAAAGCAGTTGTTACAGCAGTTGAATAATTACCCGCATCAACTTTAAAAGAATAGTTTCCGTTAGATGAAGTAAAAGTTGAAATGGTAGAATTGCCTCCAGTCGTTGTTATCAAGACCTGTTGTGCAACTATGCTTCCTTGATCACATCCATTTAAGTCAACATCTAAACTAACATTACCTTTAATTTGGTTATAATTTAGCCCTAGATTTTGAAACCATGCAACCTCAGAATTATTGTCACTATAATTAAACGCAAAATCTATTTTTCCATCTGCATTTAAATCTTCTAAAAAATTTGGAGAATTTACAGGAATAGTAAAATCAAAAATAGAGTGATAGGTAAAAGAGCCGTCTCCTAAATTTTCGTACCAAAAGAAATAAGTATTTCCCGAAGTGAATTCGGAGAGAATATCTAAATCACCATCATTATCTAAATCCACAAGCTTTATTAGTGTATTATTTATTCCCGTAACGGGTAAATTTATAGGAGTACCTAAGGTCCCATCAGAATTAATAGTAACACTTCTTAAATACCTAACACCTATTTGCGTTCTATAGGTGTAAACAAGATCCTTTAAACCATCGTTGTTCCAGTCTCCAATATCAAAATTCTTTGATGAAACAAGCAATAAGTTGGTTGGATGAAGTACAGAATAATCTCCAAGCCCGTTTGTGTTTTCTATCCAATAAAGACCTGCTGGACTCTGGGCTGTAGACGATGAAAGATAAATCATAAAATCTAAATCTCCATCATTATCCATGTCTACTGCTTTAATACTTTTAAAGGTATTTGTTGGATAGCTAAAAATAACAGGTGGATCAAAACCATTTCCGTTATTTTTAAAAACTTTCAATTCAGATGTAGTAACTTGACTATTGGTATACCCAAAATAAGCAATAAGGTCTTTATCTCCATCATTGTCTACATCTTCAGCAATAAGGGTGTGAATATTGGAAGTATAAAGCAATTGTTCATTTGAAAAATTTCCTTGTCCGTCATTAGCAAGCCATACAATCTTATTTGTAGTATCAGAAGCTGAACTAACTACAATATCAAGATACCCGTCATTATTGGCGTCTATCAAAATTGCAGAAGTATAACTTTGTAAACTTGTAGTGATATTCTTTGGCATTTCTGAAAAAACTCCAAGTCCGTTGGTGTTACTAAGCCACGCAAGTTTTGATGTATTTCTCGAAGCAATCAGTACATCTTTAGTACCATTTCCGTCAATATCACCTACAGCTGTTAATGTGGATAAACTTATATAGTCATCAATTGTATTCTGTATAAATGAGGTGGCATTTCCATAAATATTATCAAACCATTTGATGACATTATTTGTGTGATCTGGGGTTATAACATCTAATTTGGTATCTCCATTTATATCGACAATCACTACATCTTTATTTTGCAAAACAGTATTCGAAATTATTTGTTGCGGTCCAAAGGAATTATTGCCTAAGTTTTTGTACCAAGTAATGCTATTCATAAAAGAATTTTGAATGATGATATCTACTTTTCCATCATTATCTAAATCGCTTAATCTAATAGTAAAATAATCATTATTCGAGGAACCATTGTCTGATGGAATGTTTATCAATACTTGAG
This sequence comes from Flavobacterium sp. T50_26, assembly GCF_057652995.1. Classification (NCBI taxonomy): domain Bacteria; kingdom Pseudomonadati; phylum Bacteroidota; class Flavobacteriia; order Flavobacteriales; family Flavobacteriaceae; genus Flavobacterium; species Flavobacterium sp. T50_26. The sequence goes on from NZ_JBYFCC010000002.1 coordinate 130,635, forward strand.
AATTTGCAAAAACATTGTTATCATTTCTGAACCATCTAATACTTCTAGCAGAACCATTTTGATACACATTTACAATATCAATATCGCCATCACCATCAATGTCACCACCTATAATATTCCCCATGTTAAAAATGCCAGAAGTCATATGATTACTGGTAGAGCCCATATTTTCAGTAAATGTGGATGAAAAAGTATTATTTGAATTTTGCTGATAGTATAGAACGGCACTTTGACCTTCAAAAACAAGGTCTGGCAGAGTATCGCCATTGATATCTGTAACCGTAAATCTAAGCATCGAAGAAGAACCTGCAATAACTATTGGTGTTGCAAAAGTCCCGTTTCCATTATTTTTCAGCAATTCAATTTGAAAAGATGGTGATGAGGTTACCCTGCTTTGAACAATATCAAAATCTCCATCGTTGTCTATATCGATTACCTGTAAACCATAAGTTTGGTAAGAAGTAGTACTTAATAGAATTGGAGTGCCAAAGTTTCCATTGCCATCAATGTTTTTTACCCAATAAGACAATGTGTTTACAAATACAATATCGTTAAAGCCATCTCCATCCATATCAGAAATGTAAATATCAGAAATTCCAAAGCTTCCTGATGCGTCAACTACAAATTTTGAACTACCAAAGCTTCCGTTTCCATCTATGCTTTTAAACCAACTTATTCCTGAAGAAGTATCGCCAGTAACGATGTCGTTCATTCCATCACCATTGATATCGCCAACACAAATCACTTTCGGACCTGTTCTTCCCGAATTATTGTGAATTATATTTTTTTGCCATTCCATAAGTGATTGTGAAAAAGCATTAGTGCAGAATAGCAAGCAAAATAAAAATTGAATAATAAAGATATTTGATTTCATAAATAATTTTTTAATATAAAATATGCAGCAAAGATAGTTTTTTAGAACATAATATTTAAAAGATGATATTAAAATACTTAGGCTAAATTGTTTGTTTACAACAATTTACCACCCTCTTAAAACAAGTATGATTTTAGCAAAAACGAATAGATTTTTTCTTTGGTCTTTAATTCATTACTTTCAATTGTTACAGTCTTATTTGTGTAATATAATTTAGCTAACAAATCTATTAAGATATAATACTCAACACAATACGGGAAAACCCGTATTTTGAATTGATAAATAAAGCCTTTAATTTGCAAAATAAAAGACAACAAAATTCAAGAATAAACGCATAAATTAAGAATTGGTTTACCCCAATTTAATAAAAATAAACTTTGTATAAAATCGTTTTCTATATTACCCTTTTCTCAGGATTACTTCCTTTGCTTTTTTTGTTTCTAAGGAAAAAAGCATTTGATAAAGAACATCCTGCTGTTCCGCTTTTGTGGCTAACGGCAATAGGCTCGCTATATGAATTTATTGGTTCTGTGCTATTAAAAATCAATACAATGTATTGGTTTCAACTCTATCCTTTTTTGAGTTTCTTAACATTGTATTATTTCTTTTTTAAGCTATTAAAGCATAATTACAAAAGTCTCATCAGAGCACTTTTTTTTCTATTTATAGCAGTTTATCTTGTATCGCTCTATTTTTTTAGTGATGAAAATAAACTCTTGACAACAGGATTAAACAGAATTCCAATCTTCATTTTTGTCTTTACTTTTACTGGACTGTGGTTCAAAAACTTATTTCAAAAAATGGAAGAACAGAATTTATTGCAAAATGATAACTTCTATTTTATTACAGCTTTAATTATTTATAATGCAAGTACATTATTTTTATTTATTGCGAGTAATTTAATTTACAATAGTAATCTTTATTTCTTAGATTTTTGGATTGTCAATATAATTGCCTCATTGATTTTAAGGATTCTTTTATGCATAGGTGTATGGAAAATGAAACAGAACTAAAAGTATTTTTTTGGATTGGCACTGCAATAATGTTGCTTATGACGCTTTTAGTGGTGTTTGCAACGATTATGTATCAAAAGAAACTACATAAAATAAAGCAAGAGGAGTCAGAAAACTTATTAAAGGCTTCCATAGAATCTGAAAAAAGAGAAAGAAAAAGAATTGCAACTGATATTCACGATGGCATCAGCGGAGATTTGAATGCAATCCGTAATTATGTCACCTTTTTAGACCAAAAAGAAAAAGACACCAATAATAAACCAGTCTTCCGGGAAATAAAATCAGCATTAGATAATGTGCTAGCAGATGTACAAGACATTAGTTATAATTTGATGCCTCCCACCTTCGAAGATCTCGGTCTCATACCCACTTTAGAAGAATATTTCAACAAGGTAAGCAAGTGGAATAATATAACTGTAACTTCCAGCTATTACAGAAAAGACATACCTATTTCCGCATCAAATGCCTATGAAATCTACCGTATAATTCAAGAACTTATTTCCAATAGCATAAAACACGGAAATAGTAGCACCGTTGATTGTTCCTTTCAGGAAAATAACGATAAAATTGAAATAAACATAGCAGACAACGGAATCCCTTTTGATTATTATGAAAACCTTAAAAACGCTTCCGGAATGGGATTAAAAAACATTCTATCCAGAACTAAACTTATAAATGCATCACTAATACAAATTCATGCCGAAAAAGGAAATAAAATACAAATTCAATTAAAAAAACACCAATGATAAGAATAGCCATCACAGACGACCATACACTCTTTAGAAAAAGCCTGAGTCTTCTTGTGGGTAGTTTCGAAAATACGCAAGTAGTAGTAGAAGCGGCAAATGGAAAAGAGCTACTTGAAAAATTGCAATCAGTACCAGTAGATATAGTGTTACTCGATTTACAAATGCCCGAAATGGATGGTTTTGAAACTTCGCTAAAAATAAACGAGCTATATCCCGATATAAAAATATTGATACTAACACTTCAAAAGGAAGAAGAAGCGATAAAAAAAGTAATGCAACAAGGTGTGCACGGCTATTTTACCAAAAATACGGACCCATCCGAATTAAAAAACGCAATTGTAAAGTTAAGCGATGGTGGTTTTTATTTCGAAAAAAGCCTCTCAGATATAATACAGCACATTCTTGAAGATTCATCTATAATTCCTAATACGCAAAAGTCATTAGTATTCACCGAGAGAGAAATGGATATTGTTCGTCTAACTTTAAAAGAGTACAGCGGAACACAAATAGCTTATGAACTAAACATTAGTCCAAAAACGGTAGAAAAGCACAAAAGAAATCTAATGGAAAAAACGGGTTCAAAAAACTTCATCGGAGTTATAATGTGTGCTTTAGTCAATGAGTTTATTACACTTGATGAAGTTAAAGACTAAGTCTGTAAATTTAACATTCGATTCCAGAATCAAACACCTCAAATTCCAGAATTCAAAACTATAAAACCAAATAAATTCAATTGTTTACATTATTTTGAAAAGAAAATTAACACAAAAGAAAATCACCAAATTAAATTCTATTGATTTAGTAATAGCCACCATTAAAAAAATGTCTATTCTAGTTAATACCAGTCATACCATTAATGAAAGTCTCAACAAAATCTTTTATACGTTGTAAAATTTTATCACCCAATTTTTTCCGCTGTAATAAACTTGGTTTTTCTCCTTCAATAAGTTCTAAAACCTCATCTCTAAGAGGTTCTCTCTCTGCAAACAAATAATCTTCAATTAACTTTTCTGTTTTATCGGCAGAAAGGTTTTCCTCTGTCACAATTTTCAAAAATTCTGTTTGCTGTTCTTGATTCCAGAATTGATCAAAAGCCGGAGCAATCTCATTGGAATCGTCTATTAAAGGAAGATTTTCCAAAATAAATTTTTCAATTAGCTCACGTTTACTTCTAAGGGTAGCCTCCGTATTCAATAGATTGTAAATTTCTTTCTCGGCACTACTTGTATCCTTTTTTGATTGAGATTTTAACTTTATCAAAAGCTGAATGATATAAGTAACATTAATTTCATCACGATGTATTAATTCCAACTCAAAGTCCACGTCTTCCAAAATGGATACTTTCTCTTTCTGATGATTGCTTTTTACCTTATCATATAAGTCAAGATATTTACTCTTGAAATCTTCAAAAAGTTGTTCATCCATTTCCAAATCTTCCCAATTGAAATCTGAAAAAGTAGTCAGTGTGTTTTTTATTCTCATCAAATCTCGGAACGCTTTGATGAAATTCAATTCATCTTCTTCACTTTCTAAATCATTTACATCATCAGTTGTAGGTGTTAATTCAAGAAGTAAATTAAATGCTTCATTAAACTTCACAGTATAATCCTCGTAAGGCCTCATAATTATAACCTCAATAGCATCTTTATTACTGAATAGCGTAATCGCCTCGTCTGTTTTGTCTTTTAGGTTTCGAAAAGAAACAATATTTCCCTGTGATTTTTGCTCATTTAATATTCTGTTGGTCCTACTAAAAGCTTGAATCAATCCGTGATATTTCAAATTCTTATCTACATAAAGGGTATTAACTTTCTTCGCATCAAAACCAGTTAAAAACATATTAACTACTAATAGAATATCAATTCTATTATTCGTATTCTCGGGATATCGCTCCCGATCTTTAAGCTTTTTAGAAATGTCATTATAGTAATTATAAAAATCCTCACTCGTTTTGGTTGAATATTTTGTATCATAAAGCATGTTGAAATCAGCTATATATTCATCCAGTTTCTCACGGCTGTGAGCTTGTAGTCCATACAATGCTTTTGGTTCTTCCACAACAGATACTTCCTCAGGAATAAATCCATTTGCGTCTAGATCATCTTCATTCGAGGCATAACTAAAAATAGTAGCTATATTTAGATTGTGTTCACCCAATAATTTTTTTCTCTTAAAAATATCGTAGTACTTAATTAAAGATTTCACACTATCAACACAAAACATAGCAGAATAATCTCGATTATGGGTTTTTCGATTATGATGGGCGATGATGTAGTCAGCAATTTTTTCTAAACGTACATTATCTTCCATTAATTGCTGAATATCGATATCTTCTACTTCAATATCTATTTCAGTTGCTGTTCCTTTTTGTTTATATCGACCAACGTATTCTACAGAAAACTTCAATACATTCTCATCTTTTATAGCGTCGGTTATAACATATTTATGCAAACAATCTTCAAACAAATCTTTAGTTGTCCGTTTACCTAATTCATTTTTATTGGCGTTATCAGCAAAAATAGGAGTTCCGGTAAATCCAAAAAGTTGTGCATTAGTGAAAAAAGATTTTATACGATTGTGTGTGTCTCCAAATTGACTTCTGTGACACTCATCAAAAATGAAAATAATCCGCTTATTTTTCAACTCACTCATTTTCTTTTCATAATTGAGCTTACTAATTGCTGTATTAAGTTTTTGTATAGTGGTAACTATTAATTTCGAGTTTTTCGCTTCACCTTTTTTATCAATGTAATTACCTGTAAATTGTCTAACTAAATTAGAAGTATTGTCAGTGCCATCAATACAACCATCACTAAAACTGTTGAACTCCTTAGTGGTTTGATAGTCTAAATCTTTCCTATCCACTACAAAAACAACTTTATGAACTTCGGGAAAACTCATTAAAACTTGACTGGCTTTAAAACTAGTCAAAGTTTTACCAGATCCTGTGGTATGCCATATATAACCATTTTTAGTAGAATTCTTAACGCGTTCAATTAAAGCTTCAACAGCATAAAATTGATAAGGTCTAAGAACCATTGGTATTTTGTAAGCTTCGTTTAGAACTATATACTTACAAATCATCTTACTAATATGGCATGGCTCCAAAAAAGCATCCGTAAAACCATTTAATATGTTAGTCAAGCGTTTATTTTCTGCATCTGTCCAATAAAACGTTTGTTTAAAACTCTGGTTTCTATTGTTAGCATAATATTTTGTGTTAACACCATTACTAATAACAAAAATTTGAATGTACTGAAATAAAGCTGAGTTTTCTCCAAAGGAATGTCGTTGATAGCGATTAACCTGATTGAAAGCTTCTTTTAATTCCAGACCTCTACGCTTTAGTTCTATCTGAACCAAGGGCATTCCATTAATTAGAAGAGTAACATCATATCGGTTTTTGTATTTTCCATCTTGAGTAACTTGATTCGTTACTTGGTACTGATTTTGACACCAATGCTCTGTATTTAGAAATTCAAAATATAAATTATCTCCGTTATCCCTTAAAATATGTTGTTTTTCTCTAAGTAGTTTTGCTTTTTCAAAAACAGAACCTTTTCGGAGTATGTTTAGTACTTTTTCAAATTCTGTAGCTGAAAAAGCAAGTTGATTGTGTTTCTCTAATTGCGATTTCAAATTCCTGGTTAAGGCTTCTTCATCAGCTAATGAAACATACTGATAGCCCAATTTTTTTAATTGAGCTATCAGTTTTTCTTCTAGTATTTGTTCAGATTGTTTAGACATAGTGCAAAATTGGTTCTAAAATTAGAAAAATATTAGTGGAATCTTGTATTTCTGTTATCGTATTTTCAGAATTACCTTAAATTTCGAAACATTTGATCTATAGCTTTCTTTTTTTGTTCCATATTGGGATGGACGTATAAATTTAGAGTTGTGCTAATATTAGAATGTCCTAATAAAACACTCACAGTCTTATAGTCACATTTACTTTCTATGCATCGTGTTGCAAAGCTATGTCTAAGTCCATGGAATTTTAAATCAGGCATTCCAAGTTCTTGCATTAGGTTTTTATAAAAAGAGCGGTAAGTTCTAGGTTCTGTTGGTTTTGCATCATTGGTAAGCACAAAAAAAGAAGGATTTACAATTTTTTTTACAGGCTTCAACAACCTCAATAAATCCCTACTCATAGGAACCTCGCGTATAGAATTTTTGGTTTTAGGAGTATCAATAAGCAACTCTGTTTTGCGAACATCTTCTTCTATAACATATATTCGTTGAATAGTTTTACGAATATGAATGATCCCATTATCAGTATCAATATCTTCCCAAGTTAAGGCACAGACCTCACCAATTCGCATACCGGAACTAAGACAAATAAAAACGCCTAAATTACGAAACGTAAAATGTTCCTGAATATGTTGCATAACTTTCTTTTGATGCGAACGACTTAAAACTTCAAGCTGATTTTTTTCTCTCTCAGTAGGAAATTGCACATCAAACGAATGATTTTCAATCCATTTGTTTTTTGCACCATATTTCAGCACCATTTTCAAGACAATTAAGATGTCTTTAATCGTTTTTTGACTTAAACCCTGTTCTAATTTTACAAAAACAAACGATTGTATATCAGCTTCTTCTATCAAAATATGATGACCAAAGTGAGGTAATAAATGATTTTCAAGTAACAAGGAATAAGCGGAATAACTAGATTTTTTAACATACTGCTTTTTATCGGTCTTCCATAAAACTACGATTTGTGAAAATGTTTTTTGTTTCATCTTTTTTATTTTATTTAAAATGGATTAATAACCTCAAAGAAAAGAATATTTGATTTTAAAGGAATAAAGTTACTAATGTTCCTAATTTGAGATTTCCGGAGTTTGAAGGTGAGTGGAAAAACACTCGACTAGGAGAGATTGCTAATTTTACAAAAGGAAAAGGAATTTCCAAAAGTGATATCGATGAGAGAGGAAATATTGAATGTATTAGATATGGAGAACTCTACACTCATTATGGTGAAATCATCAATGAAATAAAATCAAGAACTTATACAAATATTTCAAATTTAGTTTTGAGTGAGTCTAATGACGTCATCATTCCAGCATCTGGAGAAACAGCGATTGATATAGCAACAGCTTCTTGTGTTTTAAAATCAGGTGTTGCTCTAGGAGGCGATTTAAACATCATAAAAACTGAAAACGATGGAGTATTTCTATCGTTTTACTTAAATAGTAAAAAGAAAATGGAAATCGCTAATTTGGCACAAGGTATTTCTGTTGTACATCTCTATTCAAGTCAATTAGCTTCTTTATCTTTAAATTTACCTAAAATCGACGAGCAAAATAAAATTTCTAATTTTTTGACTTTACTTATTAAAAGAATTGACACCCAAAGCAAAATAATTCAACGATTAGAATCCTTAATGAAAGGTTTTACGATGAACATATTAAAGCAAAAAATTAGATTTGAGAATGTACAAGAGAATAACTTCAATTCTTGGGAATTTAAAAAATTAAGTCAAGTTTGTGTTGAGCATCAATTAAAAAACACAAAAAAAGAAAGTAATGAAGTTTTTTCTGTAGCAAAGCATAAAGGTGTAATCAATCAAATTGAACATCTAGGTCGTTCTTTTTCTGCTAAAGATATTGCCCATTACAAATTAGTTTATCCAGGTGATTTGGTTTACACAAAAAGTCCGACTTCTGAATTTCCGTATGGAATTATTAAACAAAATAGAACTGGAAGAATTGGTGTTGTTTCCCCATTATATTGTGTTTTTAGACCAAAAACATTCGCTTTAGGATATTTACTGCATGAATATTTTAATTCATCTGTTAATACATTTAATTATTTGAATCCATTGGTGCAAAAGGGAGCTAAAAACACTATGAACATTAATAATAATGATTTCTTAAATGGTGCGAAATTATTATTACCTACTTCTGAAAAAGAACAATCCTTTATTTTTATTTTTCTGAATTCAATAGCCCAAAAAATTCAAACCGAAAAAGCAATTTTAGAACAGTTTGAAAAGCAAAAAAAATATTTATTGCAGCAAATGTTTATATAGCTTTCTAGATAAATATTTGTTGTAGCAAAAACTTTTTCTGTTCATCTAATTTTTGTAAAAGTTTAGTTTCTAAATCAATCTTTGCGTCAATGGATGAAAGAAAGTTGGCTATTTTGGTTTGTTCAGCTTTAGATGGAAGAGATATTGTAAGCTTTGAAAAAATAGAAATCCAATGTCTTCCGTGCCCTCCAACTTCATAATTAATCATTTGCATTGCTTCAAAAGCGAACCTAATGTTATTGTCTTTTTTAGTTTGTAAAATCTTCATTGCTGATGATTTTGCCTTAAACTGAAAATCTACAAGTTGACTTGCCGTTGTAAAATCATCAAAAATAATTACAGGCAGTTTTTCCTTCTCAAAGACACCATGTTCTTCATTAGTGTAGCCTAAAATAAATGTTTTTCCAGCGGTAACAACTGGTATTTCATAATTATCATCGTATTCAGTACTTGAAACTAAGTAATTTGTTGGTTGTTCATAATCTAATATATCTCCTAACAACACTTCTTCCCATTCTTCAAATTCATTTCCAAGATCATCTTTAAATCTAAACTCCTGCGAAAATATTTTCTTAGAAATAGAAGTTTTTAGAACTTTTAAATCTTTAATTATTTTGCTTTGGGTTAAAATTTTTTGATCTAATAATGATAAAAATGAAGTTATTTTTATTTGTTCTGATAATAACGGAAGATTTATTTCTAAGGTTCTTAAATCAGAATTATAAACATTGCTGATACTTACACCTTTTGCTAGGGTAGAGATCTTTTTCTTTAATTTTTGATTAATATAATAAGATACATAGGTGTGAGAATATAGATTTGGCTTTATAGGTCGCAATATGTTTATAGTTCTGCCAATCGCAACTCCTTGAACCGTTAAAGCTGATGAAGAACCAATATCCAATGGGTCTTCTCCTGCTGATGGAAGTAAAATTTCATCACCTCTACTAAAAATGAGTTCAGATTTATCAAGGTTGGTTTTATTGATTACTTCTGTAATTACCTCATCATACAAATGATACAACTCACCATACCTGATGCACGGAATTTCAAATTCGGGTGATGCTTCGTTTTGTTTTATATTTTTTCCTGTTGAAAAAAGAAATATGTCTTTAAAGGAATATGTTTTGTATGCCTCATCAAACTCCGGAAATCTCAAATTAGGAACATTAACTATTTTATCTCTATTTTCAATCATTACATTTTTTTTTAATTGTCAGAATTAAGGATTTTCAATAAAATTTAAACATTAGTTTTTAGAACTCTTTTTTCCCCTCTACAGATAGATGCAATACCTGATAAGTGCGACACAATTGTATTTACTTCTACTTTAAAAATATCTAATGCTGAAGCTTCCTTTGGTGGAGACATCATCATAGCTTCGTGATGCCATTTAAATTCTGAGCAGTTTTTTTTAACCTTTTCATCTTCAAAAGATATTGTTGTTTTGTGAGCAAAAAGATTTCTAATTTCAGCCAATTTTTCCAAATCACTTTTAATTACTTTGTCAATAAAACCCAAACAATAAAGCATTTCAACTTTTGATAAAAATGTTCCCAAAAAACCTTTATGACTTAAAACTTTTTCAACAGTTGAAGAATTTGAAGGGAAAAAATTTTCCAAACAATACGATAATAAATCTTCTACATAGGCCATTCCTACAATAACTATTGCTCTGTCATTATGCTCATAATTGAATTGCATATGAAAGGACTGCAATCCTTCTAATGAATCAAAATATCTTTTTAAATCTTTTCCTTTAATTAAATTCATTTTTTAAGATTCTTTTAAATGTTTTCAAAAACCAATCCTAATTCTTTAAAGTAAACATCTATTTCTTTATCCAGTTCAGATCGCTTAGCTTCCAATTGTTTTATTTCTCGCATAACCGCCTCTATATCTATGGCTTCTTCCTCTTCAAAAGTATCCACATATCGCGGAATATTCAAGTTATAGTCATTAGTAGCAATCTCTTCCAAGGTGGCTCTATAACTATATTTTTCTAGTGAGGTACGATTTCTGTAAGTATCGATAATTTTATCAATGTGTTCATCACGCAAAATGTTTTGTGTTTTTACTTTATCAAAATCATTACTTGCATCTATAAATAAAATATCTTCCGGATTTTCTCTACATTTTTTAAATACCATGATGCAAGTTGGAATACCGGTGCCATAAAAAATATTCGCAGGTAATCCTATAACAGCATCCAAATAATTTTTATTTTCTATCAAAAATTTTCTAATATGTTGTTCGGCAGCACCTCTAAACAAAACACCATGGGGTAAAACAACTGCCATGATACCATTTTCAGCCAAATGATAGATCATATGCTGTACAAAGGCAAAATCAGCTTTACTGGCGGGTGCAAGCTTCCCATATTGACTGAATCGGTCGTCACTTGTAAAAATAGGATTAGCACTCCAGTTAGCAGAAAAGGGAGGATTAGCCACTATGGCCTCAAAGGGTAAATCATCAATATGTTGTGGATGTTCTAAAGTATCTTCCTGCTTAATATCAAAATTTCTGTAATGAACACCATGCAAAATCATATTCATTCGAGCGAGGTTATACGTTGTACGGTTCATTTCCTGTCCATAAAACATAGCAACATCTTTTACTTCTCTGGCTACTCTCAATAACAAAGAGCCTGAACCACAAGTAGGGTCATAAACTGACTTTAATTTATGCTTCCCGGTAGTTACGATTTTAGCTAATATTTTTGAAACCTCTTGCGGGGTATAAAACTCTCCTGCTTTTTTTCCTGCACCACTGGCAAATTGACCAATCAAATATTCATAAGCATCACCCAAAACATCCAACTCGGTATTTTTTAATTTAAAATCAATTTTATCCAAATGAGATAAAACTTTTGCAATGATGGTATTGCGTGATTCAGGATTTCTACCCAGTTTGGTACTATTCAAATCCATGTCCTCAAAAAGATTATCAAAATCCTCTTCACTTTCTGTACCCATGGTACTCAATTGGATATTGGTCAGAATCTTTTGTAAATCCTCTAAAATGAAATTGGTTTTGGTTTCATCAAATTGGTCCACTTCAGTATTATCACCCATACCTCTTTTGGCAACTTCTGAAAAAAGCTCTTCCGGCTTTAAAAAGTAACCCAATTTTTCCAAAGCTTCTTCTTTGATAGCTTCTAAAAATTCATCGGCTTGTCTTGTTTTGGGTGTAATCTCTCTGAATTGAATTTTGTCCTGAAGCAAAATATCATTGGCAAACATTTCCATTTTTTCGCTCAGGTATTTGTAGAAAATAAAACCTAAAATATAATCACGAAATTCATCGGCATTCATTTTGCCCCTCAAAGTATTGGCAATATTCCATAGTTGATGCTCTAATATCCTTTTTTGATCCTCTGACATTTTTCAATAATTTTTATAATTGTCAAATCTATTCATATTATTTGTAAAAATAATCATTCTGCAATTTAAGTCTTAACAAATTTAAAGATGCTTAAAATGGGTATTTACAAAAAAGTTGTTAAAAGCTAACTATAATCTGTTGTCACCCTTATAATAGTAAAAACTGCTAATTTGTCAGTTACAAATTGCAAGATGATTTCGGTACGATTTTAGCATATTTTTAAGAAATCTAACCATTATGAAAATAGTACCAATTAGTATCAACCCCACTGATTTATCAAATTTTGTTAAAAGCAATAAACTTTGTGTAATAAAACTAGGTCATGGCGAAAATGGAAATTTCAATAGCACACTGAGTAGTCAGTTAAATCTATTTTATAAATTCACACTCAAAATTGGATTCACAAACTGTGAAAACTTAAACTACAGTGACCCTTTTTTTAAATCGCTAATCGGGGAGCAAATGATAAACATTGGTTTGGAAGGTTCAGATACGGTATCCCCAGGTTACTATTTGTTCAAAGAGTCACGCTTAGTAGCTTATCATGCGGGTACATTTGACATTTCCAAATTAGATCAAAATACTCAAAAAGATTATTTATGGTTCGGTATTTTTGTTTCAACAATAGCAGGCATGCTTCAAAAAAGTTGGACAGCTGGACTACTTACATTTGCAGCTACAATGGAAGCTCCCACCGGAATTAGCATTTTTAATTTCTTTAAAGAAATTTTAGAAGCAAAAAGCGAAGTGGAAATACGTAAAAAACAAAAGAAAGTATTCTTTGATGAAATAAGTAAAGCCTATGCATTTTTAAAAGTATCAAAATCTGCTACAGATGATGAGGTAAAAAAAGCTTGGAAGGCAATGCTTAAAGAATTTCACCCTGATAAAAGTAAAGAAGAAAAAGAGAGTAGAACAAAAATAACAATTAGTATTAACGAAGCGTATGACATTATCGTCAATCATAGAAAGTCCCAAAAAAGAAAGTTTAGTTTTTCTTAAACATTAAAAAAGGATAACTCAGATAATAAGTCACTAAAAAACAGTATCATTAATCCTAATCAACAGTCGATTTAAAGCATTCTCTTTCATACTGTTTTTTGCTGTTCTACCCACAATATGCTTTTCCATAACATAAGAAATCAAATGACACCTGGCTTGACTAAAATCTTTATTGTTTTTTTGAACAAGCATATCATCTGTAATCGCAAAAGTAAACAAATCTGTCTCGGTAGAAGAAGTCATCATCACACAAACGTAAAGTTCGTCTTTGTCATAAACATCTTCGTTTGAAATAATAATGGCGGGATGGGTTTTGGTTTCCTTAGAATAAGGCAAATCAAAAAAAACGTCAATAATATCGCCTTTTTGAAAACTCATTAACAAGAAAGCAATTTGTCCAAAGAAGCAGCTTTCATTTTCGAAAAACCTTCTTTTAAATCGTGATCGGTTTCAATAATCGGCGAAGATTTGTAAACATTTTTGTGTAGTTTACTTTCAAGTTTATATAAACAAGTTAGCGAATATTTTATATTCCGCTTAACATCGTCGTTATCAAAATAGTCATTTTTAGATAAGTCGTTGTCAATTTTTTCAATAGCGATAATAATCTTTTTTGTCTCGGGAAGCATCGAGGTAGATTTCTCTATACTCAAACCCTCTATACGGTTCAAAGCCCCTTCCAATGCCAAATTAAAGGTAGTCAAATGATTATTATAACCAACAACCACTCTGTCTTTAATAAAATGCAAAAACCGAACAACTAATGACACTCGTTTAGTATCATTAACTATTGGCTGTGCCATTTCTTGTATGTCAATACTTAAATACATAGTAATTGTAGTGCAAATTACGTTCCAAATATAGTTATTTTAATCAATAGTGCAATAAATAACAAAAGTATCAGGCTTTTTCTTAGATAATTTCAAATCTTTATACGTTTATTAAACGTGTTTTTAAGCTAAAATGTTTCAAAAAGTATGTTAAAAATGCTATTTTCTCCCCTTCCAACTATCATTCCGCCAATTATATTTATTCCTATAAATAAAATTCCTCGCTATAGCACCAGCCACAACAATAACCGCCAAAGCAATAACCTCCCACCATTCCATACCGTGAATATTAAAATCAGGCCAAATTATAAACCTCATTTTTATTCCACTATGCAATTCTAAAATTTAACTATGCAAAAACGAAACGAACTATAAATTAGTTTCAATCATAAAAAAAGACGCCTCACAGCATCTTTATAATATATCATTTCTTTTTCGGCACAGGTGGCTTTAATGACGGTGTATTACCCGGTGTGTCTTTATTATCTCGTTGTCGTCTATCTGGTTTTCCTGTTGAATCAGCTATTCTTTTTGGTCCGGGTTTGAGTGCCATAATTTTACAATTTAATTGGTTAGATATCAAAGATATAAATAAAATAAGCATAATAATAAAATCTGATAAATACTTAATCAATCATGCTAGCAAGTTGCAAACACAACGGCCAACAATCGAAATTTTAATAGAATAACAACAAAAGCTCTTAGATTTGTAACCAACTTACAAATAAATTGACAAAAGTAATCAATTAATATTTTTTATTCCTATATTTGTAATCAACTTACAAAAAAGGAGATAAAAATGATTATTAATTTTAGTGTTCAAAATTTTGGTTCAATAAAAGACAAACAAACGCTTTCATTTGAGGCAGACAAATCAACACACCTTGAAGATGCCTATATTATGAATTTTGGCGGGCAAAGAATTTTAAAACTTGCCTTAATTTATGGTGCAAACGCATCTGGAAAAACTACAATTTTAAAAGCTCTTGATTTTCTGAGGGACATTGTTCTTGAACCAGAGAGTAAAAAGACAAATGAGTTAGATTTCAATCCTTTCCTCTTTGATGCAAAAACGCCAAAAGAAAACTCAATTATTTCCATTGAATTTTTTCAAAATAATATTAAATACTTTTATAAAGTTGAATTTTTCAAAAAAGCAATTGTTTCTGAGGAATTATATTTTCACAATCCTAACAAAGCCAACGTTTTTAAGAGAAAAACGAACTTGTCAAATCAATTTACCGAAATAGCATTTGGTAGTAAAATTTCGGCCGACAAGGTTTTTGAAAAAACTTTAGAAGCTAATACGTTATGGAACAACACTGTACTTGGTGGATATTTAAAAACAAATATTGATCTCAAAGAATTACAAGAAGTTGTTGAATGGTTTGAAAATTACCTAAGTCCATTAGTCTATACAAGAACAGAATTAGAGGGATTTGTAACCTCAAGAATCGATAATAACGAAATTGCTAAAGCGGATGTTGTATCCATTTTAAAGAAAGCAGACTTTAATATATCAGACATTATAATCCAAGAAGAAGAAAAAGATATTCCTGATGATTTTATTGAGTTTTTAAAGAAGCAGATAAAAGCACCGGGTGAAAAAATTAAGGAATTACAGGAAAAAGGAAAAGTAACAGCTGTAAATATTGAGTTTGAACATACCGTAAATAACACTAAATATACATTACCGTTAGAATTAGAATCGCAAGGAACAAGACGTTACTACGGATTTGCTGGTTTATTAGCTTTGCTAATCAAAAATTCAACAGCATTTCCAATTGATGAATTAGAAGCTTCTTTGCACCCTGATTTATATTTGCATTTCATTCTCTCATTTCTTTTGAATGCTAAAACTTCTCAAATAATCGCAACTACACATAACAGAGAAATTTTAGACAACAAAGACATTTTTAGAAATGATGCAATATGGTTCACAGACAAACAAGAAAGTTGCTCAACAGAACTTTACTCATTAATTGATTTTGACAGTTCTGTAGTGCGAAACACGACTAATGTTTTAAACGCATACAAAAGCGGTAAATTAAGTGGAACACCTAACTTGGGCGACACGTTCATTGATTTAAGTCTATGAGAAAGTCCAAAAAAATCATAACCAAAACAAACCCTTCATTCGCTCTTGTGGTTGACGGAGAAACAGAAGTTTGGTATTTGCAAATGCTAAAGAGGAATGAACGAGATATTCGTGTAAGCATAAAACCGGAAATTCCAACCAAAAAAAGTGTAGAAGAGCAATACAAAATGGTTTGCGATTTGTCCAATAAAGAGTTTACAAAAGTATTTTGGATTATCGACCTAGATACCGTTATAAAAGAAGAAAACGAAGCTCCAAAAGGGAAAAAATCACCGCTTAAAGTTTTTAACGAATACAAAACAGACCTTGCTAAAAATTATCCAAATGTGGTTGTAATTGTTAATAATCCTTGCATAGAGTTTTGGTTTCTACTCCATTTTGAAAAAACATCAAAATATTACAACACCTGTTCAAGTGCAGAAGCACAACTGAAAAAGCACTTGAAGAATTACGAAAAAACACAAAAATTCTTTACAAAACAAAACGACGATATTTATTTGAAATTAAAACCAAAAATAAAGACAGCTATTGAAAATTCCATTGCTCTTGGCAATTTTAACATTCAAAATCCAACAAAAGCAATGTGTGAAATGAAATTTTTATTTCAATCTGACGAGCTAAAAAAACACTTTGAATAAAAGTTGAACCCGCAACAATATCAAAATGTATATTTTGAATTTAATGCATAAAATTAAAGGTAAATTTTAATCTTTGTATTTCTAATGAATTTTTAATTTTGTAGCTAAACCCAACCTGTTTAAAATTAAGAAATTAGATTGAGCAATATTTATTTATTGACATTCTGATGACAAGCTTACATTAATATGATTGATAAATTGGTTTAATCAAATCAAAGATGGCAAATGATTTAGTTGGATACTCGCGTGCTGGAGATGTGTTTCATTATAGATGGGCCGCCAGAAGATCTCTTCAATTAATTTATCCTAATTCGTTATTGGATTCAATTACCATAGAAGGTTCGCCAGAAGTTGAGAAAGCTGGAGAGTATGTGATTGATGTTACGGAAACATATTTGCCGACCAATGAAAAACAAATAATAAAATACTTTCAACTCAAGCACACAACTGTACAAGGAGATAAACCTTTCATTCTAAGCGATCTAAAAATAACGCTTGAGGGTTTTGCAAAAAGATACAATCAACATCTTGTCAAAGGTGAGCTACTATTAAAAGAAGTTTCTTTTACAATAATAACCAATCGTAAAATTGACATTAATTTTAAAAAGAAAATTAAACTTCTTCGAGATGGAAAGGAAGTTGATAAATCATTTAGAGTTACAATTGAAAAATACACTGGCTTTTCAGGGCAAAAATTATACGCTTTTTGTTCTACACTTTTTCTTGAAGACGGAGAAGGAAACTATAATACTCAGAAGGAAGAATTACGAGTAGAGCTATCTCAATTAATAGCAGGTACTTTCGACGATTCATCAATAGATTCAATCACTACATTGATTCAAGAAAAAGTTCTTCCGGATTCTAATGGAATAATTGTAAAAAACGATGTTTTAAGAAGATTTGGTTTTTCATCTGAAAGAGACATGTATCCGGCTGAAGCAATCTGGGAAGATGTTAATAAAACAATCACAAGATTACAACATAATACCCTTATAGAAAATATACTTTCAGCAACTTGTCCAGTAATTATTCATGCTGAGGGCGGAGTTGGAAAAACTGTTTTTACGAGACAAGTTTTGCAGTCATTGTCTCCAGGGTCATTAGGAATAGCATACGATTGTTTTGGTGCTGGAAATTATAGAAATCGCAGTACAACAAGGCACATGCATAGAACCGCATTAGTACAAATTGCAAATGAACTTTCAGCCAAGGGACTCTGCCCTCCAATGCTTGCCCAAAATACTTCATTAGATATAGATATAATGAGAACCTTTTTGGATCGAATTAAAATTGCAGCTTCTGCATTATTAAAATCCAACGGTAATGCAAACTTGGTTTTACTAATTGATGCAGCAGATAACGCAGAAATGGCTGCTCAAGAATTTAATGAATCATGTTTTGTCCACCAACTTATCAGAGAACAATTGCCGAAGGGTTGTAAATTAGTCTTTTTGTGCCGAACTGAAAGAATGCACCTCTTGCAACCAAATAATTCAAATGAAAAATTTGAATTATTTGGATTTAATGAAGTTGAGTCATACGAAAATTTAAAAAATCACTTTTCTGATGCTTCAAAGCAAGATGGCGTTGAGTTTCATCGGTTGACAAATGGAAATCCAAGGGTCCAAGCTAACGCTCTTGACTATAAAACAGAATCATTAGCAGAGTTGTTGAGAACTTTAGGTCCAGCGGGAACAACCATTGAAGATCAAATAGAACTTCAACTTTCCCGAGCAGTGGAGCGAATTGAAGATTTATATCCTAAAGATTTTAAAAAGCAAGTAAAATCTATTTGTACCGGTCTTGCTAGTCTTTCACCACACATCCCCATTGACGTACTTGCAAAAGCTGCCCAGGTAGAAAATAGCAATGTCAAGAGCTTTGTTTCAGATATTGGTAGACCTTTGTGGATTTCAGATTCTACTGTTCAATTTCGAGATGAACCTACAGAAACATGGTTTCGTAAAAAATTCTGCGGCTCCGTTAATGACTTTAAAGAATATATTACTTCATTAGAACAACTAGGTGAAACCTCTGCTTATGTTGCACTTGTATTACCACAACTTTATTTACAAGCTGAACAATATGATAAGCTTATATCCAATGCCCTATCTGACAATTTTTTACCTACAGACAATCCAATAGATGCCCGAAATATTAGAATTTACAGACTTCAATTTGCTTTTAAAGCAGCATTAAAATTAAAGTATTTTAAAGACGCTGTAAAAATAGCTATTCGAGCAGGTGAAGAAATGGCAGGAGAGCAACGTCAATTAATACTACTTCAGCAAAACATGGATTTATTGGTGCTATTGCAGAGTGATGAAAAAATAAAAGAGATTGCATTTAAACGAGCTTTGTCAGGAAGTTGGATGGGATCAGAGAATGTTTATAGTGCTTCATTGTTATCTTCAATAGATGAAACTAAAGGAGAGGCTCGAGGATATTTGCGAGCTGCATTGTATTGGCTTAATATATACTTTGACGAATCAAGAAAGAAAAAAAGTAATTCTCACAATGACGTAAAACTTGAAGATAGTGATGTTTTAGAATTGTGTTATGCACAGTTAAACATTAATGGAATAGAAGGATTAGTTGGTTTTATTTTAAGTTTGAAACCTGCATCGGCCGTCTATAATGTAATTAAATCTCTTTCAGCAAAACTTATTGATATTGGTGACTTTACTAAAATTGAAAAATTAACTGAATTACTTTCTGAACATCCCTATTATATAATTGCTATAACTGATGAATTAGGAAAGGTGGGACAAGCTCCTTCATCAACTTTTTTAGAAAGTTGTCTAAAATCATTGTGTTTGAACAAAACGCGAATAAAAGTGGGACCGCGGAGTTATGGCGATACCTTGCATCCAGCAATTTTATCATTTTTAGAAGCTTGTCTTCTAAGAAATTTAGACTCAAAAAGAATTCTAAAGGCACTAACTTACTATTTTCCTGAAAGAGCAAATCAGATGGTTCATCATTCACATTTTAGTACTGATCGAGAACTATTTCTACGATCTTTGGCAATCCGGATGCAAATAAATAAAAATGAGGATGTAATAATGGAAAGTATTATTCCTAATAATCTACTAAATCCCGAAAAAAAAAGAGGTTCAAATGAAGATTTAAAAGAATTTAAATATCTAGTAAATGGTCTTTTACCTTGGTATCGCCTAAGATTAAAAGTAATATCTAATCAAACCATAAATTTACTTGATTCAGCACGTGAAACAAGTAAAAATTCACATCAGGCATTACTTGGAAGATACCGTAGTAATGATTCAATTCCATCGGAACTAAATAATATTTATGTGTCGATTTTAAAGTGGTCTGGTAACTTGCCCAAATCGGACATCGAGGCATATTTTCAAGAATGGATTGCAAACAATGATGGTTTTTATGTGTCACATCGCTTAGAACTATTAAGAGCGGCATACCGTCTTAATCATTTGGCAAAATATAGAAATCTGTATGAACAGAGTACCTATAATTTTATTAAATCAATTAAGAATGACGGACCAGATGAAATTGCAGAGAGATATATTGCCTTAGCACGAGCTGTACTCGTAGATTCAATTGATGATGCCAGTATTTACTTTGAGCATGCTATTGATATTGTATCAAAATTTGGTGATGAACTATATCAAAGATGGGAAGCGACAACTGCTTTAGCAAAAGAATCTGCAAAAAATGAATCTCCCAATCCAAACCTCGCCTTTAGATATATCAGAATAGCAGAATTAGTTGGTGAAAATTTAAGAGAAAAACACTGGGATCGTGGAGAGGCGTTACAGATTTGCACCAGAATGTCAAACTTTGCCGGTATTGCGTCACTGAGTAAATGGCGTGAAAGACACATAGGAAGATTTGAATGGCTTGAGACTGCGGTACTCCTAGAACTTACCGACCAAAAGAAAATTTCAGTTGAAATTACTATAGCTCTGACTTCTTTTTTGAATGTCAATCAAATTTGCGAATTCTTATTAAAGTGTTTACACCGACAAATTCCCGATAAAGATAAATCAAAATTGATTGACGCATTAATTCCAATCCTAAAAAATGAGGGAATAAGTGAGAGCTACTGGAAATCAATCAAGACTGCTTGTGTTGATTCAAAAGTAACCAATAAAGAATTAGACGAAGTTGTTGATTTCTACAACAGAAACAAAATTGAAAAAACGCTGTCGCAAGATACTCAATTTGCTTCAGATAGTGGCAACAGCTTTAATTGGAACGAAATCTTCTTAGACATTAACCTAAATACAAAAGAGGGAATGAATTTGGCAATGGCTAATTTTAAGAAAATAAACAAGAAAGCCAACTTATATATGCCATACCGAGAATTTTGGAAAGAAATGATTTTGAAAATAAATGAAAATTCAGTTTTCCAATTTTTTGATACAGTTCTTCTGGTAGAGGTTTTAAATTTATACGATTTTGAGGAAATATTCCTTGCTATACCGACAGAATGGAAAAACAAAATAAGTTTTAAAAGAAATTTTGCAAAACTGTTACGAAAATTAGGCCAGAGATTTGCATTCGAATTAATTATCCCATACCATAATAACTCTCTAAAAGCAAAATTGGATATTAAAGCAGAAGAACTTTTAATTCTCAGGGAGGGAATTTTAGAAAGCTTGTCGTCTAGCAATGAATTTGCAAGCTCCGAAATGTTATTTGGATTTGCAGTAACAACTAGTCCATACCTAGCAATTGATGAAGCTACTGAGCTTCTGGAATTTACTATTTCAAGATTTGAACTGCATATAGATGATGATTTTGCTGAAGGAACTTATGATGATGTAAATACAGACAACAAAGACCTAAACAATATACTAGCCGGTTTTATTTATTCTTCGCTCGGCTCCCCAGAGTCAGAATTTAGATGGAAAGCTGCACACTGTGTGAGAAAATTGATTGAAGGTAAATGCATAGATCTTGTTAATGAACTTTTTTGGTGGCTGAAGCACAACACAATTGATTCGTTTGGTGTTAAGCACTATCCCTTTTATAATTTACATGCAAAGTTGTATTTATTCATAGCTTTTAGTAGAGCCGTCATCAATAATACTTCAATTTTTCTAAAAGAAAAAGAGACTATTATTCATTACGCCCTTGATGAAAGGCATATCCTTGTTAAGAAACTCGCCGGTGATATTGCTCTTGCAATGCAAGCTGCAAATCCAAATCTATTTACTAAAGAACAAACAAAAGCTTTAAAGCAAATTTTAAAATCAAAGTATCCTGTAAAAAAAGTTAATTACAACTTCCAAACAGATAGTTATCTGCATGCTAAGGTAAAAGTAATTCGAGAAATTGACTATCATTTTGCATATGATTTTGATAGCTATTGGTTTAAGCCTCTGGGGGAGGTATTTGGTGTTCCTACTAATCAGTTAGAAGATCTTGCTGCAAATGTAATTAGTAGCTGGGGTATAGTCGAACGAGGTGGATACAACCAAGACCCACGGGTTAATTTATGGAATTCGTTTAATGATCGCAATACATGGTATCATAAATCAGATTATCCAAAAACAGATACTTACGATTTTTATTTATCCTACCACTCATTGATGGTGGTTGCGGCAGATTTATTTGAAAATATGCCAATCCTTGAAAGAGAAAATTACGAAGATGATGAATGGAATGATTGGTTATCGCGACATTTACTAACTAGATCTGATGGGATGTGGCTTTCTGATTTTAGAGATCCGGTTCCTTTGAATAGACCTTCTTGGATAAACCTCGATTACAGCGGCAAAGCTCAACTTGAAATTCAAGAAGATGAATTCCTTGATTCAATTATTGAGCAGGTTAATGGTGAAACATGGCTAAATGTTAAAGGTTCATGGAGTGAAAACAGTTCTTCTGTATCAGGAACTTATTATGTTACTTCAGCTTTAGTGTCAACAAATACCTCAGAATCTTTATTAAATGCTTTAAGTACATGTGAAGATTTTCACGACTTTAAGCTTCCCAATTATAAAGAAAGAGGTATGGAGATTAATTCAGGGAAATTTAAACTAAGAGGTTGGATAAACGAAAGGAATATGTCCAGAGGAATCGATGAATTTGATCCATTTGCGGCTGAAATTTATTATCCTCCATATTCAATTGGAAAAAAAATAAAAAAAGTATTGGGCTTGAAAGCTTCTGATAATGGAAAAAAGTGGATCTTAAAATCCAGTTTAACTCCAGCACTTATTACATCTCTTTACGGAAATTATAATAATTCCAGAGATGATGAACCGGAACAAAAAGGAATAAAGATGATGGGATCATTGGAATTTTTAAAATTACTTTGCATCGAGTTACAATGTGAACTAATTATTGAAGTGCAGATTGGTCGCAATACATATCATCGTTATCGCACGGATGACGAAAAATACAAAGAATCACTAAATAGAATTTTTATATTATCATCAGATGGAAAAATTAGAGAGTCAGGAAAAAGTCATCAACTTGGGTAAGTTTTTAGTTAAACAACTTAACCTTGACAAAAGCGTTGATACACTTGGTAGATGGATGGCACATTATTTAGCTTTGAAAATTTCCGAAGCAGAAAATGCTAAAGGTAAAGATAAGATTGCTTTAGAAGAGGAATGTTTTAAAACAATATTAGAGATTTGGAAGCACAGATGGAAAATGCCGTCGAATACAAATCCAATCAATAATTTCCAACCTATATTTGATTTTTTGGTAAAGTTAAATCCAAATAGAAATGACCCTTTTTACTTTAGTGATCTGCGTGAAAATATTAATGAAGAGTCAACAACAAAAAGTATAGTTAATAACTGGCTCGAAGTTGCAAGTCATTTTGATAAGTACGCCAGAATATGTGTCAACTATGCCTTAGCAAACGCTACAGCAGAAATAACATCGGAAGAGCAATTAAATTGGTTTCAAAATTCACCAAATTTAACTAGCGATATCGATATAAAAATTATTAAAATTCTACTTGATCGAGATGATAAAGTTGGTGTAGATGAGCCCAATTCTTCTGAAGAAAACTTTATAAAAGAAGTGAATATAGAAAAATTAAAGTACAATATAAATTTTCTTGAAAATCACCAAAAACTACATCGACAGTTACTAAAAGATTTGAAGGATAAGTTAGCAGCTAAAGATCCTTTGTGATTTATTAACCAAAAAAAGTTTAATATTATTTCTTTCCAACTATCATTCCTTCATATATATATATATATTCCTTTAAATAAAATTCCTAACAATAGCACGAACGATCACAACAATTACCAACCCAATTATTTCCCACCATTCCATACCGTGAATATTAAAATCAGGTCAAATTAAAAACCTCATTTTTATTCCACTATGCAATTCCAAAATTTAACTATCCAAAAACAAACAATGCACTAACAAAAAAGATGCCTTAGCATCTTTTAGTTTACTAGAAATTGAAAAACTCCGAGATTGAAATACCAATCATTTTACAAAACTTATTTATTGTATAGATTGTTACACCTCTTTTATTATTTGTACTTTCCCATCTGTTCAAAATCTGTCTATCAATATCATGCTTTTTTGCAAAGTCAGATTGAGACAAACCGGTTTTGATACGAAGAAATTGTATCCTTTCGGCTATTTTGTTTTTTAGCTTTATATCCTCTTTATCTAGTTCAGCCATACCGCAATTTTGGGATATTTTAAATATTTTATGTAATCCACTTGGATTACATTTTAGTTTTGTATATATTTGTATTTAATATTAAATTTGCGATTCTTCAAGAAATCATTTGAAGCATTCGCTTAGAATCTCGAACGGAAAACTGGTACTTTTAGCAACGAGATGATAAGTATGATGCTCACGTCAATACTGGCGTGGGCTCTCTTATTGTTGCAGGGTATACCAGTACCTCCGTTCAGTAAGTTGAGTTCCACGCTTTTTTTATTCCCCACAGGCACTCTCTTAATTCTTAGCACTGCTTTTTTTATCCTGAACGTTTCGCGTCACGGTCTTATCAGTATTTTTTTTTAGTTAGTTAGATCTATGTCGCTCAACCTTGCCGGCCATCCACAAGCACGAGCGGCATAGTTCCCCTAACCCAAAACCCATTTAACCTTTTAAACCCTTATACTCTTAAACAACATTAAACAACCTCAAACGACATTAAACAACCTTAATAAACAATGTCAAACCTTTAAATCCATCGCCTATGAAATAAAACCCGCCCACTGCCTCTTTGCGTCTCCGCGTCTCCGCGAGAAACCAAAAAAAGCAAAGCGACAAAATCCGTGTAATCCGAGTAATCCGTGGCAAAAACAAAAAAGCAAAGCTTTCAAAAATTAGTGCCAATTAGTGGAATTCGTGTCAACAAAAAAAGAGCGTAGCGACAATCAGTGCATCAGTGGCTAAAAAAGAGCAAAGCGACACAAAACACATTTGCGTCTCTGCGACTTTACGAGCAAAAACAAAAACAAAAAAGGTCCCCTAACCAGTCGCCAAACAAGTACAGAGGACCAAAGCAAACAAAACTAATGTTTCATTTAACTAACCAATTTTATGAATAAAATTTTAAAAAACCAACAATCCAAAGCAGTAAGTTACCTATGCCTACTCGCATTGTACTTAATATGTTGCAAAGCAATAGCACAAACCCAACAACCCATCACCGGAACCGTCTCAGATACACAAGGAACACTACCCGGTGTTACAGTCCTTATCAAAGGCAAAGCCTTAGGGACTACGACAGATGAAAACGGTCAATTTTCAATCAAGGCAAATCCTTCAGATGTGTTGGTGTTTTCATATCTGGGCTACAAAACTGTAGAAATAACAGTAGCCAACCAAACTACAATAAACATTCAGTTAGAGGAAGACACAACACAGCTCAAAGAAATAGTCCTCAATGCAGGATATTATTCCGTCAAAGACAAAGAACGCACAGGCAGTATTTCTCGCATAACAGCAAAAGACATCGAAACCCAACCGGTCACCAATGTACTCGCCACCATGCAAGGCCGTATGCCAGGCGTAAATATCACGCAAACAACTGGTATTTCAGGAGGAAACTTCGCAATTCAAGTACGAGGGCAAAATAGCGTAAGAACCACAGGAAATGACCCTTTATATGTAATTGACGGAATACCATATGCTTCAGAATCTATCGGTTCATTCTCTACAGCAGGAATCTTGAGTGGCACCACAAGTCCACTAAACAGCATAAACCCCGATACCATAGAAAGTATCGAAGTACTTAAGGATGCCGATGCAACGGCAATTTATGGTTCACGAGGAGCAAACGGAGTAGTGCTAATCACTACAAAAAAAGGAAAAGGAGGCAAAACAAAATTCACAGGAAACCTCACCAATGGATATGGTGGTGTAACCCAATTCATGAAATTAATGAATACCGAACAGTACCTAACCATGCGAAGAGAAGCATTTGAAAACGATGGTATAGTGAATTATCCGGCCAATGCATACGACCTTAACGGAGCATGGGATCAAAACCGTTACACAGATTGGCAAGAAGAATTAATTGGAGGCACAGCACAGTTCACCAATATCAATTCATCAATATCAGGAGGTAATGCCCAAACGCAGTTCCTACTTAGTGGCAATTTTGCAAAAGAAACCACCGTTTTTCCTGGCGATTTTAGATATAAAAAAGGAAACATCCACGCAAATGCAAACCATCTTTCAAACAACAATAAATTCAGTGTGCAGTTTTCAGCCGGATATACCGTGCAAGATAACAATCAGCCTTACCGCGACCTCACAAGAGAGTCAAGAATTTTGGCACCCACTGCACCAGCATTATACAATGAAGAGGGTGATTTAAATTGGCAGAATAATACCTTTTCAAATCCATTGGGTCATTTAAATGGAAAATACAAAGCTCTCACAAATGATTTAATAGCAAACACGGTGCTATCATATAATGTATTTGAAGAGGTACAGATAAAGTCATCCTTTGGGTTCTCTCAGTTAAATCATCAGGAAAGCACTACCGCTCCGTCAACAATATACAATCCTGCTTTCGGCATCGGTAGTGACAATTCCGTTCTATTCCTCAACAATGCAAAACGCCGTTCTTGGATTATTGAACCGCAAATCAATTGGAAAAAAACACTTAATTCAGTAGACCTGTCTTTTCTTGCTGGAGCAACATTTCAAGACAATACCGCAAGTCAAACAGTCTTTCAAGCTCTTGGTTTTCCAAGCAATAGCCTGATTAATAATTTAGGTGCTGCATCAAATGTATCGATAACCCAAAATGATAATTCAGAGTACAGATACCAAGCCTTTTTTGCCCGTGCAAATATGAATTGGAACGATAAATACATACTGAATATAACAGGCAGAAGAGACGGTTCTAGCCGTTTTGGTCCTGGAAAACAATTTGCCACATTTGGAGCTGTTGGAGCAGCATGGTTGTTTCACAACGAAAACTTTTTAAAAGACAGTAAAATAATAAGTTTCGGAAAATTAAGAACCAGTTATGGTATAACGGGTAATGACCAAATTGGTGACTATCAATTTTTAAACACCTATACCACAACAGGAGTAGCATACAACGGAATAATAGGTTTAGAACCATCCAGACTATATAATTCAAATTTTGGTTGGGAGTCCAATAAAAAATTTGAAATTGCTTTAGAGACCAATTTTCTTAACGACAAAATTGCTTTGTCTGTGGGTTGTTACAAAAACCAGTCTTCAAATCAATTAGTAGGCATACCACTACCGGGTACTACCGGATTTGCTTCACTCCAAGCAAACTTAGACGCAACAGTGGTCAACCAAGGAGTTGAAATTTCATTACACACGGAGAATATTAAAAACAAAAACTTTTCATGGTCAACAAATGTCAATTTCACACAAGCAAAAAATAAATTAAAGTCGTTTCCGTCTTTAGAAACCTCTACCTATCGAAACCAATTTGTTTTAGGACAACCATTAAATATTGTGAAAGTCTATAATTATTTGGGAATAAATCCGGAAACAGGAATTTATCAATTCGAAGATGTAAACGATGACGGAATAATTAATGATTTAGACAAACAAACGGTTAAAGATTTAAATCCGGAATTTTTTGGAGGCATTCAAAATCAACTAAAATTCAAACAAGTGCAATTAGACTTTCTTTTTCAATTTGTAAAGCAAGAAAACTACAATGCACTTAAAACATTCACTATGCCAGGTACACTCAACAATCAATTAGCCGAAAATGTTGACCGGTGGCAAAACGAAGGGGATCCAGCACAATTTCAACGCTATTCTGTTAACAATGCTGCGGCACGAAATGCGTATACCAATTACACACAAAGCAACGCTAGTATAAGTGATGCCTCTTACATACGATTAAAAAACATTGCACTATACTACACGATACCGGAAAATTGGACCAAAAAAGTACAATGTCGAATTTCATTAACAGGTCAAAATCTCTTAACCTTCACAAAATTCAAAGGTGCCGATCCTGAATTTAAAATTCAAGACAGATTACCACCGCTAAAAATAATTACAACTGGACTGGAAATCACATTTTAACTTTAATTTTTAAACGATGAAAAAGTACATAACAAAATCAATGAGTATGGTAATAGCAATAACGAGCTTTACTTTTTTCTTCAATAGCTGCGATAACTTCGTAGATATCGATTTGCCAAATTCACAACTTACAGAGCCTGCTGTTTTTGAAGACATGGCAACTGCTGATGCAGCAATGACTAGTATCTACTCAAAAATCAGAGATATTGGTTTATTAACAGGAAGACCAACTGGCCTTTCACTTGTATTAGGAAACTACACAGACGAGTTAGACTATTATGGGGCTACAACCACCTTAACCAATGATTTTTACAACAATTCTTTAAATGCAAACAATAGCGGCATGCGTGATTTATGGTTTAACACCTACAATCAAATATATGGAGCAAACGCAGTGGTAGAAGGTGTCGAAAACTCCGAATCACTTTCAACAGCAAACCGCAATCAACTTAAAGGAGAGGCATTGTTTGTTAGGGCATTGCTTCATTTTCATTTGGCAAACTTATTTGGTGATGTGCCATACATAACCACAACCAATTATGAACTGAATAGTACAGTTTCAAGAAAATCAATAGATATAGTGTACCAAAACATAAAAGAAGATCTTTTACTATCGGTAGAACTATTATCCGAAGATTATAGTGGTAGCAACAAAACAAGACCCAATAAACTCACAGCTCGTGCGTTGTTGGCAAGACTAAATCTATACAGTGGTGCTTGGGCAGAAGCGTCAAACGATGCATCAGCAGTAATTAATGCATCAGGGCTATATGTACTGGAAAGCAACATTCAAAATGAATTCCAAACGAATAGCACATCAGTAATCTGGCAATTAAGTCCAGCACTAAGTAGTAATAATTCGCATGAAGGAGGTACATTTATTTTCACATCAGGTCCACCACCTATTTCTGCCTTAAGTCCAGACTTAGTTAATTCTTTCTCGTCAAACGACCTTCGAAAAATGTATTGGATAAAAGAAGTCACCAATGGTGCTCAATCATGGTTTCATCCGTTCAAATACAAACTAACATTAACCGCTTCCGGAACACAAGAATATTCAATACTATTCAGATTGGCAGAGCAGTATTTAATTCGTGCCGAAGCGAGAGCAAAACAAGGAGACCTCATTGGTGCGATAGAAGATTTAAACATAATTCGTCAAAGAGCCGGACTTCCAAACACAACAGCCCTCACAGCGGATGAAATTGTTGAAGAAGTAATAAACGAAAGACGCTTGGAATTTTTTGCAGAACAAGGACATCGATTTTTTGATTTAAAACGAACGAATAAACTCAATACGGTATTAAGTCCAGTAAAATTGGGTTGGGATGAAAACGACAAATTACTACCTATTCCTGCATCAGAAATTCTTTTAAACCCCAATCTCGCTCCACAAAATCCAGGATATTAACCATGAAAATAAAAGTAAATAGAAGCAGTTGGTGCAAAATAAAAGTTGTCACTATGACACTACTTGCAATAATTTCATTTTCAGCAAGCAGTCAAACCAATCAAAAAAAACAATTGCAAATTGCCGATTATGAATTGTGGAGCACGTTAAAAAACGAAAGCATATCAAGCACGGGATTGTGGGTAAGCTATTCGCTTAATTATAATTCAAAAAACGATACGGTTTTTGTAGTTAGTTCCGATGCAAAAAGAAAGTATGCTTTTCCAAAGGCAAAAAAAGGAAAATTTAATGGCGATAATTGGTATGCTTGCATTATGGATAAAAATGAATTGATGGTAACGGCATTAAAATCTGGGAAACAAGATAGAATTGAAAATGTTAAGGATTTTGAGTTCAATGCTACAGGTGAATATTTGATAGCCACAAGTAAGTCAACAAACACTAAAAGCACAATCACATTCCTCAACTTATCCAATGGTAAGCTCACTAAAGTAGAAGATGTCAACAGTTGGAGTATAAATGAGGATAGAAGTTATATGGCATACAGTGTTACAAAAGACAAAGAAGCCATTGTAAATATAATGTCTTTAAATGATAAATTGAAGAGCCATGCCCAAGCAGTATTCTCAAATGTTCAGGTTTCCAATATCGTTTGGCAAAACAACAATAGATCGCTTGTATTTGTCCTAAAATCAGAAAAGGAAAAAGCGAACAATACAAAACTGGCTTTATATCAAATCAAGGAAAAAATCACAACCATACTAGATCCTGCCACAACAGTTAATTTTCCAATCACTAAACAAATTGAATCTTCTAACAACAATGATCTTCGAATTTCAGACGATGGAAAAAGAGTGTTTTTTCAACTCATTCCAATCGTTCCAACGGACAACCAAGACGAGCAAAGTGTTGAAATTTGGAACGGTGAAGACAAGCTTGTGTACAGTGAAAGAAAACAATTGGGTCAGTTAGACAATTGGGCAAAAACGGCTGTTTGGTTTCCGGAAAAAAATGAGGTATTTCAATTCATGGAACAAGACACACATCTAAAGTTATCAGGAAACCAACTTTTTGCTCTAACGTCAAGTATAATACCATGTGAAGTTCAATTCCAATATACACCGGATCGAAATTATTACCTAACTAATTTAGAAACGAAAGAACGCAAAGTATGGATGAATTGCTATTCAGGTGAAATGTCAAATATAATCATGTCACCTTGCGGGAACTATATTGCTTATTTTAAAAATAAGGATTGGTTCATCTACTCCATTAAATCAGGGGAACATAAAAATGGTACGGCTCAAATTGGATATGCTTTTTATGATGAAGATAACGATGTCAACGATAATCCTCGTGCGTATGGGTTCATTGGATGGTCAGCCAACAGCACAATCTTACTGAATGACAAATACGATATATGGGAGGTTGATATAAAAGGAAATAAAGCAAAACGAATAACAAACGGCAGAGAACTTAGCATCAGGTATAGAGTTGTAAAAACAAACACACAATCAAACCGTAAGTATTTTCTAAGTGTGGCAGACAGCGAAATAATGGACAACAACGCTCCACTTTTATTACAAGCTACATCTGCAGATATGCTGAAAGAAGGATACTTTATTTCACAGGATGGAAAACAAAAACCACTTCAATTTGGAAAGTACAAAGTAAAAGAATTCAAAAAAGCACCAAATGCACAAGTATTCAGTTACCTACAAGAAGATTACAACAACCCACCAAGTTTACAAGTAATCCAGAAAAACAGTAATAAAATAAATACAATAGTTCAAAGTAATCCACAACATCACAACTACCAATGGGGTACTGTCAAAACTATAAACTACACTTCATCAAAAGGGAAAAATCTAAAAGGGTTAGTTTACTATCCTTCAGATTACAAGAAAGGTAATGTATATCCAATGATTGTCCATGTATACGAAAAGCAATCTCATTGGATAAATAACTACGTAAATCCAACATTGCAACTATATGACGGATTCAATGTAACAAATCTGGTTACCCAAGGATATGCTGTGCTGTTACCTGACATCGAATATGAAATTGGTTCACCCGGAGATTCGGCAGTAGAATGTGTAACCGCTGCAGTCAATTCAGTTTTACAATTAGGCTTCATTGATAGAAATAAAATGGGTTTAATGGGGCATTCGTTTGGAGGGTACGAAACAAGCTATATCATTTCAAAAACAAACCTATTCAAAACGGCAATTGCAGGAGCAGCTCAAACAGATTATATTAGTGGCTATCTTTATCTAAGCCAAAATTATAAAAAAGCAGATTTTTGGAGGTATGAATACTACACAAATAGAATGGGCAAATCATTATTTGAGGACATGTCTGGTTATATAAGTAATTCACCAATCCATAATGCTGTAAATATACATACCCCTTTACTGTTATGGACGGGTGCTAGCGATGGTCATGTCTCGCCTTCGCAGTCAATGGAATTGTATCTAGCCTTAAGAAGACTGAGTAAAAAAGTAATTATGCTCAGATACCCTGATGAAGATCATAATATATTTAAACCATCAAATCAAGTAGACCTTTGGCTTAAAGTGCTAGAATGGTTTGATTACTACTTAAAAGACAAACCACTTTCACCTTGGATGAAAGCTTCTTAAGTAACTTCTAAATTGATACAAATGACAATGCAGTTCTTTTCAGAACTGCATTTCATTTTCAACCCTTTCTTATTGTTTAACATTCAAAGGGTTTGGACAACTTACTGTACTGATAAAATCGTAAAGTGGTTCGCTGGCACTACCTAAACAAGGTGGTCCGGGATTAGTTGAACACATTATTTCAGAGTCAACACACAATCCATTTTCATCATGGGTGTAACCCCATCGGTCAACCAACGCAGTTGACTTTTTGCTCATCGCGTTGGTGCTAATTGCTCCAACAATACCAAAGGCAACAACAGCCAAAGGCAAAATCATTTTTTTAAAATTAAATTTCATGATCTAATAAATTAAATTAATAAAGATGATTTACTCTTTTTTACAGGTTTTCAATCTTACCCCTGAAACAGGCCTATTTACTTTTAATATTATTTAATTCGATAATTACTGGTAATTGATTCCCTCAAATCATAACACACTAGTTGTTTTCCAATCAAAGCATATAATTTATCATTAGAGACAAATAGACTCCTCATTTGTTTATTCCCAACATCATAGATATAAAAGCTAAACAAATAGGAACGATCATCAACATTATAGATGTCAACAATACTCGCTTTCTCCCACATCACTAAACTCTCATATTTCCCTGGTAAATTTGATTTTACAAATAGTAAATTTTTATGCACTGCAGCGGTCTTATTTACAATCAAAGGAGGAGCAGCTAATTTTGTCTCTCCTTTTGAGGAAATTGTAGCCACTTTCAACTGAGCTCTACTCGTGGTGTCAATCGTATTTCCTCGATCTAGCAAGTTCAATTTCTCGTCTGTAACTATAAATTGATTCCGATAGGTATAAACATAAATCAGTCGCTTGAATTGGTTGTCATAAAGGGTGTGTCCATCCGTGTCAAAAACACCATCAATTTGTTTCTCTATTAATTTTGAATTAAAACTTGTAGCAAGTGTATCTTTCAAATTAAACAAACCCAATGTATTAGTTTTGGTTTTTTTCAAAATGGTTCGAAAGGCTACAGTCGAAGAATCAATCGGTTGAAAGTGTGAAAAATGCAACCCTCCCTGCAGTAAATAAGAAGCGTTCCAATCGGTAACATCACCTCTAAAAACACAAGGCACATTTCCATCAACAACATAAAAATAAGGAGGTTGTACTTTAACTTGTATAGCCGTAAAAGGCAAATTCATTCTATCTAATTTAATTTTATGTGTTGCAATAATGCGTAATGAGCTATCTATTTCCAAAACTTGAAGGGGATAAGTATAATTGCCAAGAAAAATGCTATTTTCTGAACTTCCGGCAAAATAATAAGTGTCACGAGAAAGTGAAACTTCGCCATTTGACACAGCGGGAAAGTGTGGAAATCGTCTTGTGAAATTGTTATGATGATGGATTATTTTTTCAGACATCTGAAATAGAACAATTACTAATCCCACACTTAAAAAAGTTGTTATTCCCAAAAAGACAAATGCCTTTTTAAACGTATTCGGGTGCAATAAAAAAATACAAATAAGGGCAAGTAGAACAAAAGATAAGTTAAAAACGATATGTTCATTCCACGACAACTCTTCCAATATGCCACCGCAAGAACAAGGAGTAAACGAAGTGTGATTAAGAATAATGTAAATATATAGTGTAAACATCACCATCAGGGCAAAGGACAGATAGAACCCTACTCTTCTTGAAGCAACATTTAGCAATAGAATAGAACATAGTATTTCCATTATCGGCACCAAAAAGGCTACATAACCCGCAAAAGCACTTAATAATGGTGATTGCCCCAATTGCACTTGAAAATTTTCATAATCCAACAACTTACTGACCGCTGCATAAACAAATAGTAAAACATACAAGTAGCTTACAACTAAAACAACACTATTTTTTATTTTATCAGAAATCATAATGAATGTGTTTTCAATATTGAAATATTTAATCCTAGAAAATTCCTTCTATCCCTTTAATAAGTGGTTCAGAAAAAATTAACTACGGTAAAATTCTACAATATATTTTTATAACACTATGCAAATCAAGCATTTCGTTATCCAATTCCAAAAACAACCTAACAACTTACTTCCTCGCAACCTCACTCGGTGAAAACCCATACTTCTTTCTAAATGCCTTATAAAAATTCAAATACGCCACAAACCCACACTGAAACGCAACCTCTTTCAATGGTAAATCGGTTTGCAAAATGAGTGAATAGGCTTTCTTCAACCGTTCATCTTGATAAAATTGATACACACTGGTCTGATAATGTTCCCTGAATCCATGACGTATTTTGTGCTCCTCACTATCAAAAAGTAAGGCAAGCGATTTTAAAGAAGGTAATGGTACATCCAAGTGTTCCAAAATATAGGCGTGAATTTTTTCAATCATAGCAGCTTCAGCTTTAGCTTTTTCATTTGCAACAGAAGGAATCTGCTTCAAAAAAGGAGTGTCCTTCAAAATAACTTCTGCGGATAAAACATACACGAACGGATTTACAAGACTACTACTAACCGAACAAAACAAAGGCAGCTTAAATCCATCAACAGTCAAAAAAAGCAATTCCGTCGTAACAAAAAAATGAGTCTCACTTTTTACTTGCGTAAGCAAATCGTTCCAAACCAATTTAGAAGAGTCATCCAACAAACTTTCAAAAAGCAGACTCTGAATTACTTCTGATTCATACCTTAACCGTTCAACAACAGTATAATTAAAATCAACTATTCTGTAATTGGAGTCCAAAACAAATACAAATTGATTCAGATGCTCAAATGAAGAATATGGCGGAACCATACCCTGATCCAAAGCCAACGCTCGAATTCGCTCACCTTGCTCCGATAAAGACCATAAAATGGCATCATATTCATCATCCAAAGTGCCAATATCCAAAGCAACAGTTTTTCTACCGGTTGCTAAGTCAAACAACAACTGATAGATAATCCTGAGTTTTTCCTCTTGATTTGACATGGACATACAATAGATTTTGATGGATTTTGTAACTGTCGAAGTAGTAAAAAGTCAAACAAACCTATCAAATTATACCAATCTAAACTAAAACTTAAGTATTGGATTCTAGAATCCAACACCTAATTTTCAAGAAAAAAGCTAAAAAAGGTTGCGGTAATAAAAAGAGACTTTCCCAATAAATAAAACCCTTCAAAAAGAAAAGTAACCTCTTTTAAATAGTGAAAAAAAGCACAATTCAAAAAAAATCAAAATCCACAACTACAAAATGAAAAAGACTATGCAATTCCAAAATTCAACTATGCAATTCCAGAATTTCACACCCAAACAATTGTTCCAAACAAAAACCAAACTTAGTTTTGCCAACACCAAAAACTACTAAAATTGAATAATAACTCATAGAATATAAAATCAAATTTCTAGCATAATCCAAAAGTCCCTCAACTTAGGAGAGAGATTTAGGGTGAGGTAACCAACCATGAAAAACTTCGCAAATCAACTCCTCAATCAACTCGATCAACAACTCACTAACATCATCCCGTTAGTGGAAGAGAACCCTATTCAAAATTGCTCGTTGGCAATCAACATATTGATGGAGGGTTACGAAAAATTAAGAACTACATACATCAACCAAAAAATAAGTCAAGAAGAAGAAATTGATTTCTTCAAAAATGACAAACCCAAACTAACAAGCCAAATAATTTATTTCAACGAAATATATATTATGGAATGCAACAAACCAGTAGCTTCAGAAAAAACCATTCGAAAATACTACGCAAGCCAACTAAAAAAACAAGAACAGTTTTTTATCGATAACGCAGAGTTTTACAGATACTATCGAAAAGGAAATCAATATTTAGATGATAAATATTTTCTAAGAAATCAACAGAATTTCAAATGGGTAATGGATAGCTTATATTTTCAAATAGATAAATTGTTTGCAACGTCACACGATTACAAAGCAGCACAGATTTTAGCCAACGAAAAACTACAAATCTACTTGATTGCTAAATTAAAAAAGTCAGCAGTATCAAAAAATAGCAATCCAGAAAAAGTATTGAAATGGACAGGCTCCAAAGTCGGAATTATTGAACTGATTTATGCGTTACATACCGAAGGTGTATTCAATCACGGTGCAGCAGATATTAAAGAAATAGTACAAGGATTTAGCAAAGCTTTTGATATAGATCTTGGTCAATTCCATAGAACATTTTACGAAATCACTAACCGAAAAACAGAACGTACAAAATTCATAAGTTCATTAAAAGGCAACCTCATCAAAAGAATGAACGAGGTAGATGAACACCAAAGGCTACCCTAATGGATAGCCCTTTTAAAAAGCAATAATGTTTGTTTACTTGTTTTCTATAATTCCCGCTTTCAAAGCAGTAAGTATCGCATGAGACTTTCCGTACTGAGCACCTTCAACAGCTCCGGTAAATTTCGCACTCAACCAATACCAATCAAGATCAGTATTTTTTTTAGGTCTTTTCTTTTTAGCATACACACTGTGTCGAATGATGGATGTCACCGTCAAAAGATACTCTTTTTCACTAGCAGAAAGCTGACCAGAATCCTGTATTGTCGATTCGTAATGGACAACGTAGTTATGAATGTCAATATAATCCTCATCATTATCCACTTTAGACAAAACAGTCTCTACAAAAAGGCGAAAATCATTTTTAGCTGTAGCATTTAGTGGTAAATCATCAACAATAGAATCAAACGCACTATGGCTAGCAGAAACTAAATAAGAAATTCGGCTTTGTGGTACTAAATTATAATCGGCAGATAAAAAATCATCAAAAAACGGATGAATACTGGCTTTCAAATTAACTTGACTAACAATACTGTCTATTGTTTTGGGTAAATTGGAATCAGCAAAATAAGAAGTAGAAATATCATAATGAGCTTGACCTACAAAATCATACGTGTTAGTAAGATTCAGCGGAAGTAAGTCTTGTGATTTCTTGCTAAGATTATTGGTTTCAGAACTAGTTAGTTCAGATTCTGTTGTTTCACAAGAAACAAAGAGCAAAGCAAAGAATAAAATAAGGAAATAATTTTTCATGTTGGTTTAAGTGTTAAATGTTACTGATTTATTTTTAATCAGTTCATTTCTCCCGGGGTAATCTGAACAGTTTTTGCTTGGTTCTACCAAAGTAAAACCGGTTGAATTCGAGAACAAAACTATTGGCTCAAATCCACCCCCACAACACAACTACTAACGAATTTCCGAATTCAAACTATTGCATTCTAGAATCCAATACAATAAAAAATGCTAGTCTTTATCAAAAAATAAGATAGGATTGAAAATACCTCTTAGTTTAAAAACACCGATTTACATACAGATTATAATGCTTATAATTTTGATTTACTTTCAATTAAAAAAAATTAATATTTTTACTGAACCCATTTCCATTCCTCAAACTTTTTTAAATAGTAAGTTGAACTAAACCTTAACCAACTAAAATGAATAACTTTATAATTAGCATAGCATTCACATTATTCTCTTTAACAATTGTTCAAGCAAAACAGTCTAATCCAGTTGATAGTCTGTCCAATAAAAACTATCAATATCTTGAAGAAAAAGTAATAGAATTTCGAACGGATAGCATCAAAGCACAACAATTAGCAAAATACTGGCTCAAAAAAGCAAATGAGGAAAAAAACCTAGTACAACAAACCAAAGCATATAAAGCATTAATCCATTTTGTAGATAAAAAATATAGAATGATTTATGCAGATAGTTTACTTGAAAAAGCAATAGCAACTAAAAACAACGATATCTTGGGGAGTGTCTACCTTACAATTGGAGCAGCACATTATGACAACAACGAATACACCAAGGCATTAGATTTATATATTCTCGCCAACAATTATATAGCAAAAACAAATGATCAATACTTAATCCATAAAGTAAAATATACCATTGCTCTAACAAAATATTTCTTAGGTTATTACGATGAAGCAATTGCATTGCTAAATCAATGCATGGACTATTTTAAAGAAGAAAATGATTTGGCCTATTTAAAATCAATGCACGCAATCGCATTGTGCTACACACAAATTGAAAGATATGATCATTCCTCATATTTCAATAAACTGGGAATAGAACTATCCAATGAATATGAATTGGATGATATGATTCCTTACTTCAAAAATGCGGAGGGAATTAACCTATGTAAACAAAAAGATTATGAAAATGCAATCAAATTATTGAAAGAATCAAAACCTCAATTCGAAAAAGTCGACGACTATTCTACGCTGATTACAACCCAATTTTATCTCGGAAAATGCTATTGGGAAATAAACGAAAAAAATACAGCGGTTACCTATTTTACAAGAGTACACGATGGAATTCAAACAAAAAAGTACAACCGTCCGGATCTTCGAGAAGGATATGAAATGCTGATACAATACTTTGGAGAAACCAATGAATTAAAAAAAGAGCTATTCTTCATCAAAAAGCTAATGGATTTTGACAAAGAAACAAACCAAAAATTCAAATACCTCACCTACAAAGTCCATAAAGAATATGACACTAAAACATTACTAGAAAAAAAGAGAAAAATCGAAAACGAATTAGCTTCAAACAGAAAAATCTATTTTCTTGTAGTAGCATCGCTCATAATAATTCTATTAACTGTGTTCGGTTGGCATCTGCATTCCAAAAAAAGGGAAAAAGAAAAATTCAATCAAATAATGGCTGATTTATCAGAAAAAAAGAAAGCAACAATACTTCCATCAAACAACCAGAATACAAACCTTAGTCCGGAATTAACCAAGTCATTATTGAAAAACTTGGAGAAATTTGAAAAACAAAAAAAATTCCTTGAAAAAGACATGAACTTGGCAAAGCTTGCCGCATTACTGGATACAAATACCAAATATGCGTCGTTAATAATTGCCGAGCAAAGGGGAAAAAAGACCACAACCTACATCAACGATCTTAAAATTGATTACATAGTCGAGTTGTTAATTAGCAATAATAAATTCAGGAACTACACCAACAAAGCCCTGTCAGATGAAGCTGGTTTCGGCTCAACGCAAATCTTCACACTTTGTTTCAAAAACAGAATCGGAATGTCACCCACTTCCTTTATCCAACAATTAAAATCATCAAACCAAACCCAACAAAATAATCAAGAGTAAAACACAAAATTTTATATGGACCTCCATCATAATTAAAAACCTATGTGCCTTATATGGTAAAATTTTAAAAAAAATAAAATCTTTCTAAACCCTTGATTTTACTAACTATTTTAAAAATTTCTTAATTAAAATTAAACTTTTTTGTTTTCCACTTCTGATTCACTTCTGAAATAAAATAAATCAATCTAAACAATTTTGCACCATAACCCAATAAAATTAAAGTTATGGCAGTAGAAGTTATTACCCGTGAAGATTTAAACGAATTTAGAACACTATTACTAAAAGACCTCCAAGAGTTAATCCATTCCAAACCGGGTCAAACCAAAAAATGGCTCAAATCCATTGAAGTCCGCAACCTCCTAAACATCTCTCCCGGAACACTCCAAAACCTCCGCATCAACGGAACCTTAACCTACACCAAAATCGGTGGCACCCTCTACTACGACAATACCGACATCGATAAACTACTAAACACCAACAAAACAAACGCAATACCAACGCTTTTCAAGTAATTCTGGCTATTGTCATACTGAGCTTGTCGAAGTATCTCCTGCGTAGGCAGGTCAATCCTTGAACAAAGTTCAAGCAATCAGTCTTAATACTTAATACTCAAATCTTAATACTTCCAAATGAATTACATAAAGCATTTAACCGGCTTCTTCGAAAAAGTAGTCCTCGACAAAGCACTCAACCCAACCCATGTCAGCCTTTACATGGCCTTATTCCAATTTTGGAACTGCAACCGCTTCAAAAACCCAATCAGTATCAATCGCGATGAGGTAATGAGAATAAGCAAAATCAGTTCCAAAGCAACCTATCATAAATGTCTGAAGAACTTGCACAGTTTGGGTTACATCAATTACGAGCCATCCTACAATCCTTTCAAAGGAAGTCATGTCATTTTATTCAATTTTTCCGAAGATCTAAAACCAGCTCCAAAAAGTGAGAGAAAACTAAAAAATGAACCACTTATTGAATCGGTTTCAGAACAAGCTCTAAACAAGTCTTGTACCAGTGATGAAACAAGTACTGAACAAGCAGTAGTACCTTCTATAAACTATATAAACAATACAAATAGTTCAAACGAAAAAAACGTTGCAAACTTGAACGAGCAAGCAAAAAATTTTGATGAAATAAATAATTCCAATTTTAAAAACGAACATGAAGAAATGCAATCTGCATTCGCTGACACCAATAAAAAACAAACTGAAAATGGTCAGCAAAAAGAAAAAAGTTCCGCGAAAAAAGAAAAAGAAGAATTGCAACCGCGTGATTTTGTCATACCGAGCGTAGCCGAGGTATCTCCTTTGAAAAAGGCTACACCAACAATCGAAGAAATCAAAACCTATTTCCAAGCCAACAACTTCCCGGAACTCGAAGCACAAAAATTCTTCAATTATTTCTCAAGTGTCGGTTGGTTAGTTGGAGGAAAAACTCCGATGATCGATTGGCAAGCAGCAGCACAAAACTGGATAATCAACAGTGTTAATTTCAATCACAACACCGACACAACACCGACAAATCGACCAAAAAACCTCAACACAACAACCGATAAAAACTATGCCGAACCATTATAGTTCTTTTGTCATGCTGAACTTGTTTCAGCATCTCATCCTTTGCGAACCTTGCGTTGTCATCCTGAGCTTGTCGAAGGACTTTGTGACTTTTGCGGTTAAAAAAAAATCCGTGTAAATCCGTTCAATCTGTGTCATCAGTGTTCTAAAACCATCGCTTTAACCCAAAACCTATGATAAACTATCAAAAGCGAAGCGTCTTTAAGCAATCTCAAAAAAACTATAAAACCTATGTTCTTATGTGGTTAAAAAACAAAATATGGAAAACGAAATAAAATCCCACTACAGCTACATCGAAGTAATCAACTGGCTTCAAACCAAAGGTGTCGAACTATACGGCAATCATTTCAAAATAATAGAAACCGATTACCCAATAGTTTACAAACTCATTGCCTATTTCCTGAAGGATGAACCAACATGCTTTCAATATGGAATAAACCTCAACAAGGGAATACTATTAACCGGACCAATCGGTTGTGGCAAAACATCACTCATGAACCTCATGAAATACCTAACAGCAACCGAACACAAATTCTACGTAAAACCCTGTCGAGACATCAGCTTTGAATTCATCCAAGATGGTTACCAAATCATTCACAAATACAGCATCGGCAAACTATATCAATCAGAACCAAGAACCTATTGCTTTGATGATTTAGGCACAGAAAACAACCTAAAGTATTTCGGAAACGAATGCAACGTAATGGCAGAAATTCTATTAAGTCGATACGATCTATTCATCTCCAAAAAACTAAAAACCCACATCACCACAAACCTATCAGCCACAGAAATAGAAATCCATTACGGCAATCGAGTTCGCTCCAGATTGAGAGAGATGGTAAACTTAATAGCTTATGACAAATCAACACCAGACAAGAGATAATAAAGCTTTGCGAACATTGCGTAAACCTTTGTGTCCTTTGCGGTTAAAAAAAGAACAACATGAAAACAATAACCAACTTCTGGAACTACTTCCAACAAAACAACTTCGTTTTCCTACTCCTAAACGAAATCCCAAAAGAAGAACTAAAAATCCATTTCGACAAACTAATCGAGATACTACATCAATACAACAAAGACCTTGATATAATAATCAAAAACAAAACAAACGGTGCAGAGATAATAATTACTGCAAACGGAAATCCATACCTTTTCAAAGAAGTAGAATTACTAGTCCATCATGCACCAGTTGTAGAACGTTGGAAAATAACCGCATTCCTCCAGCCAGAAACCAACCTAACCAAATACGAAAATGGCACAGATAAACCACTAGAATATTACGGCATCTCTTTACGAATAAGCGAAATGTATTTCATACCATTAGAAAACCCAAACAAACCAACCGATTTAGGAATAAAAGTGTTACTCAAAAACTACATCGTCCACAAAGACAACCCAAGACTTCGCGAAGCAGTTTATGTTCATATTGAGCATTTAATCGGAGAAAAGGCTTTTGCTAATGATATATCGTTTATCGAAATAGATCAACTAGAAAAACATGACTTAGAAGATGATTGTGGACTTGAATTATACAATTTAAAGTTTTTCATTGACTCTTTTGAATATGATTAAGTTTCGGCAATAAATGCTGTTTACTGCCAAAGCTTAACTGATAAAAAAGATGTTTTGTAGTAAAATAATCAGGTTTAGCTTGACAAAACAACTATAAATGATAACATTAAATATCCCAATGTTCGATATTTGTCCCAATTATTGACAACATTTGGGACAAAATGTATGGTTATTTTGTTGTCAAATAATTATAACATATTACTTAAATTACTTACTAGTAAAATTAAACGGAACTATTTATAAATTTCGAATCATATTTCAACTTAACTTTTATCTCTTTATCAAAATACATCTTATCAAAAATATTTTGTAATAATGGATCAGGAATTATAAATGTATGATTATTTATTAACTTCTTTAATTCGATTGAATTCTTTAAAAACATTGCACAAATATCTAATTCATCAGCAGACATAATTTTCCCATTTAGTGATTGTCTAATTTCTAAATATTCCTCAAATTTTCTATAAGGATTATTGAACTTTTTGTATAAACTTAAAAGGAATATTTCTAAATCATCTATAAAAATTGATAAAGGGTAATAATCTTCTTCATTTTCTTTTTCTAAAAGAAGACTTAAATCTGTTTGAATTGCACCATATCGTTCTAATGTAACAACAATTGAAAATACATTTAAAATATTATTTGTGTCAATCTCAACTTTTTCATTTTTAGTATCAATAATTATTTTGTCATTATTGAATATTTCATTTTCAACTCGTAAACACTGATTATACCCTTCTTGAATTGAATTTTTAAAATCTTCTTTAATTCTTGCATATGCATTTTCAGTATTTCTTAAAGGCTCTCTAAATTTTGATGTTTTACACTCTATGATGTAGGCGATTTTATTGTGGATAATTAATATATCTTGCTCACAACCATTTATGTGATAATTGTGAAAAAATTTAGTGTTTTTGTCTTTAAAAAAATTCTTGAAAATTTCTAGAGTTTCCTGTTCAAAAACTATTTTACCTCTTCGTTGATAAAGTTGTGTTAGTGATTTTTGATTATC
Source organism: Flavobacterium sp. T50_26 (assembly GCF_057652995.1). Taxonomy (NCBI): domain Bacteria; kingdom Pseudomonadati; phylum Bacteroidota; class Flavobacteriia; order Flavobacteriales; family Flavobacteriaceae; genus Flavobacterium; species Flavobacterium sp. T50_26. The sequence continues at coordinate 174,114 of NZ_JBYFCC010000002.1, forward strand.
TCCGAGAATAGTAAAAAGGTGATAATAAATTGAAGTAGGTATTTGCTTTTGAAAAATATTTAAATATTCGTTATCATTCAGCTTAATTATAGGCTTTAAATCAAGTGGGTTCTTTTGTGTATAAAATGTAAAATCGATTTTATTTTGCATGTCTATTGAAAATATATTCAGCAAGTAATCTAACTTATCAATAGATATAAATTCAATAAAATCGGATTTTGAAAAAATTAATGGCAAATGTGGCTTCTCATAAAAAGCAAGAAACTTTGTCTTTGTTTCTTTAGATAATTTATTCAAATCCAACCCATTATCATCTCTAACCGCCTCATAAAAAGACTTATCAGTTAAGAAAGAATGTGTATCAATTACTTTTTCTTTGTAAACTTTTTCAGTTAAGTAGTAAAAATCGATAAATGTATACAAGTCTAGTCCAGTCTTTTCCTTAATCTTTTCATCATAAGGACTAAACATATTTATTACATGATTAAGTTCTTGTTGAACGAAATTTAATACTCCATTTTGGAAATAATTTTTAAAAGTAGTTTCGTGAACAAAAAGGTCATACTTGCTTTGGGAGTCTTTCTGCAAATATTTTTCAGTATAATTAGCGGCCAAAAAAGAACTAACAATTTCATTAATTAAATCAGCAACTTTAATTAAGTCCTTTTTTGTTTCTTCATTAAACTTAAAGTCGATGGCTCCTTCGTCTGCTGATAATCTTAATGCGATTAGATATTGTGAATCCTTTAATTTTGACTTTATTTTTTCAGAGAACTCTTCAAATCCTCTGATGGTATTATTTCTAATAAAATCAGCAAAAAAACCTATAAAACTTTCTTTAGTGTAAACTGAAATAATTTCTTTAATTTCAGAAGCTTTTCTTTCTAAATCAATTTTATTCATAACACGAAATTAAAAATTAAAATGCCAATTTGTCACATTATCAAATATTTAATGCCAAAATATATATTTTTAGAACTGGGTATAATTATTGTTAATATTAACATAAATTCCTAGTTAATGCAAAATTTTTCAATAAAAAAACTATTAATTTCTATTTATGGCAAAGGTAATTCGAAATTGTTTTATTAGTTACCATCATAAGAATGACCAAAATTATTTGAATGAGTTAAGACTGTTAAAAGAAGGAATGAAAGTAGCGGATTATTCATTGAAAGATGATATTGGTTATCTTAGTGATGAAACCATTTACAAAAAAATTCGAGATAAAATGCGAAGTTGCTCAGTTACAATTGTGCTTATTGGTTCTGAGACAGGAAATAGAAAATGGATAGATTCTGAAATTTGGGCATCATTAAGGGGATATAAACATCCTATAACATCACTAAAAAGCTTTAAACCTAATGGACTATTATGTATTTTCTTGCCTGGCCAAAAACATTGTATTCCACCTCGACTACAAGATAATATTGATTCTGGTTATGCTGTATCAATGCGATGGAATAATATTGAAAGAGATTTTGAGAGCAAAGTAAATTACGCTATCTGGAAAAGAGATAATTTATTTGACTCCATTGACAATTCGAGAGTTAGAATGAAACGCAATATTTTAAAAAGATAAAAAATGATAGGAATTAATCGAGCTTTACCTTCAAATGAATTTAAATCAACTGTAAATTTAGCTTTAAATGTCAAATGTGTATTTATAAGTCATCAAAAGTCAGATACCCAATATTGTAAAAAAATAGCTGACTATTTAATTAATGCCGGTATTGACGTTTATTTTGATGAATATGATAGAGATTTGAAAATACATAGACAAACAAACAATCCGACAGGTGTTGTTGACTTAATAAAAAAAGGAATAAAAATGAGTTCACACATGCTATGCGTAATATCAAAGAATACATTGTACTCAAAATGGGTACCTTGGGAAATAGGTTATGGTAATGAAAAAACGATTCAAGGTGCAATTACAATCAAAGGAATTGCTTCAAATGAATTACCTGATTATTTAAAAACAGTTCATGTGGTAAGAGGTATAAAATCACTTAATAGTTTAATAACACAGATAACAGGTCAATCAGAATATGCTCTAGAAAACCAAAGTAGAATAAAAACCTACTCTTCATTTTATCACCCATTAGCTACAATTTTAGAAAATAATTTATAATTATGGAGTATTTAATTTCAAAACTTTCATTTGAAAATTCTAGGCAATTAATTGACAATGTTATTGCTCATTCATGGGATGGAAGAATTTTAACTGATTTAGGTCAAAAAGATAGAAGCTGGTTAGTTTCAATTATTTTAAACGGATATGACATATACAGCATTGATAAAAACAGTGGTGGACAATGGAGTAAAGGAAAAAAGTTCTTTTATAATGGGAATATTTTTACATGGAATATTTCAATACCAAAAAATATTCAAAAGCATAAAACATTTGTTAGTTTTTATCATAATGACGATGAAGATAAAAGAATAGAGTTTGAAAATAGGTTTTCTGATTTAATTATTAATAAATCTGTAAATGATGGTGATATAAATTCAGATAATAGTGATGGATACATAAAGCAACTTATTCAACAAGGATATTTGAATGATGTAACCGTACTAGTAGTTTTGCTTGGTCCTAAAACAAAATGTAGAAAGCATATTGATTGGGAAATTTATGGAGCTTTAGATCTTAGAGTTGGTGATAAATATTCCGGAATATTAGGGATAAGGCTTCCTTCACACCCGGATTATAATTCCGATTACTATGATGAAGATGAGTATCCTGAGAGGTTCATTGAAAATTTTAAATCAGGTTATGCCATTCTTAAGGATTGGACTGAGGATAGATATTTATTACAACAGTATATTGAGCAAGCATTCTCAAATAGAGAAAATTCAGAAAAGATAGTTAATAAAGGAATATTACAGTTAACAAAAGATTTATGTCAATAAAAAAAAACAATTTCACAAGTCCATTTTCAATTTATGTAATTTGGCATCCAGAATTTATTGAAGGAAAATTATATGCTGAAAATATTTTTTCAACCTTTTGTAGGGAATTAAAATCTCCTCTGGCAAGAGCAATTAATATTCCTGTTTACTTCAGAAGTAAGTCAAAATCTAATAACACTATTCCGATAGCAATTAACTTTGAAGAGTCTTATAAAAATTCAGTTGTTATATTAGTTGATGAAAAGATGGTTAATGATGATCATTGGAGAAATTATATACAAGAATTAGTTAAAAACCTACCTGATAATACTAGAGTATTTCCAATTGCATTTTCTGATTATTCCTATTATATTGACCAAGCTGGTTTAAGCAAAATACAATTTATCAGAGCAAATGAAGTTAACGGAGTAACAGATAGTGACATTTTTAATAACAAATGGAAACTTATAAAATCACGTTTGTTACATGACGTTGCTAGACAATTAAAGAATGAAAAAGAAGTTTATAATACCAAGAAAACTGATGATGCTCCTGTAAAACTGTTTTTAAGCCATGCAAAAAAAGATGGCGAAGATTTGGCTAAAAAATTTAGAGATTATTTAGAAAGCTATACTAAATTAGATACCTTTTTTGATACTAATGATATTGCAGATGGTCATGATTTTGAAGAACAAATTAACAAAAACATAGACAATTCAGCCATTATTATCTTCAATACAGATGAATATTCAAATAGAGAATGGTGCAGAAGAGAAGTAATAGTTTCTAAGAGGTTTGGCTGTCCTATTTTATGTGTTCAAAGTATCAAAAAAGGAGAAACTAGAAGCTTTCCATATCTAGGAAATGTTCCCTCGTTGATATGGGACGATAATATTGAAGATATAATAAATGATACATTAATCCAAGTAATTCAAATTAGTTATAACAAAGTATTACTTGAATATTGTAAAAAAATGTATGAAATAGATACAAAAAACTATTGTATAATTTTACCAAAAGCACCTGAACTATTCAATTATATTGATATTGAAAAATACAAATTTGAGAATATTAAAGAAACAAAAGATTTAGTTGTTTTATATCCTGAGCCACCTTTAGGAATTGAAGAAATAAATTTACTCAACGATGTTGATAGTAAAATCAAATTTTTAACACCGGTTCAACTACCAAATTACATTTAGTATGATAAATAACGATAAAAATAAACCCGAAGATTTTGAAGAATTTCTAGTAAATGAAGTCATTGAAGAAAGAGATGAAATAAAATCTAAAAAATTCCTTTTCACTAATAAAAAAATCGCAATTTCAATCAGTGAAAGTGAAAATTTAGAAGAGCTTGGGTTTTCCAAAATCCATCAGCAAGATACAATTTTAGAACTAACTAGATATTTAATTATTAATGGTGCAACATTATTGTATGGTGGAGACTTAAGGTCGGAAGGGTATACATTTTTGTTTTCAGAAATTGTAAAACAATATACTCCTCACAAAGACAATAAAAAGTATTATGAAAATTATTTTAGTTTCCCCATATACTTGAATATACAGGAAAAGCAAAATCTAGACTTTATCAAAAATGGAGTAAAAGTTAATAAAGTTTCACCTCCTGATGAATTAAACTTAAATAAAAATGAATTTTATCCACCAATTGGAAATGACAACTTATTTATTTGGTCAGAGTGTTTGACAAAAATGAGAAATCAAATGACTGATAATAATCATGCTAGAATTTTCATGGGTGGTAGAAAAAGTAATTTCAAAGGAAAATATCCAGGTTTACTAGAAGAAGCATTGTTATCTTTAAAATCAGACAAACCAACATATTTAATTGGTGCATTCGGAGGCATAACTCAGTCTATTATTGATGCTTTAAAGAATGAGCAACCAGAGGAATTATCAGAAGAATGGCAAAGAAATCAAAATTCTGAATATGACAAGTTTATTGATTTTTATAATTCTAAAGAAGACATTACAAAGATTGATTACAGTGAGAACTTAAAATTCATTAACACTTATTCTTTAAAAAAATTGAGTAAAAATAATGGATTAAGTGAAAGTGAAAATCTAAGATTGTTTGAAACTATCCATCTTCATGAAATAATATATTTAGTATTAAAGGGGTTGAAGAAATCTTTGAGTTAAGGCTGCAAATGTCTTATCAAGCAAAATTTAACATTAACTATGAAAATCCAATATTGTTCTGACCTTCATCTTGAGTTCCCTGACAACAAAGAACACATTCTTAATAATCCAATAGAACCAATAGCTGATATTCTTATTTTGGCGGGAGATATTGTACCATTTAAAATAATAGATAATCACCAAGATTTCTTCAATTACATTTCACGAAATTTTAAAACTACTTATTGGATTCCCGGAAACCACGAATATTATTACTATAATGTTGATAGTAGCAGATTTTTAGATACAAAAATTAGAGAGAACATCTTTTTAGTAAATAATTGTGTTAAAGAAGTACCTGGTATTAATTTGATATTTTCTACACTTTGGTCAAATATTTCAGAAAGTAAGCGTTGGCTCATCCAACAAAGTCTTTCTGATTTTAAAGTAATTAAATACAATGATCGCTTATTCAATGTTGATGATTATAATTTACTGCATAAAGAGAGCTTAGAATTTATACAAAATGCTCTAAATGAAACATCCGATAATAAAACGGTTGTTGTTACTCACCATGCACCTAGTTTTGTAAATTATCCTGAAAAATATCTCAACAGTAAAATCAACGAAGCTTTTGCATCAAACTTAACGGAATTGATTGAAGATAACAGTATTAATTTTTGGATTTATGGACATCATCATTCCAATAGTAATGATTTCCAGATAGATAATGCCAAATTAGTCACCAATCAATTAGGCTATATTAAGTACAATGAGAATGTTGGTTTTAACTATAAAGCTTACATTGAAATATAAACAAATTTATATTTATACATAGTTTAATGTATTTTATCCATTAATAAATTGATATTTAATATAATAAACCTATATTTGTATAATAAACCAATTAAGTTTATTATAGCAATTATTAGTTTATTATGGAAAAATTAAAAGAATATATCCATCAAATTCTAGGAAAAGACCTTGAAATAAAAGAGTTATCAAAAGATTATATCAATAAATTACCATTCATTTTCCAAAACAATTTTAATTTTTATGTAACTCATTTACACAACCACGAATTAATTTTAGTACAGGTTAATAAAGAAGATGCCTTTAACGCAGCTCAATTGAGACAGCAAGTAATCGCAATACAAAAGGTGTTAGAAAAAAGAATTATAATAGTTACCGAAGACATTACAGCTATAAATAGAAAAAGGCTTATTGACCAAAAGATTAGCTTTATTGTCCCGGGAAAACAAATGTTTCTAACCGAATTACTTATAGATATTCAAGATTTTAATAAGGATAAGGCATTTCAAAAAGAGCTCTTGTTACTTCCATCATCACAATTAATTTTACTATATCAAATACTGCATAAAGACGACGATTTAGGTCAATACACATTTAAAGAATTGGCAGAAAAATTCCAATACACACAAATGGGTATATCAAAAGCAATAGAAAATTTGAAAAGATTAGCTATTGTTGAAGTCGTTGGAACAAAAGAAAAAAATATTGTGTTTGAAAACGATGTACAAAAACTTTGGAAAAGTATAGAAAAACATCTTATAAATCCAGTCTTTAAAACAGTCTATGTAGATGAAAAACCTAAAGTAAAAATGTTTTGTTCTAATACTACGGCATTGGAGGAATACAGCGACATGAACCCAAGTAGATTGGAGTATTTTGCCATAGAAAAAAACAAATTCTATGAGTTAGAAAAAACAAATCAACTAGTAAATCTAAATAATGAAAGTGGAAACTATGCTTTAGAAGTTTGGAAATACAATCCGGAGCTAATCGCAAAAGGAATAACAAGCAAAAATAATGTAGATCCATTGTCTTTATATATTAGTTTAAAAGAAGGATTTATTGATGAAAGAACAGATATGGCGTTAGACCAAATAATTGAAAAATACATATGGTAAGAGGTTTAGAAATTTTCAGACAACATTTTAAAGATTTCACAGATAATTATATAATCATCGGAGGAACTGCATGTGACATTGTTATCGATAATGTTGGTTTAACACCAAGAGCAACAAAAGACATTGACATTATTTTAGTAATAGAAGCATTAAGCCCTGAATTTGTCACGCACTTTTGGGAATTCATAAAACAGGGAAATTATGACGTAAGAGAGAAAAGTGAAGAAGATCGAAAATACTATCGTTTTCAAAAACCACAGGTAGAAGAATATCCTTTTCAAGTCGAATTGTTTTCAAGAGTACCGGACTTATTAGATTTGGGGGAAGGAACACACTTAACTCCAATTCCTGTTGACACTGAAATTTCTAGTCTATCGGCCATATTAATGGATGATGATTACTACAACTTTACCATTGAGCACAGCCAATTGGAAAACGAAATCCACTTAGCCAATACAGAAGCTCTAATAGGATTAAAAGCCAAAGCATTCTTGGATTATAAAACTCGGAAGGAAAATGGAGAAAAAGTGGACGAACGTCAATTAAGAAAACACAAATTAGATGTTTTTAGACTAGTGTTATTGCTAACTCCAGAAGATAACTTTACAATTCCACAAAGCATTAAAACTGACATATTCAATTTTGCTGAAGCTGTAAAAAATGATTTACCAGACAAGCAGGTTTTCAAAGAAATGAACGCTGGAAATGTAGATGTAAAAGAGTTGTTTAGGTTAATGATTGGAGCGTTTAATATATCAAAAGAAATATAATGTACATATCAAAAGTATCATTAGTAAATTATAGAAATTTCGCAAATGCAAATTTCAAATTCAATAAAGGCATCAATACTATCATTGGAGAAAATGGTTGTGGAAAAACAAATTTATTCAGAGCAATGAGATTGCTTTTGGAAGATGCATCATACCAATTTGCTTATAAATTAAATGAGAATGATTTCAATAGAAGTATTGGTGATTGGAGAGGTCATTGGATTATAATTAGTATGGAGTTTGATGAAATTACTGATGATGAAGCAATACAGGCTTTATTTATTCACGGATCAGGTGTTGTTGATGTTGAAAATAGAGTAAAAAAAGCAACATATAATTTATTCTTTAGACCTAAAGCTGATATCCGTTTAAAACTTTCAGAGCTTAAAGAAGGAGATAAATCTGGTCTTCAAACTTTACTTGATTCTATTAATGTCAATGATCATTATGAAACTTTTTTTACAGGAAAGAGTACTGCTGATTTTAATGATGTAGAAGTTTATAAAGAACTAGTCGGTGATTTTGATAATGTAAAATTTAATTTCAATATTGATAATTCTAAGTTTGGTATAAAAATTCCACATCAACTATCTGTTGCGAAAGAAATCTCTTTTACTTTTATTCAAGCGTTGCGTGATGTAGTTTCTGATTTTCATAATAATAGAACTAATCCACTTTTGACTCTTTTGAAAAATAAAAGTGGCGAAATAAAAGAATCAGAATTTGAACCAATAAGTCAACTAGTCAAAGAATTGAATAATAGTATTGAAACGTTACCCGATGTCCAAACGATAAGGGATGATATCAAAGAGACTATAAAGGATGCTGTTGGGGAAACTTATTCTCCTTCATCTCTATTAATAAAATCTAGCTTATCTGACGAAGCCGACAAACTTTTACAATCATTAAAATTATTTATTGGTGAACCCGGTGAAGATTATGAAGGAGGCATTCATGAATTAAGTCTAGGAGGTGCCAATTTAATTTTCCTTACATTAAAGTTATTAGAATACAAATATCAAAAGTCAAAAGAAACATTTGCAAATTTTCTAATCATAGAAGAACCTGAAGCACATATTCATACACATATCCAAAAAACACTTTTTGAAAATCTTGATTACGGTGATACACAGATTATTTATTCAACGCATTCGACACACATTTCTGAGGTTAGTAACGTTGCTAATATAAATATCTTGTCGAAAAAGCAGAATTATGCAGAAGTATATCAACCATCAACTGGACTTTTACCAGAAAATATTAATGAGTTACAAAGATATTTAGACGCAGTCAGAAGCAATTTACTTTTTGCGAAAGGAGTTATTTTAATTGAAGGCGATGCAGAAGAAATTCTTTTGCCGCTAATGGTTAAAAAAGTTTTTGGTGTAAGTCTAGATGAACTTGGAATAAGTTTAATTAACATTAGAAGTACAGGATTTCAGAATGTAGCTCAGTTATTTCATGACGATAGAATAAAAAGAAAATGTAGTATTTTGACAGATTTAGATAGTGCGATACTTGACACAACTATAATTGATGGTGATTCGGATAAATTACAATCTTATAAGAAGAAGGTTGAAAATTCAAGCAAATCGGGAATTGAAAGGAAAGCAAAATTAGATGCTTTTATTCTAAATAATGATTGGTTAGAAGTATTTTATGCTATCCACACTTTCGAAGTAGATTTTGTTAAAGCTGGTAATTCTTGGGAAGTAAAACAAATTATTGAAGATATTTATATTGATCCACCGACTGTAGAATTAGCTAAAAAAGAGTTAGATTCTGATGAAGTTGCTGTTTATGGGAAACGTGTTTTAACTATGGCAAAACAAGAGGGAAAAGGTTGGTTTGCTATAATGCTGGGTAAGCACATAACTAAAGATACAATTATTCCAAACTATATAATCGAATCAATCATTTACGCAAAATCAACTTTTAGTGTAGAATTAATGTCTGATTTAATCAAATACAGAATTGATGTAAATTTCAAGGACGATGACAAACTTGATTATACAGAAGTAAATAAAATACTTAAAGAATTCCGTAATGGTAAAGTTCAACCTTTAGACATAATTAATGCTATAAAAAAAGTAACTCCTGATGACCAAATAATCTCTTTTCTTAACCTTTATTACTTACTATAATTATGTTTATTTGGAATAAAGGAGATTTAAATACCGAACAAGAAGATGCTATTTATGAAGAAAACAGTATTATACTAATAGCTTGTCCCGGAAGTGGAAAAACTAGGACGCTAACTTATAAAATAGCTTATGAGCTTTCAAGATTAAAATCTGAAAAAGAATATATAATAGCAATCACTTACACAAACGCTGCGGCTGATGAGATAAAAGAACGAGTTGAATTACTTGGTGTAGATATCAGACAACTTTGGATTGGTACAATTCATTCTTTCTGTTTAGAATGGGTTTTAAGACCATATTCATTATACCTAAAAGAACTTAAAAATGGTTTTCGAGTTTTAAATTCTCATGAATCTGAAGAAATCATTTCAACTTTATGTGAACCTTATAAAGCTCAAAAAGTAACTTATTATGATTGTAGTTTTATTGCTAAAAAAGGGCAATACTTTCTAACATCAAGTAACGAAGCAAAAAGGACTATTGTCGAATCAATTCTTTTAAAGTATTTTGAAATCTTAAAAAATAACAATCAAATTGATTTTGAGCAAATCTTATTTTATTCCGATAAGTTGTTGAAAGAGAATAAAATTATTAATAACATTTTATCAAAAATATTTCCGTTTATCCTCATTGATGAATACCAAGACACAAAAGAGATTCAATATGATATTATTTCTTCAATTTTATCTGCTAATAATGGCAATTCAAAAGTTTTAATTGTTGGAGACCCAAACCAATCAATCTACGAGTCATTAGGAGGTTTTCCAATGAGTAAAGTTGATCTAGAAGCGTTAATGAAATTTCCTTTAAAAGAATATTCTTTATCTCAAAATTATAGATCATCAACAAAAATTATAAATTATTTTGATTATTATAAAACTTACGATAATTCAATTATTCCATCAGGGAAAAATAAAGAATATAATAGTATTATAACATTTAATCAAACAATTGAACGAGAAAACCTAGTTGATGAAATAGTAAGGCTTATTCTTCATAATATAAATGAAAAAGGAATTTCTCCAAACGAAATATGCATTGCAGCACCGCAATGGATTCATCTTGCAAGTTTAACTCGAAATCTAATGATTAAGTTACCAGACTACAGCTTTGACGGACCAGGAATGGCTCCTTTCTCAAGAGATATAGATAATTTTTGGTATAAACTTTCTAAAATTGTTTTGACAGAACCTTCTCCTAATTTGTATATTAAAAGACTTCGATGGAGTAGAGAAATATTAGAGGATTTATACAATGCTGGAGTTGACGTATCAATTTCAAATAAAAGCTTCTTAAAGTTATGCAATTCTATTTCTTTTGATGAGGAAAATGGATTAGAATATTTAAAACTAGTATTTGCAAAAATTTGTAGTGTATTAAAAATCGAAATAAAATTATTTACAACACTTCAGGAACATTATGATTCATTTTTTAATAGTTCTGAAAAACGAATAGAGAGATTAGTAAAAGAGGGAAATGAGTTTATTGGTAGTATAGAAAACTTTAGGAAAGTATTCAAACAAAGAGAAGGTATAACTGTTTCAACAATTCACGGAGTTAAAGGTGAAGAGTATGATACAATGATTGGATTCGCTCTTTTAAATGATTATGTACCTCACTTTACGGATAACAACGGTATCATTAACTCCAAAAAAATGCTTTATGTTTTAGCATCAAGAGCAAGAAAGAATTTACATCTTATTTCAGAAAGAGGTAGAGATGTTCATGCTTATTATAATCCAACTGGTAAATTACCTACATCACATTTATTAGAATATACTTTTAAATACGATTAAAAATTATCTCATTCAGACTGCACAAAAACCGTCTTTATTCCAAGTATTCCTAAAGCCGGTTCTTTGTTTGCTTCATTTCGCTAATTTCATTTTTAATCACAAGAGTATTTTTTCGTTTAGTGGTAAAAAGAAGTTTTAGTTTCCTACTGCCATTCCCTCCCAACGCTCAAAAAAGTTTTTGTATGCCAGAAGTGAATCACTCCGATAGATAAATAGTGCAAGGCAACAAAAACTTTTCCCAAAGCTTAGTTACATAATGTGGCATTATAGGGCAATAAAGAAAATGGTGCTCCAAAACAAGATGGTACATTGCCCTATAATAACATTATGTAAAAAAGCCGCTCACCCCCCGCTCGAAAGCCCCGCTCCAGCCACACATTTTTGGCAGCTTTCCTCGCATCACCCAGCTACCAAAAACTCGTGGCTTCGCGGGTCTTACTTCGTGTTTTCATAAGAACGTATCTGCTAAAAAGAAAATCATCACTTCGCAGGAAATTCATCAATTGTGTTTATCAGCTGTGTGTTTAAAGCGGTAGTGTTTGCATTATCTTTTGAAGGTGCTTCCCATCTCCGAAACAACTGAACACTATAATCTGAATACTGAACACTATCAAGCACCCTCAAAAGATAAAATTGCCCAGCAAGAGTATGGTTTTTTGATTTGTCAGAACATGAAATAGTAATTGCTTTCCGGTTGCTGATGCTTTTAGAATTTCTAAGAAAATCATTCAAACTTCAAGCCTTTCTATTTAAAGACAAGTGTAGCATCAGCACCCAAAAAAGCAATCAGAAAGGCAGTGCAAACAAATCAAAAAACCACACACTTGCTTTCGCTACTGCCAACGCACTTGGTAGTATTTGCATTGTTTTTTTGAGGTGCTTCCCATTTTCAATAGCAAAACACTGCTAACGGACACTGCTACTGCATACTTTCACGTTCAAGCACCACAAAAAATCAAACAGTGCAGCAAGAGTTTCAAATTTCGGTTCCGGTCAAAAGCGTTTATAATTGTCTTTTGTTTTTTGTCCAGCCCCAAAATTTGAAACCCCTGCAAGACGACCCCGACTCCGAAACAAAAAAATCCGACTTCCAAAGAAAAATCTTGCTCCGAAAGCAAAAAAATAAAAAAAAGAGAGCAAAGGTAAGTTCCGGGTTTGCAAAAAAGCAAGTTCAAGCCCTGCGGGTTTTTTAAAAAATCTCCACCACCCATACGTTTTCAAAACAACTTATCCAACAAGTAACAAATTCCGACTTCCAAAGGACGAATTGGGGTAGTAGTATTTTTTAAAAAAAACTTGCTTTTTTGAAACCCTCCACTTGACGAGAGTGCTTTCTTTTTTTTTCTTTTTTTCTTTTGAAAAATTTTAATGAAAAAGTGTGTCCAGTCGATAAATCCTTAAAAGCCACGATATGATAAATTTTAAAATGAAGCACCACCAAAACGGAGTAAAATACGCAAATCCTCATTTTTTCATCCTAAACAAAGGGTTAAACACAGGCAAACCTTTAGATGAACCCTGCCCGAATTGCTTTGTTATCATTTTCCAATGTTCAGAAGATTGCGAAAACATGGAATCCATCTGCAAAAGCTTATGGAGAGTAAAATTTTGGCATCAATTCCTTATCGGTTCCGTAATTCCATACATCCGAATCAATGACTTTGCTAAAAACCTAAACCTTAAAGCAAATGAAATGACGACCGATTTTGAACAACACAAAAAAAATGTAGCAGCTCTTAAAATGTTAGAACAAAAAGAAAAGCAATTTCACGAAAACATCAATTTAATCAATGATTTAAGAAGAGTCATTTTATATCGCTATTGCAAAAAATAATCTTAGTTAACCTTTAAAATCAATCCTATGAGCATTTTTTTATTATTTCAAACCGACAGTTGGAAATCAAAAGAATCAAGAGTATTATTTGGTGCTTTTGATAGTAGAACAAAAGCCTTAGATTACGCAAAATACAACGATTTGTATTGGTATAATTCCGAAGTAGTAATTGTTGAGGTTGTAATCAATCAATTTGGTGAAGTCTAAAACTAAAAAAGCCAGGTCTTCCGACTTGGCTTAATTATTTACTAAAATAAAGAAATAAATTTGTGAAAATCCTTAAGAATATTAAATCTTATATTTGTAAAAAATCAATATATGATAAACAGAATATATGCAATATGTAATACATGTGAAGAAAAATATATTTTAAGATATAATATTGGAAATCAGTTTCCACAGCGAGTGAATTTTTTTTGTGATACATGTTCTTCTGATCTTGAAATTGGATATGATGAGAAAAGAAAATCAATTATTGGAGGATTAGTAATAACTAACAAAGAGCACGACGGTATTATTAAAAATCTTCATCCAGAAATAGTTATTGAAGAGGGAAGAATTAATGATCCTCAATATTTTCCTTCAATTGAATTTATGACAAAAGAGGATGATTTATTTTTATTTAAAGAATATCAATACAGTATTGACTATTATTTTAAACGATGGCAAATTTTATCACTTAATTTTAGACTATTAAAAGATAAAAAATATAATCAACTTCAGAGAAGATTTAATGAAACTGACAACGAGATTATAAAAAGAAAAATATTATCTGATGTTGTTAATTGTATTGATGATTTTGTCGTGGGGAAATGGGAAAAAATTTATGAAAATCTCTTTATTGAATATGAAGCTATAAAATCAAATCCAAATTATAATGAATTTAAAACATTCTTAATTAATGAAGAAGAGGATATAATTTTAGTGCTTTTTGATGCTTTACTCGATTATTTTGAAGCAAGAGAGGAATTATTGATTACATTATTAGCTCAAAAATGTAACAAGTCAACAATTGGATTATCATCAAATATTTCATGGAAGAAAATAGAAATGATTTATGGGAACTTTTACGAAGTCTACGGAAATCTTTTATATATACCAACAGCTTTAAATAATTTGAAAGAAAGAAACGATTATAAATTATTTAATACACAAGGATTTACTTTTAGTAATTACTTATCAATTGATAAAGCGGGTAAAACAACGAATTTTTTAAATAATCCAAATCTAAAAGATTTAGGAGATTATTATTATCCAGCTTACAGAAACGGAACACATCATAGATCTTCTAAAATAGATAAAGATAATCAGAAAATTATTTTAATTACAGGAAAATCTAGCTCAACAACAACAGTTGTTAATTTTACGGAATATATAGAAAGTTGTAATGAGATATATGCAAGGATTTTAATTTTATTAAAGCTTTCAATGCATATAATTTACGAAAATTAAAAAAAGCCAGGTCTCACGACCTGACTTTCATTTTGTTTAACCCAAAGGTCACCACAACGAGAGTTAAACTTATTTTTTGTGCTTCCTACAGAGGTATTTGAGCAACACCGAAATTGAAAAACTCACCACAGCTCCAACAGTTGCTAAAATAACTGTTTTTATCAAATCTTCTGAGTTCAAATTGGGTAGCATACTCAAAAAAGTACCTCCGGCAGTTCCAACTAAAGTTGAATTACTGTGGCTGTTCATTCTTCTCTACAGTCAACTGACTAACTGCTGAAATAACACCACCAGCAACAGCTACATAACCACCAACGGTTGTCACAATTACTGGCAGAGAAACTGGTGCAGTTAAAACAGCAGTACTAACAGTGGCCAATACCAATCCAATAGTTCGAAGCACTTTAAAAAACTTTGGTGTGGGAGCGGTCGCTCTCTCTACAATTTTATTCATAATCGTAATTTCTAGGATTGAACAATTAATTCGACACTTTCATTTTTATCCAATGCTTGATAAACAATTCTTTTAAGCTTTTCAAAAGCTATTCGAGACATCAAACCAAGTCCAGGACCAGAAAGTTTTGTAACAGGAGCAATACAGCCTTGCAATTCCTTTTTAGCATGGTTAGCAGGATGAAAAAGAATAAATTTTCTATTTGGAACATCCTTTACTTCCAAATGCCATTTGTATTTGGCACTGTATCGCTTTCTAATAAAATATTTCCCTTCCGGAATGCAGGAAACCTTCGTTTCGTTCATCTTCCACGGTAATTCAATTGTGTTACAAATCAATTTACCTTCGCATTCGAGTTTACCATTTGTTCCTTCAGGGAAATAAGTTCTTGACAGTACTAAAACCATCTTCTACAAGCCGCTAACTTGCACCAAGGAAAGCGGATTAAACGCACCATTTTTCAACGGATACATTTGTCCATTCACTTCCTGATAAAACTCTAAACCAAGAGCCAAAAACAAAGGCTTAGTACTGTTTGGCGTAACAGTATTCACTTGGTTAATAGCTACTGTTGGAACAGCATTCCATGGTAAAATAGCAGTTTCAGAGTTCTCAACCACAAACGTTTCAGCTTCAAAATCAACTTCCGCTCCCGCTGAAATGACTTTAAAATGTGTGGTTCCAGATGGTGCAGCAATCATGTTTGCTGGAACAAAAGGTGCCAACGTAACAGATATTTCTCCCGTCACACGGTCAATTGCACCAACAAATGGAGCATACAAACTGGTACCAAGTTTCCCACGAATGTTAAACTCAAAACCGGTTAGTAATTCTGCCTCGCCGTCAATCACATTTCTCAAACCTCTTTCACTCACAGCATCAGCTTGAATAACTTTCATCATTCGTTGAGTCAATCGGCTCACCATTCTGCTATCCGCAGAATTCAAAAGCAAAGCTCTCAATGAAGTTCTCAAAATCTTTCCGGCTTTTCCAGCACGTCCAAACTCAGCACCATTTTCACGCGTTCTCTGAAACGCTGGGTCACTCGCGATTCTATTAGCGTCAATTCCACCTTTTTCTCTCGCTAAATGCCCATCTTGAGTTTTGTAAAAGGTAATATCTCCGATAGTACCTTTCAATTTAATTATGCCTTTTTGTCTAGCCATAACTTCAAAATTTAATTCAACATTTGGTTTGCTTTCACAAACCTCTCACGACTCCATCATTCTAAATTTTGTTGCAACAGTTTTAAATGATCATAACAAAGATTACATCACATTTTACCAAAGAAAAAATAGGTAGTGTACCATATGTCCAAAATCGACACAAGTGTCCATAATGAGCATAAAAACACACTATATCAGTTTAAAAAAATATAAGTAAATTGCAGAAGATTTTCTGCGAGTCAGAAGGTAGTCAAAGCCTAATCAAAGGCATAGATAAAGTATGAAAGCGATAACGAAAAGAATATGTATCTATCCAAAAGACATTGAACGAATCACAGGCAAGAGTTACAGACAAAGCACCAGGATATTAAAAGCAATCAAGAAAAGTAACAACAAACTTGATAATGAATTAGTAACAATTGAAGAGTTCTGTCAATACACAGGTTTGAAAATTGAACAAGTAGAACCGCTCATTTTTGGATAGTATTTTGAAAAGATAAACTAGAATAACTTTTCTTAAAAAACTCTCGAATTTAATTATAACTAGTTCATTTTTTGGTTTAGATTAATTTGCTAAATACCTCATTATTTATTAACTTTACACTATTAAGATTTAGGAATAATTGCATCCCAAAAAAGGAGCATTATCGAGACCAAGCAGTTTTTAAAGTTTATATTTTATTATATATCAAGGGATTGGGAGTAAGGTTTTGAACCCTCATCGCCCACCAAAAACTCCTTAAGTAATTAGGGAGTTTTTTTTATTTAAAAACAACAAGTAAACAGTTCGTTTCTTTTTACAAAAGAATAAAACTTAAGTTAAAAAATACTTATTAAATACATCCTAATGAATTCAATTTTAAACAGAAATATTTACCTAATTAAAGAGCATGTTGGAATGTTCAAAGCATCCAACAACTTTGATGTTTTTAATCCTGACAATGGCTCACAACTTATGACTTGTCGTGAACCAAATTTGGGTTTTTTTACAAAACTATTTCGATTTACAGATTATAAAAGAATGACGCCTTTCCATGTGGTTATTTGTGACAATCAAGGAAAAAAAATGATTTCAGTAAAGCGAGGGTTTACAGTTTTTCGTTCAGATGTTGAAATTTTCGATGAGTCTGATAAATTAATTGGCGTTTTTAAACAAAAGTTTTTCTCTTTTGGGGGCAAATTTGAAATTCATGATGCAAACGATAGACATTTATGTACTCTTCAGGGAAAATGGACCGGATGGGATTTTAAATTCACAAAAGACAACAGAGAATTAGCTCATGTATCAAAAAAATGGTCTGGGATAGGAAAAGAATTTTTCACAAGTGCAGATAATTATGTACTGGAAATATTCAATCATGTTCCACAAGATGATGCTATACGGTCTTTAATTGTGGCATCTGTAATGTGTATTGATATGGTTTTTAAAGAATAATTTTTTTATAAATAGTATATGAACTGACCGTCTTGAAAGCAATTTTGAGACGGTTTTTTCTTAGTAGCACAATACCCGCGTGAGGGAATGAAGCGAAAAGTCCGCAGCAAAAAACACCAATTTTCTTAGACTCAAAAAGCGACCAAAGGGAGCTCTTTTGAGACCTTAGAAAATGGTGTTTTGGGCGAGGACTTGCAGCGAAAAGCCCGACCCGTAGCTTGTCGGAGGGTCACGCCCAAAATTAATTTAAATGTATTGAAGAGTTCTTTCCAAAGCCATTCCGCGGGAACCTTTGATAAGTAAGAAAGAATTTTGAAAAGGATTGCTTTTTAGATATTCTGCAAATGCATCAAAAGTTGGAAAGAAATTCAAGAATTGATGATTTTCTTTAACAGCAAAAAATTCTTTTCCGATTAGGTAACAATTGAAGTTTGCCTCTGTTCTGAGTTTTTGAACAATGTTTTTGTGTTCTTTAGTACTTTCATTACCTAGTTCAAACATATCACCAAGTATAGCAATTTTTGAATCTTTTTGTAAATGAATAAAATTTTGCAAAGCAACTTCCATACTGCTCGGATTGGCGTTGTAAGCATCTAGAATGATTTCGTTACTGTTTTTAATGATAATCTGCGAGCGGTTGTTATCTGGTTGATAACTTTCCAACGATTGCTTTATCTCACTATTTGCCACTTTAAAGAAATGTCCCACTGTAATGGCTGCAATGATATTGGTAGCGTTGTAATGTCCAATTAAATTGGATTGAATTTCTATTTCTTGGAAAAAAACTTTTACGAATGGATTTGATTCAACTTTATCAATAAAAACAAAACTTTCCGGTTTTGAAGTGCTGAAAGTAATTTTTTCAATTTTAGATGTTTTTGATAATTGAATTGAATCATCAAGGTTTACAAATACTTTTTTGTTGTGTTCAGACAAGTAATCATACATCTCTGATTTTCCTTTGATGACACCTTCTACTCCACCGAAACCTTCTAAATGTGCTTTGCCAAAGTTGGTGATGTAACCATAATCGGGTTGAGCGATTTCACACAAAAAAGCAATTTCTTTTTGGTGATTGGCTCCCATTTCTACAATTCCGATTTCGGTTTCTTTTGTAAAAGAAAGTAAAGTCAGCGGAACGCCTATATGATTATTTAAGTTTCCTAGCGTGGCTTTGGTATTGTATTTTTTGGATAGAACAACTTGAAAAAGTTCCTTGGTAGTTGTTTTACCATTACTTCCCGTTAAGGCGATGATTGGTAAATTTAATTGCTTTCTGTGATATTTCGCAAGTTCTTGTAAAGTTTCTAAACAATCTGAAACGAGAATGGTTTTTTCATTCAAATAATATTGTTCATTATCAATCAATACATATGAAGCTCCTTTTTCCAAAGCCTCTTTGGCAAACGTATTTGCATCGAAACTTGCTCCTTTAAGAGCTATGAAAAAAGAATTTTTTTCAATTTTTCTGGTATCAATTGAAACGGAAGAACAGTTTAAAAAACGAGCATGAATTTGAGCAATTTCCATAAAACAAAAAGTATTTTAAAAATAAAAAGCCCTAAAAAGGGCTTTTTGTATGGTTTGACAAAGGAAAATTATCGTGTTGATTTTGGTTTTCCTTTAGCCGTTTTCTTGTTTGATTTTGGTCCAACTTTAGACATTGCACAACGGAATCCGATATCATCTGTTGAAATGTCTTGTGGGAAGAATCTTCTTTGAGCTGGATCTAACCAATATGCTCTATCTCTCCAAGAACCTCCTTTATAAACTCTCACGTTATCATCAATAAGTGTAGTTCTTTTTGAAGATTTGTCATATTTTCTAACCATTTCAGAAGAAGCACTATCAACAGAAACTTCGTGCTTTGGAGAATCATACATTTTATTTTTCTCACTTACTGTATTATCACCTTCTTCTTCAGATCCAAACTTATAGAAACGGATTGATTGTTTGTCACCATCACGGTAGTTTCTATTGTCACTTTTGTCGAAATTTTGTCTTAAATAGGTTTCTTTTTCGTCAACAGGAACTTGTGCAATTTGACCAGGAAGATTTCTGGCAATAATTTTTCCGTTTGCTAATGTGTCATAAACGATGTTTTCTGACGTAATTAATTCAACTTTACCGTCTTCACCAATTTTATTTTTCATGTAAACGTTACCTCTGTAGTAGTTGAAATCATTTGCTTCATCATCTACTCTTGGTCTGTAAACGTCGGCAACCCATTCATTAACATTACCTGCCATGTCATATAAACCAAAATCATTTGGAGGATATGATTTAACTACTTGCGTAATATCTGCACCATCGTCTGACCATCCTGCAATTCCGCCGTAGTCACCTTTTCCTTGTTTAAAGTTGGCTAATTGATCACCTTTAACTTCTCTTTTTCCTGTTCGAGTATAACTTCCATTCCAAGGATATTTCTTTTTACCTTGGTATAAATTGTATTCTCTGTTTCCAACATTAGCTACAGCAGCATATTCCCACTCAGCTTCGGTTGGTAGTCTATATTCTGGTTGAATAAGTCCGGAAGAACGAGTAGCATAAACATTTTTAGCTTCAGAACTTTCACCGTCTTTTCCTGTAGTTGCTTTTGCACGACCGCCTTTACCTTTTAATACAATTTCTTCATCGCCACCAAAAGCTTGTGATGGAGTATTAATGTAAGTTTCTGTACTAAATGATTTTTCTGCAGTAGCATCAGCCAATTTAGCGTCTTTTTTAAGGTATTTATTTTTTTCTAAAATATCCTCATTAACACGGTCTGTTCTCCATTTACAGAATTCAACCGCTTGAATCCAATTAACACCAACTACCGGATAATCCTTATAAGCAGGATGTCTCAAGTAATTATTTGTCATTGTTTCATTATATCCTAAACGATTTCTCCACACTAACGTATCTGGCAAAGCACCATTGTAAATATTAGTGTAATTTTCATCATTTGGATCAAAGATTCTTTTTAACCAATCTAAGTATTCCATATACATAAGGTTGGTTACTTCACTTTCATCCATGAAAAAAGATTGAACGTGTTGCTGATTTGGGGTGTTGTTCCAATCATGCATTACATCGTCCTGAACTTTTCCCATAGTAAAAGTTCCACCTTCAATTGCAATTAAACCAGGGGCAGCTTCTTGCTTTTTGAAGTTTGATGCGTACTGAAAACCACCTTTTTTATCGTTGATTTTCCAACCGGTTGCTGTTGACGAATTTTTTGAGCTTGAATTTTTACTACAACTAGTAAAACCAAACATCACTATCAATCCGAATAGCAATCTTAATGTCATAATTTTGTTTACTTTCATACGTCAAGTAGGTAATAAATTTAGAGCCGCAATATAGTAATTAACCTTTATATTACAACAGTTTTTTAAAATTTTTGTCAAAAGAACAAAATAATTGTCTTTTTAACAAACCTATAACGCAAAAAAAATTTATTTAGTATAAATTATTTCATTGCAAAATATTTATATCTTGTAATAAATTTGCATCCGTTACGTTTATTTCTTGATATGAAAAAGTTTTTACTCCTATATATTATATTAAACTGTGTGTTTAGTACTGCTCAAAATGCTGTAAGTGTAGATGTTACTTGGCAAGAGGGCAAACTACTGGACTTAGGCTCTCACCAATTAAATATTCCTCATTTTCAACAAAAAAACTTCTTTTTTGATGATGTAAAACAATCTATATATTACAATCACAAGTTTAGTATAACTTCGCCCATAGATGAAAACTCGTTTAAAATAGCTTCTTTAGTATATGAAAACATTAGTCAAAACCAGCTTGGTGATTTATCCATAAAGAACATTCCAAACCAGTTAAATGTTACTTTAAAAAATGGAAAAGCAAGGGATTTACTACAGGCTTTATTAACGTTTTCTCCCATAATTAAAACAAATGAAGGTTTCAAACGAGTAAAATCGTTCACACTTACTTACAGCAATTCAACAGCTTACCAACAAAGAAACGAAACAAGTTTTGATTTTAGTACTATTCAAAACTCAGCTTTAGCTACAGGAGACTGGTACCGTTTTTATGTTGAAAAATCTGGGGTTTATAAAATCCCAAGAAATTTCCTCAGTCAACTAGGCATGAATACTAATGTTGACCCTAGAAATATAAAAATTTATGGTAATGGAGGAAGAATGATTCCTTTGCTTAACAGTATTGAATATCCATCAGATTTGGCCGAAAATGCTATTCTGTTTGTTGGTGAAGATGACGGTATTTTCAACCCGGAAGACTATATTTTGTTCTATGCAGAAGGAACAGATAATTGGAATACTGAAAGTGCTACAAATCTAAATTTATTTGAAGATAAATCCTTTTATTACATAACAGTTCAAGGTGGAAGTGGAAAAAGAATAACCACTACTTCTCAACCTTCAGATCCGGCGACTACCATTTTTACTACTTTTGACGATTATCAATTTTACGAAAAGGACCTTACTAATATAGGTAGAATCGGAAGAACATGGTATGGAGAACAATTTAGTTCACAAACACCACTTTCAATTGATTTTAGCTTTCCAAATATAGCGAGTAATACTAGTATTCAACTAACCGTTACCAGTGGGGCAGTTTCATTATCATCTTCTAGCTTGGCAATTAATGCCGGTGGACAACAACAAAACATTAATTTCTCTGCAATTCCAACCTATAGTTCAACATTGTTTTCTTCAGGATCAACCACGTTAACTATTCCATCAACGCAAGAATTGTCTGTAGAGCTTACCTATAACAACAACGGTGTACCCAGTGCAAGAGGTTTTTTAAATTATATTATTGCAAAATCCAAAAGAAATCTTCAAGGTTATGGTAAACAATTTCGTTTTCAAAATGAATCAGCAGCTAATTTAATTGGTGTAGGAGAATTTCAATTAACAAATGCTTCTACAATTCCTCAAGTTTGGGACATTACAGACATCTACAATACAACAAAATATGAAAATGAAGGCAATTCAACATTTTCATTTAAGGTAAATTTAGGTGAAATTAGAAAATATATTGCTGTTGATCCATCCGATTATTACAATCCATTAAGAGAATCGCAGTCAAAAGTAGTTAATCAAGACATTAAAGGAACTATTTTTAATAATGCTCAAGGACAGTTTCAAGATATTGACTACGTCATAGTTACGCCTACTAATTTGCTTTCTGAAGCTGAGAGATTGGCGAATTTTCACCGAAATTATTCTAACTTGAATGTAAAAGTTGTTACGTTGGATAAAATTTACCAGGAATTCTCTTCTGGCAAACAAGATGTAGGTGCAATACGAAATTTAATGAAATATGTATATTTCAACGCTTCCAATGATTCGAAAAGAGTAAAATACCTCAATTTATTTGGCGATGCTTCTTTTGATTATAAAAATAGAATTCCAAACAACACCAATATTGTGCCTGTTTTTCACAGTTTAAACAGCGAATCACTTCTTAGTTCAACCATGACCGATGATTTTTATGGTATGATGGATCCTCATGAAGGCAGAATGATTAATCAAAGTAATCTTCCTGGTTTTGAAGCTTTGGATATTGCAGTGGGTAGAATGTTGGTTTCTTCCACGCAACAAGCCAGAGAAATGGTAGATAAAGTAATTCAATACCACGATATTAATTCATACGGAAGATGGCGAAATAATTTCACCTTAGTTTCTGATGATGTTGATGAAAGTTGGGAAGCACAAATTCAGTCTGGAATTGATAATTTAGGAAACACCATTAATACCGAAAAACCATTTGTTAATGTTCTAAAATTCCATTCTGATTCTTATATTCAAGAGGCTTCTGCTGGCGGACAACGTTATCCTAAATTAAAACAAGAATTGCTTAATGCGATTCAAAATGGCTCATTAGTTTTTAACTATTTTGGTCATGGTGGTGAAGATCAATTGGCATCTGAACGTATTTTTGGGAAAACAGAAGCACAAAACTTAAATAACCAATACCGTTACCCACTAATTGTAACAGTAACTTGCGAATTCACCAGATTTGACAACCCCTATCGTCAAACAGCCGGAGAATTTACTTATTGGAATCCATCCGGAGGTGCCATTTCATTAATTACAACAACCCGCCAAATTGGAGTTACAACCGGCCAAAGCATCAACGAAGGATTTTCTAGCTTTCTATACGGTTACGGACCAAATTCTAATGAAGAAACAACAATAGCAGAAGCCTTGCGAAGAGCTAAAAATGCTTATAATAGTCAAACTTTAATGGTTTTTTATATTGGTGATCCTGCTTTAAAATTGGCAATTCCAAAACCAAAAATTATACTTACCAAAGTAAATGATGTTCCCACAGAATCGTCTACCTTAGTTTTTAACGCATTGAGCAAAGTTAAATTATCCGGAGAAGTAAGAGATATTAACGGAGATGCACTATTGTCTAATTACAACGGTGACATCGCAGTGCAAATATTTGACAAATCAATCAACAGAAACACATTAGCAAATGATAATACACGTGATGGTTCAAACAATTTAATCATTATGAATTTTCAAACCCTTGGAGAAACAATATTTAGAGGAAATGCGACTGTTACAAATGGTTTGTTTGAAATAGAATTTATTGTTCCAAAAGATATTTCAATTCCTGTTGGAAACGGAAGAATTAGTTTTTATGCCAAAAGTGCAAGTCCGGTTTTGCAAGATCAAACCGGTTATGACACTTCCATTTTAATAGGCGGAATTAATGAGAATGCCCCGGAAGACAACATTGGCCCTCGTGTTCGACTTTATATGAATGACGAATCGTTTATTTCAGGAGGAATTACAAATGCTAGCCCAATTTTCTTAGCTTTTCTAGAAGATGAAAATGGAATCAACACCGCTAGCGGAATTGGTCATGACATTGTTGCCATTTTAGATGGTGATGAAAACAATCCTTACCTTTTAAATGATTATTACGAAACAGAGTTAAATAATTATACTAAAGGTAAAGTTCGTTTCCCATTTAGAGATTTAGCTCCAGGTTTACACACGATAACCTTTAGAGCATGGGATGTTTACAATAATCCTGTTACTGCTGAAATTCAGTTTATTGTTGTTGGTGATGAAACAATTAGTTTGACCAATGTGTTGAATTATCCAAATCCTTTTGTGAGTTATACACAATTTTGGTTTTCACATAATCGGCCATTTGAACCGTTAGATGTTCAAGTACAAGTTTTTACTATCACCGGAAAAATAGTTAAAACCATCAATCAAGTCATTAATACCGAAGGATTTTTATCTCGAGAAATCACGTGGGACGGAAGAGACGATTTTGGTGATAAAATAGGGAAAGGAGTTTATGTGTATAAACTAACTGTGAAGTCAAACCTCACCAATAAAAAAGTTGAAAAAATAGAAAAACTTGTTATACTTTAAGAAAACACTATATTTGTTAAATATTATCCAGAATTTATAATGAAAAAAATAACCGTATTTTTAATTTGCCTTTTTGCATTTCAAAACAATTTCGCCCAGGACCAAGATAGAGTAATCACCACCGGAGTACCGTTTTTATTGATTGCAGCCGATGCTCGTGCAGCCGGTATGGCAGACATCGGTGTAGCTACTTCACCAGATGCTTATTCGCAACAATGGAATCCATCCAAATATGCATTTGCAACCGAAAAAATTGGTATTGGTTTTAACTACACTCCTTATTTAACTGACTTAGTTAATGATATTTCATTAGGACAGTTAAATTTTTATAACCGCATTAGCGAAAAAAGTGCTTTTGGTGCAAGTTTACGCTACTTCAGCTTAGGTGATATTGAGTTGCGTGATAATTTTGATGACGAAGCAAGAGTAGTGAGTCCAAATGAATTGGCTGTCGATGTTTCGTATGCCTTGAAATTAAGCGAACGTTTTTCAACATCTGTTGCATTTCGTTACATTCGATCTCAGCTAAGAATCCCGGAAGGTACAACCGATGCAAAACCAGCAAGTTCATTTGCTTTTGACATTTCCGGTTATTATCAATCTGAAGAAGAAGCCTATGACAGCTTTAATGGAAGATGGAGAGCTGGATTCAATTTTCAAAATTTAGGTCCAAAAATTAGTTATGATGAAGATTTAACCGAACTTAATTCGAACTTTCTTCCGTCTAATATGCGTTTAGGTGCCGGTTTCGATTTTATTTTTGATGAATATAACAAAATTGGATTGAATGCAGAAGTGACAAAATTACTAGTGCCAACCCCTCAAAATCCAGATTTAAATGGTGATGGAGAAATTACTAGTGAAGAAAGAACTCAAGCTAGAGATGAATACCAACGAATTGGTTGGGTTTCAGGAATCTTTCAATCATTTGGTGATGCACCCGATGGTTTTGGTGAAGAATTAAGAGAGTTTACTTGGGCGTTGGGTGCAGAATATAATTATCAGGATTCTTTTGCTTTACGTTTAGGTTATTTTAACGAACATGAAACAAAAGGAGCTAGAAAATATTTTTCCTTTGGAGCCGGATTCAAATACACCGTAATTAAACTAGATGTATCGTATCTATTCTCTGCTTCTAAAGTAAAAAATCCACTTGAGAACACATTGCGATTCTCCTTAACATTAAATTTTGGAGATAAATATGACGAATATTAATCAATCACACTAATTAAAAAAAATCCAAATTTCTACAACGAAGTTTGGATTTTTTTTCCACTATAACTATGAAAAAAGTTACTATTACAACCGAATTCTCAGTTTACGAAAGTAAAGAACAACTACCATCAGAAATAAAAGATTTGATGGATATGGCTATTGAAATTAGAAAAAAAGCGTATGCTCCTTATTCAAAATTTAGAGTTGGTGCTGCTATTTTGTTAGATAATGGAAAAATAGTCTTGGGTTCAAATCAAGAAAATGCTGCTTATCCTTCCGGACTTTGTGCCGAAAGGGTGGCCATATTTCAAGCAGGAGCTATTTATCCTGATGCAAAAATTTTAAAATTAGCCATTTCCGCAACAGCGGATGAAAAACCAGTCACCTCACCTATTCCACCTTGTGGAGCTTGCCGTCAGTCGATTGCAGAATACGAATTTAAACAAAATACACCTATCGAAATATTTTTTATGGGAGAATCAGGTGAAATTTATAAATCGGATTCGCTAACCAATTTACTCCCTTTAGTTTTTGATAAAAATTACTTGTAAATTTTATTGGTTTACTAAAACGTTATCGTAAATAACTTTTCACAAAGTTTGTCATTTTAAGTCGATTAAATTTTCACATCTACTTACTATGTCTTATTTTTGCTACTCGCAAATTTGTGCTTAACCTATTTGTGAAACAGACAAAAACAAACATAAAAGATTCAAAATAGAACAAATGAAAAAAATCACCAAAGAAGTTTATCTGCAATGGTATGAAGACATGCAGTTTTGGAGAAAATTTGAAGACAAATTAGCTGCCGTTTACATTCAACAAAAAGTGAGAGGGTTTTTACATTTATATAATGGTCAGGAAGCTGTGTTAGCCGGAGCATTACATGCAATGGATTTGTCAAAAGACAAAATGATTACAGCCTATCGCAACCACGTTCAACCAATTGGAATGGGTGTTGATCCACGAAAAGTAATGGCTGAATTGTACGGAAAAGCAACCGGAACATCTAAAGGTATGGGTGGTTCAATGCACATTTTTTCTAAAGAACACGGTTTTTATGGCGGTCACGGAATCGTAGGAGCTCAAATTCCTGTTGGAGCCGGAATGGCATTTGCCGATAAATATTTTAATACCGGAGGTGTAACATTGACCTATTTTGGAGATGGTGCTGCTCGTCAAGGTTCTCTTCACGAAGCTTTCAACATGGCTATGTTGTGGAAACTTCCTGTTGTTTTTATTTGTGAAAACAATGGTTATGCAATGGGAACTTCTGTAGAAAGAACTGCGAATCATACTGATGTTTGGAAACTTGGTTTAGGCTATGAAATGCCTTGTGGACCGGTTGACGGAATGAATCCAGTGAAAGTTGCTGAAGCAATGCACGAAGCGATTGAAAGAGCTCGTCGTGGAGACGGACCAACTTTCTTAGAAATGAAAACATACCGCTATAGAGGTCATTCTATGTCTGATGCCCAATTATACAGAAGCAAAGATGAAGTAGAAGAATACAAAAAAATCGACCCAATCACACAAGTTTTAGACATCATCAAAGAAAATAATTATGCAACTGATGCAGAAATTGAAGCCATCGACGAAAGAGTGAAAAACTTAGTGGATGAATGTGAAAAATTTGCAGACGAATCGCCGTTCCCGGAAGTACAACAATTGTATGACGTGGTGTACGAACAAGAAAACTATCCTTTTATTCCCCATAAACTATAAGCAATATGGCAAAAATTATTAACATGCCACGTTTGAGTGATACAATGACAGAAGGTGTTGTAGCAACATGGCTTAAGAAAGTTGGCGATACAGTAAAAGAAGGCGACATTTTAGCCGAAATTGAAACTGATAAAGCAACAATGGAATTTGAATCGTTTGATGCAGGTACTTTGTTGCACATTGGAATTCAAGAAGGCGAATCTGCACCGGTTGATTCTCTTTTAGCGATTATTGGAAAAGAAGGTGAAGATATTTCCGGTTTGTTAAGCGGAGGAAGTACTGCTAAAACGGAAGAAAAATCAGCCGAAACGGAAGCTCCAAAAAAAGAAGAAACTTCAAAAGAGGAAGCTCCAAAAGAAGAATCAAAACCAAAAGCTTCATTAGCAATTCCTGCTGGTGTAAAAGTAGTAACCATGCCTCGTTTAAGTGATACGATGACTGATGGTACAGTAGCGACTTGGTTGAAAAAAATTGGCGATACTGTAAAAGAAGGTGATATTTTAGCCGAAATTGAAACAGATAAAGCAACAATGGAATTTGAATCTTTCAATTCCGGCACGTTGTTATATATTGGCGTTCAAGAAGGTCAGTCTGCTCCGGTTGATAGTGTTTTAGCAATCATCGGACCAGAAGGAACAGATATTTCAGGAATTGCTGAAAATTATTCCAAAGGTGGCGAAGCTCCAAAAACTGAAAAAACCGAAACGAAATCAGAAGAAGCAAAACCATCATCAGAAAATAAAGAAGAAACAACTACTTCAAGCGAATCAACAGGAAGAATTTTTGCTTCTCCATTAGCCCGACAAATTGCAAAAGACAAAGGAATAAACCTTTCTCAAGTAAAAGGTTCAGGCGAAAATGGAAGAATTGTAAAAAGTGATGTTGAAAACTTTACGCCGTCTGCCGCTCCTCAAAAGGCTACACAATCGGAAAATGCTTCTCAACCAAGTGCAGCGGTTCAACCATTTGTTCCGGCTGGAGAAACATATTCAGAAGAAGTGAAAAATTCGCAAATGCGTAAAACGATAGCTCGTCGTCTTTCTGAATCTAAATTTACAGCTCCACATTATTACTTAACTATCGAAGTTGCAATGGATGAAGCAATGAAATCCAGAGCAATTATCAATACCGTTCCTGATACAAAAGTTTCGTTTAACGATATGGTTGTGAAAGCGTGTGCAATGGCATTGAAAAAACATCCACGTGTTAACACACAATGGAAAGATGAAGTAACCGTTATCAATCACCACGTAAATATTGGTGTTGCTGTGGCTGTGGAAGATGGTCTAGTAGTTCCTGTATTGAAATTTACAGACCAAATGAGTTTAACTCAAATTGGTTCTGCAGTGAAAGATTTGGCCGGAAGAGCTAAAAACAAAAAACTGCAACCTGCCGAAATGGAAGGAAGTACGTTTACTGTTTCAAATTTAGGTATGTTTGGAATTACTGAATTTACTTCAATCATTAACCAACCAAACTCAGCTATTCTTTCAGTTGGAGCTATCATCGAAAAACCGGTTGTTAGAAACGGGCAAATCGTTGTAGGCAACACAATGAAAGTTACTTTAGCTTGCGATCACAGAACAGTGGATGGTGCAACGGGAGCTCAATTCCTTCAAACGTTGCGAACGTATTTAGAAAATCCGGTGACTATGCTGGCATAGTTTTATCCGAAACATATAATTTTAAAAGCGAGTTCAATTTGAGCTCGCTTTTTTTTTACACATACACCAACTGTGTAATTCCTCTCAATTTGGGTAAAAATTATACAACTTTCAAAATAACAAATTTCCATAAAACACTTGTTTTCAGACATATACAAAACAGGCATGCGGCTTGCTATCTATGCTTGTGTAAACTTCTTGAAATTAGTAAGGAACTTTTACAAAACATA
Source organism: Flavobacterium sp. T50_26 (assembly GCF_057652995.1). Taxonomy (NCBI): domain Bacteria; kingdom Pseudomonadati; phylum Bacteroidota; class Flavobacteriia; order Flavobacteriales; family Flavobacteriaceae; genus Flavobacterium; species Flavobacterium sp. T50_26. Next base: position 204,349 of record NZ_JBYFCC010000002.1, read on the forward strand.
AGAACCCAAATTAAGAAAATAAGTAAAATACCAAATTCAGTTAAAAGATGGAAAGCCAAAAATCACAATCAAACCAAACTAACTCTTCGTTAAAAGAGAAAAGAAACAGAGAACAAACTCTGTATAGTTTTATTTTGCCTGTTTACAGCGATTCTTTACACAGATTAATTTCAATTGGATATTGGAAAGTGCAAGATTATTTTAAATCACTTTTTTCTAATGAGAATGAAACTAAAATCAATCCAATAAATTCAATTGTCTTACTTGGTACATTTTTAATGATGATTGGTGCGGCATTTTTGGTGTATCAATTACAACCGAGTTTTGAGCAATTCAATTTAGAAAGAATGAATTCTACTTGGGGAATGGCATTTTTAATTTTATCAATAACCTTATTGGCCTACAAAGCGTGCTTTTTTCTGTTTAAAATTTATTTGTATTTCCGTTATAAAGCAATTGAATCTGTTTCAGATGAAGAATTGCCAACTTGTACAATTATAGTTCCGGCTTACAACGAAGGAAAATTAGTTTGGGATACGCTTAAAAGTATTGCAAGTAGTGATTATCCGGAACAAAAATTACAACTATTAGCCATTGATGATGGCAGTAAAGATGATACGTGGCATTGGATGCAACAAGCGAAATTGGAATTAGGCGATCGTCTAACAATCTTTCAACAGCCTGAAAACAAAGGAAAAAGACACGCGCTTTACCGTGGATTTAACTTAGGAACCGGTGATGTATTTGTAACTATCGATAGCGATTCAATCATAAAGAAAGATACATTACGTAATTTAGTTAGTCCGTTTGTAACCAATGAAAATTGTGGAGCTGTTGCCGGAAACGTGCGAGTTTTGAATAATGAAAAAGCGATGTTGCCAAAAATGCTTAACGTAAGTTTTGTAATGAGTTTCGAGTTCGTTCGTTCTGCAGAAAGTATGTTAGGTTCTGTTTTGTGTACACCCGGAGCTTTGGCAGCCTACAAAAGAGATGCTGTGTTTAATTGTTTGGAAGAATGGATTGATCAAACTTTTATGGGAAAACCATCCGATATAGGCGAAGACAGAGCGATGACCAATATGATTTTAAAACAAGGAAAAGAAGTTTTGTTTCAACGAAATGCACACGTTTTGACAAATGTTCCGGAACGATACAAAGGTTTATACAAAATGTTTATTCGTTGGGGAAGAAGCAACGTGCGTGAAAACATAATGATGGCAAAATATGTGTTTACTGATTTTAGAAAAGAATCAAAAGCCGGAACAAGACTTTTATTTTTAGATCAAAGTTTAACGATGTTAATGACCTATCCGTTTTTGCTTTTTATGTTCTTTTTTATTGCAACGCATCCATTGTTATTTTTAAGCTCAACACTTGCCAGCATCTTAATCATATCAACATTTCCGGTATTGTTTTATGCCAAACGATATAATTTTTCAGAATCAATTTGGGCTTACACTTATAGTATTTTATACACTTTTGGTCTATTCTGGATAGCACCTTACGCTATTGCCACCGCCGGAAAAAGCGGTTGGTTGACCAGGGAATTACCAACAACAAAATAAATGAAAAGCGAGTTTTAAGACTCGCTTTTTTTTTGGAAATAATAAGAAATATTTTTTTTGCAATTAACAATGTAATTTATATCTTTCGCAAAAATTTTATCAATGCTTTAATTGAAGTGGTTTAAATTAAATCGATTAAGTTTTGCTAAAAAATATCTTATTAACCACAAAAAGAAATATTTACTTAAAATGAAAACACTTTGGCTTAGCTTGTTCTTATCTGCAATTTTATTAACAACCTTTAATTCTTGCTCATCTAGTGATGGTGAAGAAGGTTGTGGAAAAGTATCTAATGTAACGGTTTATAGTACCGGACCATCATATTTAAGCTTCAATTTTGAAACTGTAAGCAATGTTAATTCCTACATGATAGAATATGGTGTAGCTGGATTCACTAAAGGCACTGGAACTTCATTTCCTACTTCACAATCTGGCGTAACTATTGAAAATTTGAATCCTAGTACTTTGTACGATATTTACATTACTAGTTTATGTGAACAAGGAGAAACTAACTTTTACAAAATCTCTAACATAGCTACAGAACAAAGTCAATGTACTGGCCAAGTAAGTGCAACCCTTCACCAATGGTATAGCACCCAAAACATCGAACTCAATTTTGAATATTCTGGAGGAAATGCTTCAAATTATGAAGTAGAATACGGACCACTTGGTTTTACTGTTGGAAGTGGTACTAAACTAACTTTTAATTCCACTAATGGAATTATTCAAGGAATTCAAACAAATACTACTTATGACATTTATGTGAGAGCTATTTGTTATCAAAATGATAAATCGGAAGCAGAAAAATACACTTATACCACCATTGGTTCATGTCCTAAACCAATATTTTTAAGTACTACTTTAATTTCAGGAAGTTGTAATCAAGGAACTGCTTACAGAAATTTTAGCTGGCATTACGATTACAGTAATGCCCAAAGTTTTACTATTTCCTTAGTAAGCCAAGGTGGATTGCCACAAAATGGAAATCAATTTATAACTAGTAATGAATCCATTGCATTTTCTAATATGTATTGCTCTTGGAATCAATTTTATGTAAGAGCAAATTGTTCAGACGGCAGTACCAGTGAATGGGCTGGTCCAATTAACTTTTAATTGAATAATAAAAATTTTCAAAGCCTTTCCCTTATTTGGAAAGGCTTTTTTTTTATTTTTTATTCTTCTCCTCAATCCACTTTGCCATATACTTCGTGCTTTGCACAAAATGATGCATCAATAATAAACCTGTAAAATTCTCATTTCGATACTTTTCCAAGTTTTTAAATTTATCCGATAAAAATTCTTTAAAATTATCTTTAAACAATTGTTTCGAAAATCGATTTAATAAAATTTCAAAACCATTTTGCTGAGCATTTAGCCAAGTGGTTTTATTTTGGTATAATTCAATTGCCTTATTAGCAAAATCTTCCGGTGAATCGGCAACAAATCCATTCCACAAAAAATCACAGTTCATTGCTTCTGCACCAATTTCTGTAGTTACACTCGGAGTTCCAAACTGCATTGCTTCTAGCAATTTCCCTTTAATTCCGGCACCAAAACGAATTGGAGCCAAAAGAACTCTTGCTTTCGAAATTACTTCAAAAGAACTTTCCGCTCTGCCGTGAACAAAAAAATTCATCTTCGGTTGATGCAACGAATTTATTTTTTGTGTTGGATAAGCTCCGAAAATACTCATCTTCGCTTTCGGAAATTTTTCAAATAACAACGGCCAAATCGCTTCTTTCAAATACACAACCGCATCGTGATTAGGAGCGTGCAAAAAATTTCCTATAAACATAAAATCGCTTCGTTCTTCAAAACTCGGTAAATTAAACGTTTCGTTTTCGACCCAAATCGGCAAATAAAACAATAAAAACGATGGCACTTTAAAATGCGACTGCAACAATTCCATTTCAAATTCCGAAACCATCAACGTCACATCACAACGATACATACTCGCAATTTCACGCTTGGCTAAATCATTGTTTAAATCAAAGGGTTTGTTCTTCAAAACTGTCATTCGTCGGGCTTCTCGCAAGCAATGCAAATCTTCCGAATCCAGCATTCGCAATGCATCCGGACAATTTTCCGCCACTCGCCACCCAAATTGCTCTTCCGTCATAAACCGGTCAAACAAAACCAAATCCGGTTGCAAATCCAACACAAATTCATCAAACGAAGCACAATTCAACGCAATTTGCTTTTTGTCAACATCAAACAACTCCTCCGAAAATTCACTTTCCGAAGCTGTACTGGCAAACGTAATTATACCACCATTTTCCTTAAAAAAAGCAATCAATTGCATCATCCTACTTCCGGCAGCAGACGATTTCGGTTCCGGCCAAACAAAGCCAATAATTAAAACTCGTTTATTTTCTAATGCATTCATCGCACTAAAATAGTAATTAATGAGCCAATTCTATTCAAATAAAAAGCATTATTTTTGTATCAAATCACGAGAATTATGTTAGGATTAAAACTTAAAACCGACCCTCGTTGGGCAAATATCGCCGAATCAAACCTCGAAGAAATTTTATCCGATCATTGCTGGTGCGAACAAAAAGCCGCCTCCAACGCACTTTACATCATCACCAACAATTCTGAAAACGTTGAATTAGTTACCGAAATGGCCAAAATCGCCATCGAAGAAATGGAACATTTTCAAATGGTACACAACATCATTCAAGAACGTGGTTTCGAATTTGGTCGCGAAGTAAAAGACGATTACGTGAACCAACTCGTGAAATTCACCAAAAAAGGAGGCTCCAGAAACGATGCTTTAATCGAGCGATTGCTCTTTGCCGCAATGATCGAAGCCCGCAGTTGCGAACGTTTTAAAGTGCTTTCAGAAAACATAAAAGACCAAGAATTAGCCAAATTCTATCGCGAACTCATGATTAGCGAGGCCAACCATTACACCACATTTTTAGGCTTTGCCCGCAAATATTCCGAAAAAGTAGATGTTGACAAACGCTGGCAAGAATGGCTCGAATTCGAAGGCGAACTCATCACCAACTACGGCAAAAAAGAAACCGTTCACGGATAAACTCATTATTTCAATTTCTAAATTCTAATTTAACAACAATTTGGGCGTGCCCCTCCGCAAGCTCCGGGTCGGGCTTTCCGTTCCAAGTCCTTGTCCACAGGTTGGTTTTTGTCGGGTTGTGCTCGGCTTCTATGGTCGCCGGCACAACCCGCAAAAACCTAAACCTTTGTCCTGCGGGCTTTCCGCTGCTATCCCTCACGCAAACCGTGCATCAATCTGCCAAGAAAACATTCTAAAACTAATAGTTCAAATGAATATTCACCAAAAAAAATTAATTTAAACTTGTAAATTCATAAATCAGTCGTACTTTTGCAAAAATAATTCTTTTGAAAAATTTTTTCTTAATAGTAGTTGTTCTCATGCTTTCAAAACCTGTTATTCCGGTTTTGAATTATGTGATTAATTATGATTACATTACCAAAGAACTTTGTGAAAACAAAGAAAAACCTGAAATGGAATGTAACGGAAAATGTCATTTAAAGAAAGAATTAGCAGATGCCTCTGAGTCAGAAAACTCTACACTTCCATCAGAAAAAAAACAAAACAACACAATAGAAATTTTATTTTTAGAATCAATTGAATCATTTCAATTAACTTCAAATAATGAATTGATTCAAAAAAATAATTTTAATTACACTGCTTTGTATGCTCATTTAGAGTCATGCGTTATTTTTCATCCTCCCATTTCTTAATTTAAAGTTTTTAGCTGTCAAACAAAAACTCAATTTGACATCACTTGTAACGGAAAAAATCCGTTCAATCAGTATTACACTTTAAATTAAAAAAAATGAAATTACAATTCAAACACATTGTAGCCGTTATGGTTATGGTCATAACATTTAGTGCATGTTCATCAGATGACGACACCATTGCACCAAATGACGAAGGAAATATTATTCTAAAATTTGATAACATTTATCAAGAAGCCGATTTTGCTTTTCAAACAGAATACACGCATTCAAACGGCGAAAAAATTAAGGCTACGCATGCCAAATATATTGTGAGCAACATTGTTTTAACTCGTGTTGACGGCACTTCATACACACTTCCAAAAAATGAAAGTTACTTTATTGTTGATGAAGGTATCACTTCCAGTACATTTTTAAACCTGCCAAATATTCCTGCCGGAGATTACACAAAAGTAAAATTTGGCATTGGAGTAGATCAAGCTCAATGGGAATTAGGCATTGAAGGTCAGGGTAACTTTTGGGCACAAGCTCAAGCTGCAGGAATGGAATGGGGTTGGACAGCCGGTTATCGTCATGTTGTTTTTGAAGGTTCGTTTACATCGTCTTCAAATGTTGACCCAATTAACTTTCAGGCACATACCGGAAGATCGGCCGAAAACTACAACTACACAGAAGTAACGTTAACTTTTCCTCACGATGACAAAGCACAGGTGAGAAAAACAGTTACACCACAAGTGCACATCATGGCCGATTTGTCTCATATTTTAGACGGTCAAAACAAAATCAACTTAGTTGACGGCCCTGGTATTCATGGAGGAAATAAAATGACACTAATTACTCAAAATGTATCAAGTATGTTTAGTGTTCATCACGTGCACAACGATTAAATAATAGTTATTTAAATTAAAAAAAGATGCGTTGTAAAATCCTTACTATGCTACTTGTTTTTGTGTTTTGGAGTTGTTCCGATGATAGTTCCGAAGAGTATCAAAACATTCCAATTGCATTTCAAGTACCGTCAAATTTTCCACCAACAGCACATAATTTTGAAACCAATCCTTTAACCCAAAAAGGATTTGAACTCGGAAAAAAACTGTTTTATGACGGAAGATTATCTTCAGACGGCATAATTTCTTGCAGTTTTTGTCATATCCAACAAGATGCGTTTACCCATCATGGTCATTCGTTTAGTCATGGAATTGGAGAAAATATAGGAACAAGAAACGCTCCTCCTATTCAAAACATGGCTTTTCAAACTTCATTCATGTGGGATGGAGCTACAAACGATTTGAACTTATTATCAATAATTCCGATTTCAAGTGAAATTGAAATGAATGGTAATTTTAATGATATTGTTGCCATGCTAAACGCAGATGCTAATTACAGAAGGTTATTTGCTCAGGCATTTCCGGAAAAACCAATTGATACTGAGCACTTATTAAAAGCTTTAGGTCAATTTATGGTCATGGTAACCTCCAGCAATTCAAGATTTGACAAATACCGCAGAAATGAACCAGGTGGCAACTTAACTTCAACAGAACTAGAAGGCTATAATTTGTTCACTCAAAAATGTGCTTCTTGTCACTCAACTGATTTATTTACAGACAATTCATTTCGAAATAATGGTTTAGCTGTTAATCCGCAAATCAATGATTTAGGACGTTTTAATGTTACGCAAAACGACGCTGATAAATACAAATTCAAAGTGCCAAGTTTAAGAAACATAGAAAAAACAGCTCCTTATATGCATGATGGTAGGTTGTTTACGTTGGAAGCCGTATTAAATCATTATTCTTCTGGAGTGGTAAATTCTGCAACGCTCGATGCTAGTTTAAATAACAACGGAACAGTAGGAATTCCGTTAAGCAACGACGAAAAAACAAAAATCATTGCTTTCCTAAAAACACTAACTGATAACGAATTTTTAACCGATTCTCGTTTTTCAGAATTTTAAAACAAAACAAAAATTTAAAAATTTATTTCAATGAAAAATTTAAAACAATTCGCCTTTTCAATTTTAACTATCGCTTTTTTTACTGCTTGTTCATCTGATGATGCAGTTATTTTACAAGAAGATTTAACCGGAAATGCAAAAATTACCTTTGATGCAAAAGTTGGTTCAACTGATTTTGCTTTAGATACTCCTTTTTCAATCGATGGAAATTCTTATCAATTTGATCATTTGCGTTATTGGGTCTCTAACATTTCTTTAGTGAATAGTGACAATGAAACGCATACAATTGAAGATTCCTACTTTTTATTAGAAGAAACGAAGGCTATAGCAGTTCAAGAAGGAGATTTTACATATCCGGCTAACAAAAGAGAAACAATAGAGCTAACTGCTTTGCCTTCTGGATCCTATACAAAAATTCGTTTTTCAGTAGGTGTTGATGAAACGTTCAACAATAATTTAAGCTTACAAGCAGGCGAATTATCACAACTAAACGGAATGACCAACATTTCTTGGATGTGGCACACAAGTTATATTTTCTCTTCATTAAAAGGTAAAAATGTAGCTACAAACGGTAACATTTTAGTAGAAACAGGTTTAAATGCAAACTACAGAACTATTGAAATTACATTGCCAACAGCTTTGGTTATAAGTTCATCTACAACAGGAACATTAAACATTAACGTAGATGTAGCGAAAATTCTTCAAAATATTGATTTAACTGCAACTCCAACTGTTTCTGCATCAACTCCTGCTGCAATGACAACAGTGGCAAACAATTTTAAAGACAATGTGTTTACTGTTATTTCAGTGCAATAATAGATGTTTAAAAAGAGTAAAATAGCCGCTTTTATTTTAGTGATAGTTGTGAACTATGGCTGCTCTTCTGATGATGGAAATAATTATCAGGAAATAGAACCGTTGGTTAACGTTCCTGATAATTTTCCTTCATTTATAGATTCACAAACCAATCCGCTCACCAAAGATGGAATTGAATTAGGTAAAAAACTTTTCTTTGACAAAAGATTATCAAGCAACAATACTGTTTCTTGTGCCAGTTGCCATCATCCAAATTTGGCTTTTACAGATGGTGTAGCTTTAAGCAACATTGGCGTTTCCGGCAACTTTTTACATCGAAACTCTCCAACTCTGGTCAATTTAGCTTGGTCAACCAATGGCTTATTTTGGGATGGAGGTTCTACCAATTTAGAATCGCAAGCTTTTGCACCGCTTGCTCATCCTGATGAACTATTTCAAAACTTGAATCAATTAATCGATGAATTAAATGCTGATGCAATTTATCCAATTCTATTTGACAAAGCTTTTCAACAGGAAATTACTCAATCAGGAATCGTGAAAGCATTGGCTCAATTTCAACGAACATTGGTTTCGGGCAATTCAAAATATGATAAATATATCCGAAATGAACCCAATGGAACATTATCAACAACCGAATTACAAGGTTTGGCATTGGTAGAACAATTTTGTTTTACGTGTCATACAACACCATTACTAACAGATAATTTATATCACAACAATGGATTAGACAATGATTTTTCGGACACATCGCATGAAGGTATGTTTCAAGGCCGGTTCCGTGTAACAAATAATCTAGCAGATTTAGGAAAATTCAGAACACCAACACTAAGAAACATTGAAAAAACAGGACCTTATATGCATGATGGTAGATTTTCAACCTTAGAACAAGTTGTTAACCATTATAGTTCCGGAGTTCAATATTCTACAACATTACATCCTACTTTTCAACAAAATGGTGCAATAGGTTTTTCATTTACAGAGGAAGAAAAACTTCAACTCATTGCTTTTTTAAAAACATTAACAGATTACGAATTTTTAAACAATCCTAAATTCTCAGAATAAACAGACTTAATCTATTCCATAATGAAACTCAACTTCTTTTTTATTATACTTTTCTTTCAAATGTCGAATGCAACTGAAAGCGATTCGCTGTCTCATAGTAATCCTTTCCAACAAAAATTAATTACATTAAATAGTTTTTTACTCGAAGATTGCGATGCCTGTGGATGTTCTGCCAGTGGCGGAAGTATGGGGTTTGCTTCCATGCTAAACACTAATTTTATCGGAATTCGCTATTTTAATCAATCCTATAAAAGCACAGATGGTTTATATAGCAATTCGCCATGGAACGATGAAAATTTCAACACGATACAAATTTGGGGTAGAATTCCGGTTTTCAAAAATATGCAAGCCACTGTTTTACTACCTTATCACTTTCACAACAGAGAAAGCAACAACGGTAAACAAAACATTAGTGGAATTGGCGACATTACGATTTTAGGAATGTATCAAATTGTTCAAACCAAAACAGACAGTTTGCATTTCAAACATACGTTACAACTCGGTGGCGGAGTGAAAATGCCAACCGGAAAATTTGACGAAACCAACAATGGAAGCGTCAATCCAAGTTATCAAGTTGGAACAGGCAGTTGGGATTATCTTTTGGCAACCGAATATATCATCAAAAGAAAAAACTGGGGATTAAACAACATGGTGAACTATGTTATCAAAACCGAAAACGATAAATCCTACCGTTTCGGCAACCAATTTAACTATGCCTCTACCCTTTTTTATTTAGTAGAAAAACATAATTTTTCCTATGTTCCACAACTTGGAATTGCCGCAGAAATTTATGAAAACAACTTTCAACGAGGTCAAAAAGTAAGAGATACAGCCGGAGATATTTTCATGGCGAAAATTGGTATTGAACTCGGAAAAAACAACTTTTCATTTGGAGCCAATTATATGATTCCTATTCAACAAAACCTAACCGGAGGAAAAGTAGAGGCCAATTATAGATGGAGTTTAAATTTGAATTATACGCTTTAAAAAAATAGACTTAAATTGTTAATTTGGGCGTGCCCCTCCGTAAACTACGGGTCAGGCTTTCGCACTCGCTTTTTTTGATTGTTCCACTGCGTTACACAATCAAAAAAGAGCTCAAACAATTGCTCAATCCTTCACGCAATCCTGCTCCAAAGAAAAACCGTCTTAAAATTGCTTTCAAGACGGCTCCAGTTGCATTGCTTATGTAATTCTAAACCAATTCAAATTAATCAAAAACAATCTTGTAATTTTATCTTTTTAAAGCAAAATGAGCTTTAAATTCCTTTGAAACACCATTTTCTTCATAGTAAACAATAAACCAATAATCCGTTGAAAACAATGCATTTCCATTAAAAGTTCCATCCCATCCTGCTCCATTTGGACTAATTGATTTTATCAATTTTCCGTAACGATCAAAAATTACAATGGAAGCACTCGGTTGATTTCGCAAAGCCTTAATATTCCATTCGTCATTATAGCCATCGCCATTTGGCGTAAAGAATTTTGGGTAATCAATAATCTGAATATTTTCAATAATCACGCTGTCACAAGAAGGATTTCCGGTTTTTTGATCGTGAACAGTAACCGAATGAATTCCATGTGGAACATTCGTAAAAAATCCTCCATTATTCAAAATTGGTCCGTCATTCAACTGAAACCAATAGTCGCCATAACCTTCCACTTGCACGGTAATCGTTGCATTTTCAGAAAAAGCTCCCGAAGCCTGATAATCAATGACCACTGCTGGTCCAGACTGAATTACTTCAAAATCATCACTTCGGTCAGAAATACAACCTAAAGTAGAAACCGAATTTTCAACCAAAACGGAATACATTCCCGGCGAAGCAGTGTTTACAACATACGTACTTGCCGTTGCATTTGGAATTATACTACCGTTTAAAAACCAAGTGTATGTATAATTACTTCCTTGAATGCTGCTGCGTAAACTCAATGTTCGTTCAACATCACCGGTTTCATAATTCACACATATCGTGTTGCTTCCATCAATCGAAGTTACAACCGGTTCCAATAATTTTTCAACTCGTAAAAGTACTGTTGTAGTTGCCACACAAGATGTTACAAAGTTGATGTTTTTCACCCGAATATGTAACGTTTGCTGATTTGGAGAAAGCGTATTTTGATGACTTTCCGGATTTGCTATTGAATTAGTTCCGTTCAATGCTCCGCCTGCTGTTAGATGATATGTCACTAAAAAATCTGCTGGATTTTGTCCGTTCAACACAACTGAATCTAACGTAGTTAAATCAAAAGTGGTGATTCCGTCATTTGTTCCATCATTATCACAAACTTCCCAAGCATTTGGTTGTGTAGCTTGAGCACCGGCTTCTACTTTCAATTCAAATGGTAAAATCACTGAACATAACGTAGTGAGATTTGTGGTTTTTATATAAATTACTTGTAAATCAATTGTTGAATTGGTGTATGGATTAGATGTAATTGGGGAATTTTCTAAACTATCTTCAAAAAATTCAACACTAAAATTGCTACTTGGTTGCGATGATCCTAAAATTTCAGGAATTTTTTCTTGTAAATCAAAGTCGGCAAAACCGGAAAGATTGGCATCACAAATAACGATTTCATTTACTTGCAAACTTGGCAACGGATTCACAACCAAATTCAACTGAAGAACTACTGAACAAAGCGGATTTGCACTCAATGTATTTACAACTCGAATGAAAATTGTAGTGGTTGGAGAATTGTAATTTGTCGCCGTTCCAATTGGGTTTGTTCCATTATTTGCATTTCCGATTGAGTTGTGATAGGTGATATTCAAATTAGGAATTCCGTTTCTAATAAGACTTTCATAAACTGTCAAATCAAACTCTTCAGATAAATCATACGGCGTAACTTCATCACATAAAACCAAATTCGGAAGTGTAATTGCACTGACATCCGGTAACGGAATCAGGTTCAAATTCAGCGTAGTTGTGCTGAAACATCCTGTTGAAATATGTTCAACTCTCACGCCAATTGTTGAATTTCCTGAAATTAAATTAGTAAAACTTCCGGAAGAATTGATCAGTTCAGTTGCTGTTTCATTTATTGCTCCGAACTCAGTATGATAAAAATGAACTTGATAATTTGACGGATTTACTGCATTCACCAAAATTGCATTTTGAGAACCCGTTAAATTAAAAACGGCAAAACCATCATTATCAACATCGCAAACCGTTAGCGATGCATTTGAAGGCAATTGCAAAGGTAGATTTACAACTAACGAAAGTGGCTGAACCGAAAAACAATTGGTTGTGTTATTTTGTAAACGAATCCAAATTGTTTCGTTAAATGGCGTTATATTTTCGTAATTATTAGTTGGTGAAATAAAATTCAGCGGTTGATTAATCGCATCGTTTTGATCTGAATAAAATCGTACGGAATAATCGGTTGAAGATAATCCGTTTAAAATAGTATTCACTAAATTAGCTAAATTGAATGAAGTTATCCCATCAAAATCATCATCACATTCAGAAATTATTCCAGGAGAAGTTATAATTGGATTGGGAAGAACATTCAAAACTAATTCTACAATTTCAAAACAAGAACCGCTTTGCACTCGGGCAAAAACTGAACCTGATGCACTGTTGTGAGCATTGGTCGCTGTAATTTCATCATCATCCAATTGAGCCTGAGCGAATGTTTCATAAAAAGTGACAATAACAGGAAAAGTATTTCCCAGAATAATTTCGGCTACAGCCTGATCCAAGTCAAATGTTGCTATTCCGGTAGTTCCGTTTTCGCAATTATTCATTGGAGTCGGAACATTTGCAGTTGGAGCTTCCACAATTTGAAGTATTAATTCGGTGAAAGAAACACAACCTGCTGCTGATTCTACCCTTACATAAACCGTTTGATTAGCAGAAATACTTTGGTATGAATTAGGCAATGCATCTGCCGGATTTCCGGTATTCGCCAAAGCCTGAGTCAAGAAATAAGTTACCGTTAAAGCTGCATTATTATTGGTAATTTCGTCATTTTTGCTATCCAATTGAAACAAAGCCGTGGTTGGACTTCCGGTTGTGTCGCAAATTAAATATGGTGTTGGATTTACAATTGTTGGTGCATTTTCCACCAAAATAGTTATTGGCTCATTAACAGTTAATGAACAAAACGGAGCAGCAACATCGGTTATGTCAACTAAAATTATATTGAGATTAGTTGTTACATTGTTGATGGTATGTGTATAAGAACCCGTTCCATCAATATTTATAGTCTCCGGATTACCATTTACTGTAAAATTCAAAACAGTATTTGGTTTTCCTGTAAAAGTTATGATTGCCGATTCGCCACTACATATTGGGGAATTGGTGAGAAAAGTGGGAGCTTGAATTTCATTAACCGTTACCGATATACTTTGGGATAAATTTCGAGAGCAAATAACTGAGCCATCTGTATCGATAATTTGTGCGAGACTTAGAGTGTAAGTTGTATCAACATTTAATACTTCATCAAAACTAAAACTGCCCGAAGCATCTAACAAAGCGGTTTGGTTTGTTCCACCATTAATTTGATAGGTGATTGTTGCATTTGGTGTTCCTGTAATAGTTACGGTTACTTGTTCACCTTGACAAATTTCATTTGAAGAAACAGCAACATTTGCATTGGGAACCGGATAAACAACTAAATTAAAATCGGTTACAGAAAAACAACCTGTTATATTATTTTCTACACGAGCAAAAATTTGTTGTGGATTGGTTGCATTGGCTAAAATATTAGGCAAATTTCCAACTCCGTCAATGGCATCTTCTATTGTGTTATGAAATGTAATTGTATTTCCAGTTAAATCGTTATTTATTGAACTTCTGACTGTATTTAAATCAAAAATACCAGTGTTGGCATTTGTGCTACAAGCTACATAATCTTCGATGGCATTGGCGGTTGGTGGTGGTGCAAAAGCTCCGTTTCCTTGTGTGGCTGTACCAATCCATTCTAATTCAAATCCTCCATCGCCAATTGGTCTATCCACAACAATATAATAGGTTTGACCAACCAATACATTTAGCCATCGTACATAGCTATTACCATCTGCACCAGGACCATTTTGAGTAGAAGTCGTACTTCCATACATTCCTGTGTGATTATTTGGAAGTCCCGCCAATTGTGGGTTTGTAGTTGAACAACGTATTGGGTTTCCTAAACTACTACAGTTTGCATTTGGTCCAAAAACCCAAAAGTCATAATCTACTAAAATATCTGGGTCATTAGGTCTAATATGAAATCCTAGTGTTCCTGCTTGAACAATGTTTATTTTTAACCAAATGGTATTATGTTCAAAACTTGAACAACCTGAAACTTCTTGAAAATTACCAATTCCATCTGCGTTTGAAGAAAAAACACCGTTTCCGCAAACTGTAATTGCATTGACACAATCATTTGGTTCTTGTGCAAAAAGTGTGTTTAAAAAGAGTAATATTATTAAGGCAACTATCTTTTTCATTTAATCAAATATTGATAATCGTATAAAACAATTATTAATGGAAATCCTATTTATTTTGTGGAATAAAATTAAAAAGTGTAAAGCCAAAGCGTACATTACATACGCTTTAGCTTAATTAACAACAAGTAATAAAATTTTTATTTTTTAACTATAAGAAATTCTGATCGTCTGTTTTGAGCATCTTGCTCTTCAGTACAATTTTCTTTGCAATCAATTTTTGGTTCAGATAACCCTAGTCCTTTTGCGGAAAGTCTATTTTTAGAAATTCCTTTAGAAATTAAATACTGAACGGTTGATTGAGCTCTTTGATTTGATAAATTCAAGTTATAAGCAGCAGTTCCTTTTGAATCGGTATGTGATTTTACTAAGATTTCCATGGTTGGATTATCTTTCATTACTTTTACTAACTTATCCAATTCGGTTGCACCTTGCTCAGTGATGTTGCTTTTATTAAACTCGAAAAAGATGCTTTTCAGGATAACTTCTGTATCAGTTACGATCACTTCAATTGGTTCTAATTCTACTGTAACTGAAGCTTTTCCGGATTTCACTTTTTCAACCGGAGCTGAAGCAGGGTCGAAATCTTGTTTCGTTACTTGAAAAAGATAAGCTGTATCACAATTTATATCATACGAAACTTCTCCTTTAGCATTAGTTTGTTTTGTTGCGATGACATTTCTTTTTTCATCTAAAATAGAAACGGCCGCATCAGCTAAAACTTTTCCAGATTTTTTGTCTTTTACGATTGCAATTGCTTCGGCTGCACAAACTGGATTTGCTTCAAAAATATTATCGATTCCGCTTCTGTTTGAAGAAAAGAATCCGATGTTTTTGGTTGTATTGAAACTAAATGAAAAGTCGTCTTTTTCAGTATTAACCGGTTTTCCGATGTTAATTGTTTCTGATGGATTATTTAAATCAACTTTAAAAACATCTAATCCTCCAAAACCTTGTCTTCCACTAGAAGCGAAATACAAAACATTATCATCTGTGATGAATGGAAAACCTTCTTTTCCGGCAGTATTTACAGTTGCTCCTAAATTTTCAGGTTTGCCGTAATTTTTTCCATCAACAGAAACTTTCCAAATATCAGTATCACCTAAACCACCCGGCATATTCGAAGCAAAATAAAGAGTTTTTCCATCTTTACTTAAACTCGGATGACTTACAGAATAATTTGTATTGTTGAAAGGCAAAGCTTGCACATCTGACCATTTTCCGTTTACTTTTGTAGCTTTGTATAGACCTTGTTGACCTACTTTGATGTTGTTCTTTTTGTCTTTTTCGAAAACACCTTCACTGTGACCGTCTCTTGCAAAAAACATCGTATTTCCGTCTGCAGAAATTGTAACCGGACCATCATGAAAAGCAGTATTTAATTCATTTACTTTTTGAGGTTCAGACAACGTTCCGTCTGCATTTAAAGTTGATGAAAAAATATCCAAATAAGGTTGGTTAATCCACTTATCCGTTTTGTTTGATGTGTTTCTTGTACTAGCAAAATACAATGTGTTATCATTCGCTAAAACAGCTCCAAAATCACTCTGATCTTTGCTGTTAATTTTAGTTTCTTTAATATCAAACAACTTCGTTTTATCTGCTAAAGCTGGAATATAATTTGGGTTTGCTTTGTGGTCTTTTGCACGCTGATCAGTTGGTAAAAGTGAAGCAAATTTATCCATTTGTTTGTTTGCCTCTTGGTATTTTCCAACAGATTTTAATGTTTGAGCATAACGGTAATACGTTTCTGCATCTTGACTTTTTTCAACTGCTTTGGCATACCATTTTGCTGCCTCTTGTGTGTTATATACATTATAATAGCTGTCTGCTAATTGTCTGTAAACATAACTATCTGCTTTTTTTGATTCGGCTAATTTTAAATATTCGTCAATGGCAGCAACATATTGATAGGTTTCAAACAACTTATCGGCTTTTTCAGTTTGCTTATTTTGAGCAAATCCGGACATAAGCGTTAAAAACAATCCTGCTGTGATATATAATTTTTTCATTTTAAGTTTCTTTATTGGTTAGAAAAATCGTGGCGAAATGGATATTTTCTTCGAAAAATTCAAATCAAACAACAACATAAATTCGTGTGAAGCCGGTGTTGTTACATTTAAATCTGAAACAATATGATCATACGCATACCCAACTCTAATTGATGGTGTTATTGCAAAGTTAATCATTCCTCCGAAAGAATCCTCAAGTCGATATGTTGCTCCTAACTCAAATTTATTAAAAAATAACACATTTGCCGAAACATCTAACGAAGTTGGTGCATTAAATGCTGATTTCATCATAAAAGAAGGCTTGAATTTTGTATTTTCTGACAAATCAAAAACGTATCCTGCTGTTAAGAAATAATGTTGTGTTTCTGAACCAAATTCATATTCCTGACCATTTTGAGTTACATCCAAATGCTTTGATTTTAACATGTTTGGCACAGAAAAAGCCGCATAAAACTTTTGGTTATAATAAAAAAGTCCGGAACCAAGGTTTAAATAGGTGTTGCTTGAATTTTCGCTGAAAGCAGGATCATCAGGATCTGGAACAAAACCATTTCCGATATCACTAAACAAACCAACTTTATGAAAAGTTGCTCCACCTTTAATACCAAAAGCCAAACGATGTTCTCCACCTAAATTTAAAGTATAAGAGAAATCGGCATACACATTGTTTTCTTCCACCGGACCGATTTTATCTGTGATTGCAGACAATCCTAAACCAACATTTTTTCCAACCGGACTGTGGATAGATAATGTTCCTGTTTTTGGTGCTCCTTCGATTTCTACCCATTGAGCTCGGTATAATAAACCAACAGATAAACTTTCTTTTGAACCAGCATAAGCCGGATTCATAATATTCATATTATACATATATTGTGTATAATGTGGATCTTGTTGTGCCTGACCATCTAGAACAATCATCAATGCAAAGGCTAATGTCAAATATATTTTTTTCATTTGTTTAGTATTTTTTAAAACAGTTTGCCTGATTAAATCAAGCAAACTGCCTTTGAATTATATGATTATTATCGGTTAATGTAAATCCATCCTGTTGCTGTGCTTCCATCTTGTTTAGCAACGCTGTAGAAGTAAGTTGCCGAAGGAAGTTCTTTTCCATCATTCGATTGACCGTTCCATTGGTTAGAATAGTTTCCGCTGAAATTATACACTTCTCTACCGTAACGGTTAAAGATGGTTATTTGCTGAACTCCCATTCCTGTTAAATTTAATGAATCATTAAGTCCATCACCGTTTGGAGAAATTCCTTTTGGAATCATCACACAAGGCATAGAAGTAACGATATATTGACCCTCATTAGAACATTCACCTGTAACAACTGTTAGTGTAAATGTTTGTGGGAAAGTAGCCGTTGGATTATCGGATAAATAGTCACTTACA
The DNA here is from genome assembly GCF_057652995.1 of Flavobacterium sp. T50_26. Classification (NCBI taxonomy): domain Bacteria; kingdom Pseudomonadati; phylum Bacteroidota; class Flavobacteriia; order Flavobacteriales; family Flavobacteriaceae; genus Flavobacterium; species Flavobacterium sp. T50_26. Next base: position 222,322 of record NZ_JBYFCC010000002.1, read on the forward strand.
TTAAATACTGCTTCGTTTGAACCTACTACATTGTTGTTTTGATCCATCCAGATATAATCGGCTGAAGTATTTTCATTTACAGAAAGTACTAATGCATTTCCTTCGCATTCTTGAGATATAACCACTTCTTCACCTTCAGTAATTTCGATAGTAAATGAAGTTGAATTTCCTTCTAAACACAATGAAGCATCGGTTAAAGCGGTATAAGTAATTATGTGTGTTCCTGCTGTTGCCGAAGATAAATCTATCTCTCCTGTTTCAGAATTAACAGTTAATGTTTCAGATGAAAACGCTCCATTTTCTGAATGATCTATTGGTGTTGGATTTTCTCCAGAAAGACAGATTGGCGTTTCATACTCAAGACTAACAACTGCTAAAGTTGAGTCTGTTATAGTAATTGTAAACGAACTTTGGTTAGCAGCAATACATCCATTTTGAAGAACAGAATAAGTAATTTCATAGGTTCCGGCATCACTGTTTGATAAGTCAATTGCTCCTTGAGAATTGATACTTAATCCGGTAGATGGGTTCACAATGTAAGTTCCACCGGATACAAAACCTGGATTGGTTGATAATATTGGATTAGTTCCAATTACACAATAGGTAGTTGCATCATAATAAAATCCAACTTCCGGAACAGTTAAATCTACAATAGTTACAACGATTTCAACTCGTGGTCCTTCACAACCGTTTGTATCAACGTTTACTACATAATACGATGTTGAACCGAGAGCAGCTGTGCTTGGTGTTGGAGCAGTTGTTGTGCCTGTTCCTCCATTTGCTTCAGTGTACCATTTTAAAGTATAACCAGTTGTTGCCGTTGCAGTTAATGGTTGAGCCGTTGCATTCAAACAATATTCTATCGGAGTAGTTACTGTTGGAACATCATCAAAACCTAAATATGTTATTGTGATTGAATTTTCGCAATAGCGTGTTCTCCAATAGAAAACATATTCTCCCGGAGCACCAAAACCAGAAATAGTAGCATTTCCACCATTCACATCTGCAAAGGTTGTTAGACCTGGATTATTTTCATCTGCTTCCCAGTTTCCAACTCCATTCGCTTGAACTGTTACAGGACCTGCACCACATTCTAACGTTTGACTTTCAGAAATAATTCTGTTGTTTGGGGTAACTTTTATATCATCTAAAAGATTTCCGATACCGTCATTTCTGGCACGGAATACAAATCGTGTTACATCTTGTCCGGCTGGAACATTGTAAATTCCTTCCAACACATTGAATCCTAAACTTGTGGTTGTAGATTCGTGAATTAATTCAAAAGGACCTTGTGGCGGACCAACAAATAAATCAACTGAATTTTCTCCACCACGCGTTGCATGAGCAAAACTGTATTCATATTGTGTTACTTCAGAACTATCGAAGTCTTGGAACATACCGTCAATATTGTTTAAATCCGGTTCTAATCCAGCATCAGATGCAAGCATTTGTATAAATTGAGCTCCTTCTTGCGGTGCAGTTCCAACTGTATTCAAAGCATCAAAATAGAAGAAAACACCTGGTGACCAATAGCCAATTACATCATTTCTCCAGCCCGGAACAATATTTTGAGAAATCATATTACTCATTAATCCAACCGATGCAATCGGTTGTTCAAATCCACCGTTTATCACATTGAATGTGCACGGGTCAACAATTGTTTTTACACAAATATCGAAAGTATATGGCGAAAGTTCTGTTTCATTTTGAGTCACTCTCAATTTATAGGTTTCACCAATTACTAATTCTGTTGAGTACATCGTTGCAATTGCATTGTTGTATGTGCAAACTATTTCTTCTAAATTTCCACCATTAACTCGATATAATGTTAATGTTATTTTCCCGTAAGGAAGATCACCTGAACTGTCATAATGATTTCCGGAGAAATTATCTAAATCAATCAAATGAGTTGTTGAAGTTGCTTGGAATTCATACCATAAATCTCCTCCATTGATGCCTTCACATGACATAGTATCAGCAGAAGGAGTTGCTCCATTAAAAGAAGCTTGAGTGGCTGTTGTACAAATTTCAGAATCATTAACAGTTAAAGTAACTGCTGTTGATTGAGCATCATTTCTAACAAATGCATTTGGTCCAGACCAGTAACTTGTATCATCATCAGAACAAATTGCTCTTACAAAATATTCATACGAAGTGTTATTTCCTGCTGTAAAATCTGAGGGTTGCGGCATGTATGAATTTGTTGTTACAATTGTTCCAGATAGTGGCAGTGTTCCGTTTGAGAAAGGTTGAATAAACACTTCCCATGAAGTTTCAGAACCACCGGCTGTCCAAGATAATTCACCTGCTTCGCTGATTGTTAAATCGGTTGGTTGTGGACAAGTGATTTCGCCACATGTAGCAATGCCTGTAAAGAAAGTTCTTCTTGGAGCAGGAAGTAATCCTAAATCGGTAGTAGAAATTATTTCGCCTAACGAATTTTTAACTTCTACGGTTGCACCAGGAAATTGACCTGGAGCTGTTCCGATAGAATCCCAGAATAAAGAGAATTCTACACCACGACATAAAAATAAGATAAAATATACCGGTTGCATTTCTTCATTCCATGCTCCGGTTGGGAAATCTAATGTTTGAACAACTACACCGTTTTGAATGACGTCAATTCCGCCACCAATTCCTGATGATGGACCTCCGCTTAAAGTAACGGTGTATTCACATAAATCTTCAAAGCTACATTTTGTAGTAACTTCTATTGGACCAACCCATTCAGGTTCTGATCCGCAAATTGCTCTAACATATACTTCATATTTTTGAGCAGGAAGTAAACCTTCTACTGTAAACGGGTGAGCATCTGCCAAATGAGTATATTCCGGTAAAGAAGTTGCTCCGGGAGCTGGTGTTCCAAAAGGTTGAACAACAACTTCCCATTGTGTTTCTGTTCCGGCTGTTTCCCAATTTACATCAATCGTTGTGTCGTTGATGTTAGAAATCGTCATATTATAAGGTGCAGGACAAGCAGGAATAGTTTCGATAATTACTTTATCAATAAATAAAAGTTGACCTCTATAACCGGCTGGACTTGCAGGTTTTGTTGGAATATGCCATCCTATGTTAATGTTTCCGGTAACGCCATCAGGAAGATTAATGATCATTTCCTTCCATTCTTCATTGTTTAATGGATTTGGATCTTCTTCGGTATCGTATAAAACCGTTGTAAAACTTTCCGGATTTATTCCTGTAGTAGATAATTTTATTTCTAAATCTTCTGTAAAAAATGAGCTATACACTCTGTAAAAGAATCGTAAACGTTGATTTGCTGTTACGTTTATTGTTGGCGTAATCAACCAATCATCATTTGCACCATTTGATCCGGTGAACATTCCGGCTGCTTGATCACCTTCATACGTATTGGAGGTAACATTCATTGCAAAATCAAAACCATCTTCATTCGTGTTTAAGATTCTCCAACAACTTTCGCTGGTAGAATCAAAATTAAATGTTTCAATAAAAGGTGTATTGAATGGTGCACAAAGTGTGGTGAACACAAATGGTCCTGCCCATTCGCTACTATCTGTATCTGTACAAACTGCACGAACATAAAACTCGTATTGAGTTCCAGGTAAAAGTTGGTCTGCGTTATAAGTTGTAGTTGAAACCGTTTCACCATCTACAGTTGGAGTTCCTAAACCGGCTTCTTGCACAACTACTTGCCAAGCATCTTCTCCAAATCCGGGCATCCAAGTTAAGTTGGCATTATCAGATAACACTGAAGTAGTTGCTAAAGCACTTGGTGTTGGACATAATGGAGCATCGATAATATAAACATCATCAATATCTAAAATAGAAGTTCCTTGAGTTAAATCAAAAGCAGGCGGAACTCTAAATGCAATGTAAACTGTTCCTGTTGCTTCAAAGAAAATCGATCTTTCGATAAAATCGGTATTATTAAATATTTCTAAAGGTGCTAATTCTGTAAAACTTTCAGGATTTGTGTCTGTAGTAGAAATCAAAACCTGAATTCCAAATCTAGATACCGGATGGAAAATTGAAAATCTTGCTCTGTATTTAAATTTTAATTCTTTAACGCCTTCCACATTAATGGCAGGAGAAATTAACCAATCATCAAAACTTGTTGTAGGGTTAAACCAACCACCACCTGCACGAATTTCAGGATTTGTAGCTTCCATTGCCCATTCTGAAGCATCTACGTTAGCATTATTAATTGACCAACAGAATTTCTGAGTATTATCATCTTCATCATTGAAACTCTCGTAGAAAGGTGTATCAAAAGAAATACAATCGGTTATAAAATTAACCGGACCAACCCAGGTACTTTGATGTTCATCACTACAATAGGCTCGAACATAAAATTTATATCTTTTTGCAGGAAGTAAACCACCGTAAGTATAAGGGTTATCAGAAACAATAATTCCTGATGAATCACTTGTAGGTTCAGGATCATTTAATGGTAAAACCAAAACTTCCCATTGATCTTCTAAATCGCCAACAGTCCAAGAAAATTGGGCTGATTCGGTAGTTTCGCTACCTTCAACCAACATTGGAGCAATTGGATCAGGACAAATTGGTTTATCTTCAATAAATACATTTGTAATAGAAATTCTACTTGCTTCTTGACCAGAACCAACTGGAGAAACAACCCAAGCAATATTGACTAATCCCGTAACTTCAACCGGAATATTGTAAATTACTTCCTGCCAAGATTCGTTAGAAATTACTGTTTCAGGTAATAATACATACGTAAAGTTATCTACACCTATACCTGAAGTAGATATTCTTATGCTATAACTTGAACTTCCGCCCCAACCTAATTGATGAGAAAATCGTAAACGTTTTTGAACTCCATCAAAATTGATTTGCGGAGAAACAAGATAATCATGATTGAAATTTTGGTTTGTACTTGTCTGCAAAGTAGCATAACCTAAATAACCTTCTTCCCAACCTCCTTGATATGACCATTTTACGCCATCATTATTTACATCTAAAGATGTCCAACACGGCTCAGGATTTGAGGCCGAAGCACCAATAAAACCTGTAGTATAAGGTGTATCAAAAACACTACATTGTGTTGTAAATGTAATCGGTGCTCCCCATTCTCCAGGAGTTCCATCACAAACTGGTCTTACATACAAGTTATAAGATGTGTTAGCCGTTAGACCATTCATTAAAATATTTTGATTAGTTGCTGTTGGAGTTCCTGAACCTGTTGGGGCAGGGTCGGCAACTGGTAAAACATCATATTCCCAAGAGTCCGCAATACTTACAGGATCATCCCAAGAAAATGAAACACTTTCTTGTAATAAATTTTCATACGTATAAGTAGAAGGAGAAGGACAAGTTGTAAATGATAAATCAAACTCAAAACAAACACTTGTTGTTGTTCCCGCAAAAGAAGTTGAAATAACAATAACGTATTCCGTTCCGGCTGTCACCGGAAAATTGGCTATATTTTCGGGCTGACTTGTATTTGAAGTATTTAATCCAGCTAAACATTCTACACCAATAGTTCCGCAATTTTCATAAATAAAAACACCTGTAATTGCATTTCCCCAACATTCTGTTCCGGATGCCCATGGAAGTGTCATTTGACTAATGTTTATCAATCCGTCTTGATCTGCAGTATAGGAAAGGAAAATTTTATTTCCTTCTAAATAGTTTTCAGTAATGGCAGCTGGTAAACAGTTACTTCCGTGATTTGTGTAAGTAATTGTATCTGCATTTGGAAAATACATTAAATTGCTATCAAACGAATAAGGATTACCTGCTGAAGCATTTACTATGATCGGATGTTCACACGACAATCCGTAAACTGCAGTAGTAACGCTAAAAGGGCCAGCCCATTCACTTGAAGTTTCCGAATCACAAATTGTTCTGATATAGATATCATAAGTTGTTTCTCCGGTTAAATCATCAAATGTAAAAGTGTTTCCATTGATTGTATTCCAAGTAGTTGAGGGACTTTCACCTTCTTCAACATATTGAATTTCAAAATTTGTTTCGTTTGGATGTGTCCAAGTTACTGTAGCCGAAACCGGACTTATTTGAGAAAAAGTGATATCTTCTGCAACAACTTGCAAACAACCTTCGATAACACGAATATTATCTACATACCAAGCATCACCGGACACAACGGCACCTGTTTGAGTATTCACTGCCACAAAAGCAATGTAAATATCTAAACCTGCTGGTATAGACGAAGGAATTGCAATAATTTTTTCTTCATATTCTGTTTCCGAACCAACATTCAAATCATTTCCATCCCAAGATTGCAAAACAACCGTAAAACCGTTGATGTCTGGTTGACTGGCACTAGAAAGTCTGATTTGATAACTAATATTATCGTTTGTATTTGCTGTTGCTCTTTTTGTATAAAACCGAATTTCTCCATTAGCAGGAACCGAAACTGTTGGTGTTACCAAAAAATATTGAGCCGTGTTTCCTTGTCCGATGTTTTCAGAACTAGGATTTACAAAAGCAGCATCGCTTCCTAAATATCCATCCGGAGAAATCCCCCAAGTTGAAGAGCCAACTCCATTTCCAAAAAGTGTCCATGTTGCAGGAATTCCACTTTCAAAAGATTCGGTTGCAAGTTGTCCGTAACTTGCTATTGAAAAAAACAATAACAGAAAAGGTAAAATTATTTTCTTTTGGATACTTTTTCGTATCAACAAAAATTGAGCATCATTTTCGTACTCTCTGAAATTTAATAACAGTAAAAACTTTTTTACTGAGCTGAATAGGTGTAATTTTTTTCGCATTCTCATTACATTTAACGGTTTAGTTAGTGTTTGGATAAAAATATATATTAATACTATACATTATTATATCATTACTTTGTAAATTACCGAAATTTGAAAGACAAAATAAATATGTAAATATCTGATTTACATTATTTTAATCTAAAATTTTGATTGAATCGAATTGATTTATTCGCTTTTAGTTTTTTGTAATCTATCTATTACATTTTGAAGTTGTAGGTTCTCATTCTTAATTTTTAAGTTACTTAAAATTGATAAAATAATAATCAATAAACTTAAAAATATGAGAATATAAATTCCGTATTGATACGAAGGAAGTAGTTGGTCTAATTTACTTTTTTGTTCTTTTTTAATTTCTTCTAAAGAATTACTAATAGATTTTCGTTCAGATTCTTTAATCTTAATTCTATTCTGAAGATATAAAAGATTGTAATTTTGATAATTTTCCCAGTTATTGAGAGCAAGATAATTTTCGGATAAACCTTTATAAATTCCTTGATTTAAAATTAAATCACCCACACTTTTAGAAGTTACAAAAGCTTCATTCAATATAGCAATGGCATCTTGATATCGTCCTTCAATAGTATAAACTTCTGCCAAGCCTTTTTGAGCAAATGCTAGCAAACTATTGGCACTTATTTTTTTTGCTAAACTAATTGATTCCTCAAAACTCAATTTAGCTGCTTCATTGTTTTTTAATAAAACATAACAATTTCCTTTATTATAGTAAGCAATACTTGAGTTGGCAATACTATTGGAATTATTCACTTTCGCATATTCTTTAATTCCTTTATCCAAAAAAGTAATTCCGATTTCGCAGTTTAATCGTTCTTTATAAACCAAACCGCGAACTATATAATTGTTTGCCAAATAAAAAGTAACAGAATCTCTAACCGGATAAGCCAAAATCAACTCTTCCGCTTCATCAAGGTATTGAATTGTTTTTTCGTAAATTTTGAGCTGTTGATACTGAATCGCAGTTTTATTTACGATTTTAATTCGAAGTAAAACATCATCACTATTTTTTGAAAGCTCATTAGCTTTATTTGAATATTCTAATGATTTTTGATAGTTTCTTTTCGATGAATAACCGGATGAAATCAGCATCAACGCTTTCACTTTAATGTCAGAATTCGAAACTACTTTAAAAATCGAATCACCAACAAAAATAGCTCTATTCGGATTTTCATAAATACTGATTGTGTACATTCTAAAAATACTGTCAAACTCAGCCTTAGTCTGACCAAAAAGAAAAGTTGAGTAGCAAAAAAATAAGGCTACAGTAAAAATAAATTGTATGTTTCTATTACACTTCATCTAAAACTTCTTCTTCTTTTTCCTTTTCTAAATCTTCCTTTAAAAGCTCAATAAAAGTGGCCGGAGTAATTCCGGTTATCGCTTTAAAAACAGTTGCAAAACTACTGTGTGAAGAAAATCCACACTTTTCTGCCAAATAACTAATTTTATAATGAATGTAATTCGGATCCGATTTCAACTTCTCAATTATAAAATTAATTCGGAGTTTGTTGATATACATATTAAAGTTATCCTCATAATGCTTATTGATAATTTCAGACAAATATTTCGTATTCGTATCAAACTGGCTTGCAAGAGTAGCCAATGAAATATCATTGCTCGTAAATCGGGTTGACTGCTCAAAACGCTTCAATTTTGCCAAAAGAAGTTGCTCCGTTTCAATCGGAATAAACATACGCTTATCGCTTGGTTTAACTTCTAAAACTGGTCTATGAAACAAGTTCTTACTTATCTCCAAATATTTAACAATTTCATTCAACCGTTTTCTTTTCCAACTGTTTTTGAGATAAAAAGCTATAGAAATTAATAAAACTAATACCGCTCCAACTAAAAAAGTGTACAATTTATTTCTAGCTTTACTTTCCTCAACAACAAAATTTCGATCGTACTCTTCAGAAATTAAATTAAAAGCAGAATTTATCGATTCCTCTTCCATTTGTTCTAACTTACCATCTAAAATCAAAAATTCATTATTAAACCGCTGATAATTTGACTTGTCATTTAACGCTAGATAATTAACCGAAAGTTGCTTATTAACCATTCTAAAAAGTGGAACATTATCAATTTTATTAGCTAAAATCAGTGACTCATTCAACAATGCAATAGCTTGCTGATGATTCTTCTCTACAAAAAACACTTTGCTCCTCTCAGCCAAAACAACCGATTTTTCAAAAAAGTTTTCTGTTTTTCGTTTAGAAGTAAAATCCATCGCCTTCTCAAAATAAATTTGAGCAGAATCCAACTGCTTCAAATTAAAATAAACTACACCTTTAATGATGTCAAATTCTTGTTTTAAATCAGTATTCTCATCCAAAAATTCATTTGCTTCTTTAAACAAAACAAAAGATTCACTGAAATTTTGCTTTCGAATCAAAACCATGATTTTATGCAAAATCAGTTTATTCTCATAATTTAACTTTATAGAAGAATCACCAACCATTGCAATAAAATCTTCCGCTTGTTTCAAGTACGAACTACCCTGAGCATCCAAACTCAGATCATACAAAATAGAAGATTTAAGTAATAAAACCTCAATTTTATCCTCAATCGCCAATCGCTCAAAATCATAACCCGCTTCAAAAGCATATACCAACGCATTATGATAGTCGCCCTTCACCAAAAAAGCTTCAGAAACAAGCCGTTTCACCGCACTAACTTTGGAATGATCAACTTCTAAACTCACCAAATGTTGACCAACTTTAATCGTCTCGTCCGGATTATTACCCAGCAACTCCTTCGCTTTCAAAAAAATCTCATCTCGATTAGAAGTTTGAGCCAACGCAAATTGACACAAAAAAGCACAACAAAAAAATGTTGAAACAAAAAAACAAATAAATAAGTTGCCCCTTCTATACATATCGATAAATAAACACACTACAAATGTATCAGTTTTAAGAATAGAAACCCAATAAATAGAATTTTCTAACAAAAGAGTCGTTAAACAAACTATTTTAAAAAATTAGGCGTGCCCCTCCGACAAGCTTCGGGTCGGGCTATCCGCTGCAAGTCCTCGTTCGTCGTGCCTCCTCACTGTGGGCTTTCCGCTACTATCCCTCACGCACCTCAGTGCATCAAAGCATTTTAAACAAATATATCCGACAAAAGTCCCAGTAAATAGTCTCAGTAACCTTCAATCTTCTCATTCCGAAGGACACGAGCCATAGCGAACTGGCGAAGCAATCTTTTTTGTGTTTTCCCAGCTTTATGTGAGAGAATATTTCCATAAGAGCTCTTCAACTCGCAACCCGTAAACTTCTAATGGAAAAACTAAAAACAAAAAACCCCTCATCGTTAGATGAAGGGTTTCTAAAAGAAGGCGGCGACATACTCTCCCACAAATTGCAGT
>NZ_JBYFCC010000003.1:0-221740 GCF_057652995.1 Flavobacterium sp. T50_26
TCTTTTCTATCGCCTTGGGTGCTTCCTTTGGGCATGCCTTTATAGGCTTCTGTTTTCCAATCGTGGTGCTGGTCAACAAGCTTTTTTCGGGTGTGGCTTACTTTGTATTCGCTATTCTCATTGAGTTCGTGGGCGTAATAATCAACATCGGCTAAGACTTCTTTTTCTACTAAGCTATCCATCGAGGCATTGGCTTTGATAAAAGCACTGTCTACCGCTTGGCGTTTACCACGAACCATTCCTTTTTCTACACAAAGCGAAAGCACTTTCTTGAAGAGTTCCATAAAGACTTCTTCTCCATACAATTGACGTGTTCGACTTATGGTGCTGTGCCAAGGCAACGCCTCATCAATATCATACCGAATAAACAACCGAACGTCTAAACAATTAGAACAATATTCAATAAGTTTTCGATCGGAATTGATGTTGTTTAAATAGCCAACCAAACAAATTTTGAAGAATACAACTGGGTCAATGCTCTCTTGTCCTTCGTCTCCATAATAGTCTTGTGTAGCTTTGTATAAAAACCGAAAGTCAATGGCTTTATCCAATATTCGGTAATAATTATGCTCCGGAATCAAGTCCTGTAAATGAACTTGGTAGAGCATTTTTGGGGTGAGTTCTTTTTTTCCTTGCATGACTAAAATTACAAAACGTGAATCTTTTTTGCAAGATTTTTTTGGTATATTTGAGGAGTTGTGCAACAAGCACACAGGTTTCACAAAATGGCGAAATTTGTGGTAAATTCACGTTTATTTTTCGCAAGAAATTTTATCTTTAACGGAAAATAATCGGTTACGAAGTTCGCCACTTCGTGAAGCCGCGGAACGTTATAATCCAAAAGAGGGTTTGACGTTAGTAAAATACCGCTCTCCGAAGTCTCCCGACTTCGGAGTTATTAAAACCTATAAAGTAGCTGTATAAACAAGTTAAATACATTCCATAAAACAACAAAAATGGACAGATATAAAGAAACATTTGAAACCTGGAACAAAATTGCTTCATTATATCAAGACCATTTTATGAATTTGGACTTGTATAATGAAACGTATGATTTTGTTTGTAATTCAGTTACCAAGAAAAATGCGAAACTAGTAAAAATTGGTTGTGGTCCCGGAAATATAACCAAGTATCTTTTATCAAAACGACCGGACTTTGACATTTTCGGAATCGACATTGCACCAAATATGATTGAACTTGCCCAAAAGAATAATCCAACAGCAAGTTTCGCCATAATGGATAGCAGAAATCTTGACGAAATCAAAACACAATATGACGGAATAATTTGTGGATTTTGTTTGCCCTATTTGTCGCATACCGACAGTCAAAAATTTATAACAGACTGTTACAATTTGCTCAATGAAGATGGGCTTCTTTATATAAGTTTTGTAGAAGGCGACCCAAGTAAATCCGACTTTCAAATTGGAGGTAATGGGGACAGAAGCTATTTCTACTTTTACAATTTAAACGACCTCACTACACAACTACTAGAAAATAATTTTGCCGACTTTAAAATTTTTAAAGTGGAATATCAAAAAAACAAAAACGACATTGACATTCATACAATATTGATAGCGAAGAAAAAAACGACCGCTTTTTGATGAAGTCTCACGACTTTAGAGGAATTAAATTAATAAACCATAAGCACACGAAAAAACAATAAAAAAAAAGGAGCTACGTTTAAAAAGTAAACAATCATTAATATAAATCAAATGAACAAAAAAGTTTTAAACATTCTATTATTATCAATCGGAATTACAATTTTCGGTTTTTTAGCAGACAGCGACCCAAAAGAACCAAGCATAGTAATGCGATTTGTCGAATTTTTCGCTGTGACTGCCCTACTCTTTACTTTTTTTGCAATCAGCAATTACATATATAATTTTACTAAGAAAAAAGTTCTGCTTTCAAAAAGCAAATAATAAATTTAATAAAATAACTACCTCTCCGAATTCCCAACACTCTCCGAATTCTCCCGACTTTGGAGTAACTATTAAAACTCTATTTGTTTTATGCATTTTGCAAAAGTAGAAAGCCAAGGACAAAAAATGACTGGATTATTTCATGATCCAGAAGAGGGGTATGATGCTAGTAAAATCCTAAAAACTTTTTGCAAAAGTTTTGGGATTTTTTTATGTCTAAAATTTTCTCAAGCGAGCTTGGAAAAATTTTAGACATAAAAAAATCCCTTGAGCAAAGCTCAAGAGATTTTACTGTCGGGATGACTGGATTCGAACCAGCGACCCCTAGCACCCCATGCTAGTAAGCTACCAGGCTGCTCTACATCCCGAAAAATGATGGCAAAAGTAAGAGTTTGAAAATTATATCACAAAAATTATAGCCTAGAAATTTTAAATTTATACTTTTATAAAAAGTAAAATCATGAAAATCATTGTTTCCCTATTACTACTACTTGTATTTCAACAAACTATAGCCCAATCCAAAACCACCACCATCTACTTCATCCGTCATGCCGAAAAAGCAGACAGTTCACCAAATCCTGAACTTTCAGAAGATGGAATTAAAAGATCCGTTCGTTGGACAAAACTTTTCGAGAAAACACCAATTGATGTATTTTACACAACTTTAACCAAAAGAACACAAATGACTGCTAGCACGATTGCTACTTCCAAACAAAAAGATATGATTTTTTATGATCATGCTAAGTTTTCAATTCAAGAAATTATAGCTAAACATTCAGGAAAAACCATTTTGGTTGTGGGACACAGTAACACCATCCCTCAACAAATCAATGCTTTTTTAGGCAAAGAAGTTTATCCCCAAATTAATGAAAATGAATTTGGAAATCTGTATACAATTACCATAAACGGTGATAAAATTGAGCACAAACTCACTAATCATAATTAAAGACACCAATTTCTAAAGTAATTTAGCCACGAATTACACTAATTTACACAAATCAATTCATGTAAATTAGTATAATTCGTGGCTATTTTTATTTTTTATTGCACTGCAGTCAACGCATTGATAATTCCGTGACCAAATTGCGAATTTTTTGTTGGGTAAAATTGTGACGATTGTTTCATCTTTGTTAGCACTTGTGCTTTTGTCCACGTTGGATTTTTTGCCCAAACTAACGCGGCTATTCCGGCCGTTGTTGCTGTGGCTACCGAAGAACCGCCCACATAATCCGCTTGGTTGTTATAATAACTCAAAACTGGTACTTTATTTCCGGTAACGGCACGTTCCATCATGATAGTGAAATCTATTTCAGCACCACTGTGGCACACATCACATTTTTGATAAGTCGACGCTTCTTTTATTCCGGTAACAGCTACCGTTTCAGGCATCCACGCAGGGAAAATTACGCCTACAAAATTGGTAAACGAAGTGGATGTTCCGCCAGCACAAAAGATTAATTTGCCTCTGTTGTTAGCATAGCGAACACCGTCTTCTATTTTTCCAACAGAGAAAATGTGTCCCATAGACATCGAGATAATTTTTACATCCGACCGATTTCCTAAGGCTGTAAACGCATTTTTCACACCATTTTGCTCATGATAACCATTTAAAACCACATCGGAAGAAGCACGATACGAAACTAAATTAGCATTATACGCAACTCCAACAGGCAAACCTGCATTATTTCTTGGAGCGGTTGCTACGGAAGCCATACTTGTTCCATGACTACATAAATCATTTACTCCATCTGTTGAAGTTGACCACGGCCAAATAGAATCAACATAGGTTCCATATTTTTGAACAAAACGACCAGATGATTGTCCTGTGTTGAAACTTCCATTCATTAAGGATTGTTGCGGAGATAAACCGGTATCAACCACACCAATAGTTACACCACTTCCTGATGTTAAACCCCATGCAGCCGGAATATTGTGTTTATAAAAAGCCCAAGGAACTCTTGCATTTGGTGAAACGGTGGTAAAATCAGCGGTGCTAATTGTAGAAGAACTATAACCACAACCTGAGCTAGACATGGTTTGATAACCTTCTTCACTTTGAGGAGCTTCGTAGGTAAAATAGCGATAATCTGCTGGTTCAACATAGCGAACGTAGCGATTTCTGCGAAGAGCTTCTAAGGTTTCTTGCTTGGTTATTTTTACATCAATTAAATTTAAAAAAGTATCTTCATTAATAACTATATCATCTGTTTGTTCTGTTTCATACCGTTTTATCAAATTTAAAATTTCCGTTTGCATTTGAGAAGCAGAAGTAGATTGAGAACGATCAAAATCGTCTGCATTTCTTCCAAATCCAATAGTAACTAAATTGTTCCCTTTTAACACAGCACTCCACAACATGTGCGTACTTACTTCTTTCCAATAAAACTTTTTACCGTTTTGATTAAATGAGTTGATTTTGTCATTAATCTGACGGGCTGTTAACGGTTCTTGCTGATTTTCGATGGTGATTAATTCTTCTTTAAAATCTTCTTCTTTTGAACAAGAGGCAAAAACCAACAATGCCAAAACTGAAATTCTGAATAATTTTTTTGTCATAATACTATTTTTTTAGCTTGAGTATGACGAATATAACAATAAAATTATTCAAAAATTAAAAAGTTAATAAATAGTTAATAAAAAAGGTTGATGCTTTCACACCAACCTAATTCACTTTTAAAACTAGTAATAAACCAATTATCTTTGTTAGAACTTCATACCGAATCCTAAACCAACAATCCAAGGATTAATTTCTACTTCTGCAGGAATAACAAGTCCCGCTGCTAAATTTGTAGCATCCACGGTTACATCTGTTTTTAGAAATAATCTTTTCACGTCAAAGTTTACAAAAAATGTATCGTCAAACATGACGTCAAAACCAATTTGAGCCGCAAAACCAATTGCATTATCATATTCAATATCTTTGACAACATCACCCTCTTTTACATTATAAAACAAAGTATAATTTATACCAGCTCCCACATACGGTTTAAATTTTTTCTCTTTTAATGGAAAAAAGTGATACTGAGCAGTTAAAGTAGGAGGCAAAAGCATTACACTACCTAAATCTACATCAAAACTTGTTGGTCCACCAATAGCTGAAATATCTGAGCCAACTGTGTGAACATCATGTTTTGTTGTTCCTAAAATTAATTCTGCTGCAAAATTTTCTGTAAAGAAATAAGTAAAATCTAATTCAGGAACAATAGCATTAGATATGGATACATCTCCACCAATAATTCCAATATTGGCACTTTCATTTGGCATAACTCCGATACCTCTTAAACGAACTTGCCATTTTTTAAAATCGCTACTTTTTTCTTCTTGAGCCTGAGTAACGTTTGTCAATAATAATGACGATGCTAATAATGCAAAAACTATTTTTTTCATTTTTTTGTTTGTTAAAATTACAATTCAAAAATAATTTTAACATAAAATTCAAATACTGATAAAAATCATTTATCATAAAATATTTCTGAAGTAATAAAATGTAAGATTTCAATAATTTTGTTCATACATTTGCATTCCTATGCAGAAAATGATTAACATACTAAATAAAAGAGCCAAATTTGACTATGAAATTTTGGAACGATATGATGCCGGAATTGTTTTAACCGGTACTGAAATCAAATCGATTCGATTGGGAAAAGCTTCGATAACTGAAAGTTTTTGTGAATTTCATAATGGTGAACTATTTGTAATCAACTCACAAGTGGAAGAATATTTGTATGGCACACACTACAACCACAAAGCCAAAAGCGAACGCAAACTTTTGTTGAACAAAAAAGAGTTGAAAAGCTTAGAAAAAAGTATGCAAAACAAAGGTTTAACCATTGTTCCATTGCGACTTTACATCAACGAAAAAGGATATGCCAAGATGGAAATTGCACTTTGTCGCGGAAAGAAAAACTACGACAAACGCGAAACCATTAAAGACCGCGACACTAAACGCGATATTGATCGGGTGAAGAAAAGCTTTTAATTTCTTAGCAACTTTAGTAATTTCTAGTTTATATGATTTCTCTTTTTTTAGAAACAAAATTTAAAAAACTGCTACTTCTACTGATTTCGATAGCAAGAGTGAGCGACTAAAAACTAAAATGATGAGATCTTTCCTGCGTCAGGATGACATGATTGTGGAAGTTGAGACTGAAAACTGCGACTGAAAACTGAAAACTACTCCTCACCCGCGTTAGGGATTGCAGCGAAAAGCCCGACCGGAGCTTGCGGAGAGAACGCCAATAAGTTTTGAAAAAAATTGTGATTCGATAAAAATGACTAAATTTGTCATGACATTATTTGCAGTGTGAAAGATTTACTCAGAACAGCCCGAGAAAAAAAGAACCTCAAAACCCGTGAAGTAGCACAACTTTTAGGGATAGATCAGGCATTGGTGAGTAAGTTTGAAAGTGGAAACCGAAAACCCACCCGAGAGCAAGTGGCTAAATTGGCTTCGCTTTTGGAGATTGATTATGAAACATTGATGGTGGCTTGGTTGAAAGAAAAAATTCTCTACGAAATTGGCGATGACACTAATTTTGGCATCAAAGCGATGAAGGTAGCGGAAAGTGAAATGAAGTATGAAATAACTCCAAAGAGGCGAGAATTATCAAATTCTTTGATGGAAATTTTGAATGAAATTGATTCGCTTAAGAAAATTTTAGATCAAAAAAGAGCTTTTGATAGTTTTAAAATTGGTCAAGCCCTAGAATTGGAATATACGTTTGAAAGCAATCGTATAGAAGGAAACACACTCACCTTGCAAGAAACCGATTTGGTTATCAATGAAGGTTTAACCGTTTCCGGAAAAAGTATGCGAGAGCATTTGGAGGCCATTAACCATCAAGAAGCAATTGGCTATATCAAGCAATTGATAGAAAGAGGTTTTGGTTTTAATGAGCGAGAATTGTTGTCGATACATAATCTGATTCTTCGAGGGATAATTCCCGAAGATGCCGGAAAATATCGCAGAGTTCAAGTCATGATTAAAGGAAGTGCTCACATGCCGCCTCAACCCTATTTGGTTGCCAAAGAAATGGAAGACTATTTTTTGTGGTATGAAAATGAGAAAAAGAAATTGCATCCGGTGGTTTTGGCTGCAGAAATGCACGAAAGAATGGTCACTATTCATCCATTTATTGATGGAAACGGCAGAACTTCGCGTTTGGTTATGAATCTAATTTTATTGCAGCACGGTTATGTAATTGCCAATATTAAAGGTGATTATGACAATCGGATGAAGTACTACAATGCATTAGAAACTGCTCAAACCAAAAGCAATAAAGAAGAATTTTTGCTCTTTATTGCTCAAAATGAAAAGGAATGTTTAGAGCGATATTTAAGTATTATTGGTCAATAAAAAACCCGCTATGGCGGGTTTAAAGTTTCTAATTTTTTATTAATTTTTTAGTTTTTACTTGATTTTCTTCTTCAATTTGAATAACATAAACACCTGGTTTAATTTGAGTTGTATCAACCTTTTCTCCAGAAAAAATTTGTTTCTGAATTACTAA
Source organism: Flavobacterium sp. T50_26 (assembly GCF_057652995.1). NCBI lineage: Bacteria > Pseudomonadati > Bacteroidota > Flavobacteriia > Flavobacteriales > Flavobacteriaceae > Flavobacterium > Flavobacterium sp. T50_26. The sequence continues at coordinate 7,433 of NZ_JBYFCC010000003.1, forward strand.
TCTGCCTTGTACATCAAAAAGAGAAATTTTAGCAGAAGAAATTCCTTTTACAGAAAAATTTGTTGAAAACGGATTGGGAAAAACTTGAAAAACAGTTTCAGAAAAATCATTTAATGTTAAAGAACAATCAATTGGAGTTCCGGCAACTGAAGCGAAAACGCCGTTGTTTACAGACCAATGTTCCCAAGTTCCACCGGAAATGGTACCAGCTTCCCAATCGCTTAAATCAAAAAAGTGATCTCCGGTCATTGTTCCGGGAACTTTATAGACCTGTAAGGCTTGTCCGTTATAATTCCAAGTTAAAGGAACGCCAGACTGAATGGTTTCGATATCATTTGGGTTACTACAATTGGCTTGCACAAAATAAGCATATTCCTCATAATCGGGATATTCTCCAAAAACTCTTGCTTTTCCGCTTTCATCAATGCAAATGGCAACATATTCGTTGGCGGCTACTCCTTTTACTTCAAAATTAAAATCATTTTTAAATCGGGCAATAAAGGTGCTTTGTCTTCCTCTTCTGTCGGGATTGTCGTAATGTGTATCGGTAATCACATCATCTAAAAACGGAACGGAAAGAAAATCATCATAACCCAACGTCACATTGGGATGATACGGATTATTCATCGCTTGCGAAGAAGTAACTGAACCATTCTGAGCATTGAAATATTTTCCGCTCAAAATTGCCATTCCGGCACTTGTTCCGCCAATTGGTGCGTTTTTTACATTGATATGTTGATTGAGTAAATCTTCCAATGCATTGTCTTTGAAGAACGAAACATAATTCCATTGGTCGCCACCGGCAAACCAGATCATTTCGGCATTGGCAACCTTATCTAAAACGTATGGATTTGTAGCTCCGACAACTGACGTAATAACAAGTGTTTCTACAGAATTAACAGTAACTCCTAATCCTGAATACAAATAATTATTGTAACCGTTACTACCAGAGCTTCTTAAAACCACAACATCTCCCCCATTTGCTTTTTGCAACAGCCATTTCATCGCGTTATCATGCTCGGTTGCACCACCCATTAAACATACGCCAAATTCCGGTGTTGTGGTTATATTGGTTGTGTTTCCGGTAAAATAACTTGTATATCCTTGAGCATTTAGAAAAAATGGAACAAGTAAAAAGAGTAATTTTCTTATCATTGGATTGATTTTTCCATAAAAATAGGAAAAAATATCTAATTCTTATCCTCCAACAAAGGAACAAATCGAAACTCGCCAAATTCATGTTTTTCAAATTGAGTTTCGTTTTTACGAATCAATAACGTCATAATTTGCTCTTTTTCGCCAAGTGGAATCACTAACCTTCCTCCTATTTTTAATTGAGCCATTAATGGTTTTGGAATGATTGGTGCTCCGGCCGTCACAATTATACTGTCAAACGGAGCATAATTGGGCAGCCCTTTGTAACCATCGCCAAAGGTTAAAAGTTTTGGCCTGATATTTAATTTTGGTAATAATAATGAAGTGGTTTTAAACAATTCGTTTTGGCGTTCTACGGAATAAACTTTGGCTCCCATGGTGCACAAAACGGCAGTTTGGTAACCGGAACCTGTTCCGATTTCAAGGACTTTATCCTCTTTTTTTACTTCCAATAATTGCGATTGAAAAGCAACAGTATAAGGTTGCGAAATCGTTTGTCCGGCTCCAATGGGGAACGCCTTATCTTGATAAGCATATTGCTCAAAACCGGAATCTAAAAACAAATGTCTTGGAATTTTTTTGATGGCTTCCAACACATTTTTGTCTGTAATTCCTTTTTCGCTTAAAAGTTTAACTAATTGATTTCTAAGTCCTTGATGTTTTTCGGTATCTCTCACTTGGGGTTCGGGTTAGTTTGGTAAAAATAAACTTTAAATAATGAACTTGCAAATGTTGGAAGATGGAAGTTGGGAGTTGGGAGTTGGGAGTTGGGAGTTGGGAGTTGGGAGTTGGGAGTTGGGAGTTGGGAGTTGAGAGTTGGGAGTTGGGAGTTGGGAATATGGATTGAATACTGAGACTGAAAACTGAATACTGAATACTGAATACTAAATACTGAGACTGAAAACTGAATACTGAATACTGAATACTAAATACTGAGACTGAATACTGAATACTGAATACTGAATACTGAGACTGAATACTGAATACTCCCCTGCCCCCGATTGCAACGGAAAGCATTTTTTGTCAGCTTGGACATTTTCTTGATAAAAAATAGCGACCTTGGGAGCTCATTTTTGGTCTTAGAAAATGCCAAGCTGACAAAAAATCTTGAAGTGGAAAGCGGGATAAGGCACAAAATAAAACTTTCATCTTCCATCTTCTATCTTCCTGTCAATATTTTAAACCATTCTTCCTTGTCAATTCTTCCATAATTACTATTTTTGATGAAATTTACTTTTATGCTTAAAGTTGGCGTTTTGGGTGCCGGTCACCTTGGAAAAATACACTTGCGATTACTCAATCAATCCTCAAAATACGAATTAGTTGGCTTTTATGATGAAAATCAAGAAAACGGAGCAAAAATTGCGGCCGAATTTGGCTATAAACAGTTTGATACGATTGCGAAATTAATTCACGCTGTTGATGTAATTGACATTGTAACTCCTACTCTTTCGCACTATAAATGTGCTAAAGTTTCGATTAAATCGGGCAAACACGTTTTTATTGAAAAACCAATTTCTACGACTGTGGCAGAAGCGGAGGAAATTATAGCTTTAGCAAAAGAATATAATGTTAAAGGTCAAGTGGGTCACGTAGAACGATTTAATCCGGCTTTTATTGCGGTGAAAAATCAAATTGACAACCCAATGTTTATTGAAACACATCGATTGGCTGAATTTAATCCGAGAGGAACAGATGTTCCTGTGGTTTTGGATTTAATGATTCATGATATTGATGCAATTTTGAGTGTTGTAAAATCGAAAGTAAAAGCCGTTTATGCCAGTGGAGTTTCGGTTTTGAGTCAATCTCCGGACATTGCGAATGCGAGAATTGAGTTTGAAAATGGTTGTGTTGCCAATATCACTTCGAGTAGAATTTCGATGAAAAATATGCGAAAATCTCGCTTTTTTCAAAAAGATGCTTACATCTCTGTTGATTATTTAGACAAAGTGTGTGAAGTGGTAAAAATGAAAGACGCACCTGAAGTTCCCGGTGATTTTGATATGATTTTACAGAATGCGGAAGGAGTTAAAAAACAAATTTATTTTGATAATCCTGAAGTTTCGTTAAACAATGCCATTTTGGATGAATTGGAAACTTTTGCGGACGCTATCAACAATAACACAACTCCAGTGGTGACGTTGGAAGATGGAACAGAGGCGTTAAGAGTGGCATATATGATTATCGATTCGATGCAGAAAAAATAATTTGTTTAAGGTTTCAGGTTTGACGTTATTGCTAAACCTGAAACTTGAAACTTGAAACAAAAACAAACTAAAAATACATAATGAAAACAATCGCAGTAATCGGAGCAGGAACAATGGGTAACGGAATTGCCCACACGTTTGCTCAAAGCGGATTTACCGTAAAATTAATTGATGTTTCCGAAAAATCGTTGGAAAAAGGAATGGCAACTATTGCTTCCAACTTAGATAGAATGGTGACAAAAGGAACTATTTCGGAAGATGATAAACACAAAACAATTTCAAATATTATCACGTACACCGACATCAAAGACGGTGTGGTTGGAACAGATTTAGTGGTGGAAGCCGCTACTGAAAATGTAGGTTTAAAAATGAATATCTTTAAGCAATTAAGCGATATTTGTGATCATAATGTGATTTTGGCAACGAATACTTCCTCGATTTCCATCACACAAATTGCCGCTCAAGTAGTTCATCCGGAACGAGTAATTGGTATGCATTTTATGAATCCGGTGCCGATAATGAAATTGGTTGAAATCATTCGGGGTTACAACACTTCGGATGAAGTGACCAAAATCATCATGGATTTATCGGTAAAATTAGGCAAAACACCAACGGAAGTGAACGACTATCCAGGTTTTGTGGCAAACCGAATTTTAATGCCTATGATTAATGAATCCATCGAGACATTATATAACGGTGTTGCCGGAGTTCAAGAAATTGATACGGTAATGAAACTCGGAATGGCTCATCCGATGGGACCGTTACAACTAGCTGATTTTATTGGTTTAGATGTTTGTCTTTCCATCTTGAATGTGATGTATGACGGTTTCAAAAATCCAAAATATGCTCCTTGTCCGCTTTTAGTGAATATGGTGATGGCCGGAAAATTAGGGGTAAAATCAGGAGAAGGATTTTATGATTATTCGGAGAGTAAGAAGGCGGAGAAAGTTTCGAAGCAATTTATTTAAATGTTATCGGTTGTCGGTTGTCAGTTAACCGAAAACCGAAAACTGATAACTGACAACAGAAATGAGCAAAATAATCCCTTTCAAAGCCGTTCGTCCCACTGCAGATAAAGTCGCCTTGGTTACATGTAGAAATTATGACGATTACAGTTCGGCTGAGCTAGCGGCTTGGTTGAGTTTTAATCCATATTCGTTTTTGCATGTGATTCACCCCGCCTATGTGCATTCGCAGAAAATTACGTTAGATAAGCGTTTTAAAGGTGTTGCTCACAAATACCAAGATTTTAAAGACGATAAAATTTTTGTGGAGGAAGATAAACCGGTTTTCTTTGTTTATGAAATTCAAACCAAAACCAATTCGTTTACCGGAATTGTTGGCGGAACTTCGATTGAAGATTATAAAAATAATATCATCAAAAAACACGAAGATACGCTGCAGTATCGAGTAGAATTGTTTAAAGATTATTTGCATCAAACGGGTTTTAATACAGAACCGGTTTTAATTACTTATTCGGATAATGTCACTATAAATAATTGGATATCAGACAAGAAAAAAGAACAACCACATTATCGTTTTTCAACTACTAATAAAGAAAAACATACGTTGTGGAAAATTGACTCAAACGAAGAAATTTCATGGGTGCAACAACAATTTGAACAAATTCCTGAATTATATATTGCAGATGGTCATCACCGTTCAGCATCAGCAGAATTGTTGCATGATGAATTTGAAGCCGCAGGAAATGAAAACTTGAACTATTTCATGAGTTTTCTCATTGCTGAAAGCGAAGTAAAAATTTATGAATTCAATCGAATTATTCGCGATTTGAATGGTTTTGAAGTAGCTGATTTTTTGGCTAAATTAGAAGATCATTTTATCATCAAAAACAAAGAACAAGAGTTGTGGAAACCACAAAGTAAGTTTGAATTTGGCATGTATTTGGATGGAAAGTTTTATGCTTTATTTTACAAAATCAATAACAAAAATAAAAATTCAATTTTATCAAATTTAGATGCTCAAATTTTGTATGATAAAGTATTACAGCCATTACTCGGAATTGATGATTTACGAAATGACGAAAGAATTGAATACATTCCCGGAAAGCAATCTATTTTAACCATTAAGGAATTAATTGACGAAGGTGAATTTGAAGTTGGTTTTATGCTTTATCCTTCTGATATTTCTGAAATTAAAGCCTTGGCTGACAACGATTTAATAATGCCACCAAAAAGCACGTATATTGAACCTAAATTTAGAAGTGGGTTGATTGTATATGAATTATAATTTAAATAAACATTTAAGAACACAGATTTAAGAAATTTTGAAAATTTTGAAAATTTCTTAAATCTGTGTTCTGATAAAAATTAAAAAATGTCAATAAAAAACAATTTACAAAACATAAAATCCTCCCTTCCACCTCACGTAACCTTAGTTGCCGTTTCCAAAACGAAACCGGTTGCTGATTTGATGGAAGCTTACAACGCCGGGCAACGCATTTTTGGCGAAAACAAAATTCAGGAAATGACTGAAAAGTGGGAACAAATGCCCAAAGACATTCAGTGGCACATGATTGGTCACGTTCAGTCGAATAAGGTGAAATATATGATTCCGTATGTAAGTTTAATTCATGGTGTGGATAGTTTGAAATTATTAAAAGAAATTAATCGTTTGGCTGTAAAATGGCGAAAAAAAGTGGATTGTTTATTGCAAATTCACATTGCAAAAGAAGATACAAAATTTGGTTTAGATGAAAAAGAATTATCTGAGTTACTGACTTCGGAAGAATTTAAAACCTTTGAAAATATTTGCATTGTTGGTTTGATGGGAATGGCTACTTTTACCGAAAATCAAGAGCAAATTAAACGTGAATTTTTACATTTGAAAAGCATTTTTGATCAGCACAAACCACTGACAACTGACAACTGCCAACTGACCACTTTATCCATGGGAATGAGCGGCGATTATCAACTCGCTATCGAATGCGGAAGTAACATGGTTCGAATTGGAAGTAGTATCTTTGGCGTTCGCTAATGTGCCAATTTAAAAATGTACCAATTCCATAAAACAGATAACCGATAACCGACAACTGATTTGTACGCAATCCTAGACATAGAAACCACCGGAGGTCAATTTAACGAAGAAGGAATCACCGAAATCGCCATCTATAAATTTGATGGTCACGAGGTTGTGGATCAATTCATTAGTTTAGTAAATCCGGAAATTCCGATTCAGCCATTTGTGGTAAAATTAACCGGTATTAATAATGCCATGCTTCGTTCGGCTCCCAAGTTTTATGAAGTAGCCAAACGCATTATTGAAATAACCGAAGGTTGCATTGTGGTGGCTCATAATGCTTCGTTTGATTATAGAATTTTACAAACCGAATTCAGACGATTAGGTTTTAAATTTCAAAAACAAACGCTTTGTACCGTTGAATTATCCAAAAAATTATTACCCGGACATCCATCGTATAGTTTAGGAAAATTGGTTCGAGCACTCGGAATTCCAATGGCCGACAGACATCGGGCAAGTGGAGATGCAATGGCAACTGTAAAATTATTCAAAATGCTGTTAGCTCAAGATGTTGAAAAAGAAATCTTGAAAAGTTTGGTAAAAACGGAAATTAAATCCGGGATGTCTCCAAAATTATTAGATATAGTTGAAAGTCTTCCTTCCAAAACGGGAATCTATTACATCCATAACGAAAAAGGCGATTTGATTTATATTGGAAAAAGTAAAAACATAAAAAAACGTGTAAACCAGCACTTTACGGGAACAAGCAGCAAATGTAAAAAAATTCAATTTGAAGTTTATACGGTTACTTATGAAGAAACAGGTAGTGATTTAATTGCACTTTTAAAAGAAAGCGAAGAAATCAAAATAAATAAACCAATTTACAATAGAGCACAAAGAAAAACCATTTTTCAATGGGCTTTGTATTCAAGTAAAGATGAAAATGGCTATTTGAGACTTTCGCTTCAAAAAACCGATTTACGTAAAAAAGAAATAACCTCCTTTGCATCCATTCAAGAAGGAAAAACGGCCTTGTTTAAAATTACTGAAAAATACAACTTGTGTCAAAAAATTAATGGCTTATATGAAACCAAAAATGCTTGTTTTCAATATAAAATAAAAGAATGTGACGGAGCTTGCATTGGAGAAATTTCACCGGAAGAATACAATTCCAGAGTCGAAGAATTTATTGAAGCCAGCCAATTTGACAATGAAAATATGGTCGTTATCGATCGAGGCAGAAGCTTGGAAGAACGTTCAGCAATTTTAATTGAAAACGGAATTTATAAAGGCTATTGTTTTTATGATTTAAATTATCAAATTACAAATATTGAAGTACTTCGAAACATCATTATACCAATGCAAAACAATCGAGATACTAAAAACATTATTCAAGGTTACTTGAGAAATCACAAAGTGATGAAGATTGTTACGTTTTAATTTCTTTATCTTTGAATAATATGTTGTCGTTATGAGAGAAACTAAATCACAATATGAAATTTTCAGACAGAAAACCCATATCATCATTTATGGTACAAACACAGTAGCTGGTAGACTTTTTGACCTTATTCTTTTAGGTTTAATTCTGCTCAGTGTTGTGCTTGTTATGTTAGAAACCGTTGAGGGTTTTGACATCAAATACCACAATCAATTAGTTTTATTAGAATGGATTATCACCGTTTTTTTCAGTATCGAATACATTCTTCGGATAATTTGTATTGATAAACCCAGACGTTATATTCTGAGTTTTTACGGAATCATAGATTTGATTGCTATTCTTCCGATGTATTTGTCTTACTTCTTTGCTAGTTCTCATTTATTTGTCATTATCAGAGCATTACGATTACTTCGCTTATTCAAAATTTTAAATCACCCTCATTTTTCCGGACAGTCGCAACAATTACGAAAATCACTGATAGCCAGCAGAGGAAAAATTGTTGCTTTTATGTATTTTATTTTGATTAGCTGTATTCTGATTGGTTCTTTAATGTATGTGGTGGAAGGAAAGGACTCCGGTTTTACTAGTATTCCAATTAGTATTTATTGGTGTATTGTAACCTTAACCACGGTTGGTTTTGGTGATATTACACCTGTTACTCCGTTAGGTCAATTTATTGCATCACTAGTAATGATAATGGGTTACGGAATAATTGCAGTTCCAACCGGAATTGTAACTGCTGAAATTGCAAAATCAGAATACAAACGCGGTTTGGAAGCAAAACGTCATCATTGTATGAGTTGTGGAAAAGATGATCATCCGGAAAATTCAAAATTTTGCTACAACTGCGGAAATGAATTAGACGAACATTCGTAAATAATTGACCTTGACAAATTCAAATTTTCTTATAACGATTATTGGTCCAACCGCTATTGGCAAAACCGCTTTAAGTATTGCTTTAGCTCAACATTTTGGTTGCGAAATTATTTCGTGTGATAGTCGTCAGTTTTATAAAGAAATGAAAATTGGTACCGCTGTTCCAACAGATGATGAATTGAAAGCATCTCCACATCATTTTATTCAAAATAAATCGATTTTTGAAAATTATTCGGTTGGCGATTTTGAACGAGATGCCATTTTAAAATTAGATGAATTGTTTCAAAAAAATAACATTCAAATTATGGTTGGTGGATCAGGTTTGTATGTAGATGCGATTTTGAAAGGTTTTGATGATTTTCCGGATATTGATTCAACAATCAGAGAACAGATTAAAACAGAATTTGATTTAAACGGATTGGATTATTTACAGAAAAAATTGAAAGAATTAGATCCAATTTATTTTGAAAAAATAAGCATCGAAAACCCGCAAACATTACAAAATCCGCAACGAATGATGCGTTTTGTGGAAGTTTGTTTAGGAAGCGGTAAACCCTATTCTTCATTTTTGAATCAGAAAAAAAACAAACGAAATTTTGTTCCGATTATAATTGGTTTGGAAGCCGATAGAGAAATTATGTATAATCGAATTAATCAAAGAGTTGATTTAATGATTGACGATGGTTTGTTGGATGAAGCCAAAAATTTATTTCCAAATAAACAGTTGAATGCATTGCAAACTGTTGGCTACCGTGAACTATTTGATTATTTTGATGGGAAAACAACTTTGGAATTCGCAATTGAAGAAATCAAAAAAAACACGCGACGTTTTGCCAAACGACAATTAACATGGTTTAAACGAACTGAAAATGTAATGTGGTTTGATTTTGAAACAGATTTAGATGAAATTATTTCAAAAATTAATCAGAAAATAAAGCAACCAAATTAAAATAAAGTCATCTTGATAAAAATATTTTGTATGAAAAAATTGCTGTTTTTATTTATTATTTTCACCTTCAATAGTTGCGAAATTTATTACGATGGCGAAACAAGATTGATTATTGATACTGTTGTTAAAGACATTGATGACGGAACTCCATTAAAAAATATTCCATTTAAAGTAATTGTAACAAATGGTTATGATACCGAAACAATTTCTACAGGTTTTAGTGATAATGAAGGAAAAATTTTAGCTGCTTTTCCCGCACCAAAATCGGATTCAGATTTAATTAGTTTGGAGATTTATCCTAAAGAAATATATGAAAAACTAGAGTTTGTTAGAATTTTAAAATCTGATTTTACTAATTATAAACTATCCCCTATTTCAAATGGATTGACAAAAAAAGATAGAATCACAAATTTAAATTTAGAAATTATTCAAACTTCTTCACAAATTGCTTTAAGCGATTTAGCCATTAATGCTATTCGCCCTGAACTTGTGATAGATTATAATCCCGAATATGAGGATGATCCTTTAAATTGGTACTTCTATCCTATCTCAATTTTAAAAAATCAAACTTTTAATCTCACATACAAATTAACTGATTTTAGTGTAAATCCGGCTTCAGTTGAATATTTTTCAATTCCGATAAGTGTTGAAAATGAAAGTATAAACTATCAATTAATTTATTAAAGATGAGACCTACAAAATTCTTTAAAGCAAGCATTTTTATACTCTTTTTCATTTCATTTTCAATTGAGGCTCAAGATCGTTTAAAAATAAAACCAGTTGGGAGAATTTATGTTCTCAAACCCTTTCATCAAGGTGATAATGCTTTTTCAGATGCTTACTCTTCAAGTGTTGGTTTTGGCGGACATTTATTCTTGCCAAAATATAAAAATTTTAGATTAGGATTTGGTGGAGATTATATTCCCTATGAAGTGGAAAAAGAAAATCTAATTGGAACAATAAGCACTAACACTTACTATTCGGCTTATGGATTACTTAGTTATGATGTAAATGTGACCGAAAAATTCAACTTTAGTCCCGTAATTGGGTTAGGTTCTTCAACATTACGAATGAGAACAAGAGACCGCAGGATAGATTCGCAAAACGGAACAGAATTTAGAATCGGTTTGTATTCTGATTATACATTTTCTCCTCATTTTGGAGGTTTTGTTGGGTTGTATTATATTTCGAATCGTTTTAAAATTAATACACATCCCGATTTTGAAGATTATTTTGGTAAATCAAATTCTATTCAAGTATCTTTAGGTTTAAAATTTTTCTAAAATCATTTTCATGCCAATTTCACCCAATTTTACCTCAGAATTTTCTAAAAAATGGGAAATTAATTTCGTTCAATGCTATCCAAATGGTCAGTTGAAACACACGGAATTGTGCAATCTTTTGCAGTTAACCGCTGGTTTTCATGCCGAGTTAGGCGGCTTGAGTTTTAGTGATATGCAGGAATTTCATCAAGCGTGGGTTTTGAGTCGGATGCGAGTGGAAGTGACCGATTTACCAAAATGGAGAGACATTGTCACCGTGAAAACGTGGATTGTTGAAATGCATGATTCTCGTTCGGTGAGAGCGTTGGAATTGTATGTTGGTGATAAAAAAATAGTTGGTGCTCTCACTTTTTGGGTCGTGTTGAATACCGAATTAAGAAAACCACAAGCGTTAGCTTTACCTTTTGAACATTTTACATTTTTTCCGGAAAAATTACCAACTGCTCAAACTTTTGATAAAATTAATTTGAATGTTGACTATCAATTTTTGAAAAGTAAATCGATTTTACTTTCTGATTTGGATATTGTGAATCACGCCAATAATGTAAAATATTTAGAATGGTGTTTGGATTGTATAAATCCGAAAGTGATTTTAAAGAATAAGATTCAGGCGTTTGATATGAATTTTTTGCGGGAATTACATTTATACGATGAAGTTGAAATTGTGGCTTCTAAAGAAGAAAATCCGGAATTGGTGAGTGTTACCAAAAATGGAAAAACCAGTTTTGCTTTGAAATTGGAATATAGCACATAGCCCTACCCCAGATTGCAACGGAAAGCATTTTGGGCAAAAAAATCTAGAATTCTTAAAGCAAAAAAGCGACCAGAGGAAGCTCTTTTTGGTTTGTAGAATTCTTTTTTTTTGCCCAAAATCTTGTAGTGGAAAGCTGGATTGGGTTCAAAAAAAAAGCTCCCAAAATTGAGAGCTTTTACTTTATTGAGTAACCTTATTTTTGATTACTAAACGGAAACCTTCGCCATGAATGTTGAGGATTTCTACGTCTTCGTCCGGTTTAAGATATTTTCTTAATTTGGCGATATACACGTCCATACTTCTGGAAGTGAAATAGTTATCGTCTCTCCAAATTTTGGTTAACGCCAATTCACGTGGCATTAAGTCGTTTTCATGAAGGGCTAACATTTTTAGCAATTCATTTTCTTTTGGAGATAATTTAATTGGCTCATCATTAGAAAATGTTAGAAAACGTAATTTAGAATTCAAATGGAATTTTCCGATTTGGAATTCAAATTTTAAGTTATCTGTTTTACTTTCAGACTGTTTGCGTTGCATGATGGCTTTTATTTTCATCAATAAAACTTCTGAATCAAAAGGTTTATTAAGGTAATCATCGGCACCAACTTTGTAGCCTTTTAAAACATCTTCTTTCATTGACTTTGCTGTCAAGAAGATTAAAGGCACATCTTTGTTTTTTTCACGGATTTCTTTGGCTAGGGTGTAGCCATCTTTGTAAGGCATCATGACATCCAAAATACACAAATCATACGTGTCTTTTTTGAATTTCTCGAATCCTTCCATTCCGTTTTTGGCTAAAACGACTTCAAAATCGTTTAGCATCAGGTAATCTTTTAGTATGGCTCCAAAATTTGGATCATCTTCTACTAAAAGAATCTTTTTGTTTTCTGCTTCCATAGGTTAATTTATATTTAGTGGTATTTAATTTATTAGTGGCAATTTAATGCTGAATGTGCTTCCTTTTCCTTTTTCGCTTTCAACGGAAATTTGTCCGTTATGTTCTTCTACTATTCTTTTTACGTAGGCAAGGCCTAATCCGTGTCCTTTCACGTTGTGAATATCTCCGGTGTGCTCGCGATAGAATTTTTCAAAAATTCTTTTTTGAGCAACTTTACTCATTCCGGCTCCGTGATCTTTGATTTTTATGATTAGAAAATCTTTTATATTTTCTGTATAAATGTCAATGATTGGTTTTTCCGGCGAATATTTTACTGCATTGTCTAACATGTTAACAAATACATTCGTAAAATGTACATCGTTTAACAATACTGTTGTTCTGCTGGCTTGAAAATGTTTATTTATTGTTCCTTCTCTATCTTCAACAATCAAACTAACATGGTCAATTGCATCGTTAATTATATCATTTACATCGAGTGGCTCTTTATTAATTTCAAGTTCTCGTTTTTCGAGTTTTGAAATCCGTAATACATTTTCAACTTGAGCATGCATTCGTTTATTTTCGTCCCGTATCATTTGAAGATAGCGATGTACTTTTTCTTTATCTTCTATTACTTTAGGGTTTTTTATTGCGTCTAAAGCCAAATTAATAGTGGCAATTGGTGTTTTGAATTCATGCGTCATATTGTTGATGAAATCTGTTTTTATTTCAGAAATCTGACGTTGCTTGAATAATTGATTTAACGCATTGGAATATGCGATAATTATGATTAATGTGAAAACCAATGAAAGCATTGCAATACCTATTAAATCAGAAAAAATGAATTTCTTTTTTTCTGGAAAACTTACTAATAATTGATATTTACTCATTCCTTCATTATCTGTAAAAATAGGAATGCTATAGGTATCGTTTTTATTAAATTTGAAATTATCTGATCTAACTTTTGTGGCTAAACCATTACTATATATTCCAAATTCAAAAGAAGTATTTACACCATATTCTTTAAGTTCACGTTGCAAGAGTTCTTGTAATTTTTCTTTTGAAATTCTTCTTTGAATAGGATATGTTAAGGCAATATCATTGAATGATAAATCATATAACAACTTATCTAAGATTTCCAAATTACCGGATTTTTCCATCTTGTAATCCGGAGTTGTTGAATTTTGTAAGTTTGATTTATCAATTCCGTTGTGATAAATTTCAGTTTTTCGTTTTGATGAAAAACTTTTTATTTTCAGACTGTCTCTTTTTTTATCAAAGAACGAGGGTGAAATAGTAAAATCTTGCGAATTAATACTATTTGAATAAATTATGGTTTCGTTTGTTTGCGAGTTTCGTTCATAATAACCAAACTCTAAAAAATCTGTATCAACAACTTTATCGGAACCTGTACTATCTTTAAATTGATTTATTTTATCAACAAAAGCCAGTATTTCCTGTTTTTTTAAATTATCAGAAACATTTCCCAGAACTTGTTTTACATGAAATTTAAATTGTTCTTGGTTATTTTCTAATGAAGAATTGAACCAATATACTTGTACAAAAATTATACCAATGAGCGATAAACTCATTAAAACTACAAGCACCCTAAACAAAACCTTATTCATCTCTACAAAATTAAGATTTTAACATTTGTATTGTTAATAGATTAACCAAACATTAACATCATGTGTCTTTTTTAAATTTTATTTAATACTTTAAGAATATCTTGAACTTGTGCTTTAGTTTTCTCTAAATCAACGTTTTCAATGACAAAATCGCTCAACAAAATCTTCTTTTCATCACTCCATTGATTGTTAATTCGTTGTAAAACACTCTCTTTGTCTGAATTATCTCTCAAAACAACTCTTTCCAGTCTTAACAATTGTGGAGCGACCACTGTTATTACTTTATCACATTGTTTATGACCTCCTGTTTCAAACAAAATAGCAGCTTCTTTAATTACGAATGAACTTGTAGTGTGGTTTTTTAACCAATCTTTAAAATGCTTTTGAACAGCCGGATGAACTATTTTATTGAGTTGTTCTAACTTTTCAGGATTTTGAAAAACAATATTTGCCAATTTAGCACGATCTATTTTTGAATCAACTATAACAGATTTTCCAAAAGCTTCTTGAACTTGCTTAATAATTTCGTTAGATTCCATTATTTTTTTAGCTTCATCATCGGCAATGTAAATGGGAATTCCTTGGTCTCTAAACATTTTAGCTACGGTTGTTTTTCCGCTGCCAATGCCGCCAGTTAAACCTATAATTTTAGTCATTTGCAAGAGATTTAAAAAACAATTCCGGAAATTCTAATTTTGGATTTTTGTTTAACAACTGTATTAATACAAATGATTTTAAAAACCCTAAGCCATATCCATAAAACTGAATAAAAGCCGCTACTAATGATAAAGACCCAATTTTAACACTTTTGTTACAGTAGGATGCTGTAAAAAACAAAAGAAGATAATAAAATGCATACATTATCAATGGAAAGAAAAACCCTAAAAACAAGGCAGCCGTAAAGGCCAAAAACAAACCAATCATGAATAAAGTTGGAAAGAAAAAAGTTGGTTTACTGTATTCAGGATACCAACTATTTAGAATTGGTCTGGCTTTTCCAAATTTTGAAACTTGATTATAAAATTTTTTCCAATCGATTCTTCTTTTATGATATACATAAGCGGAAGATATTAATCTGGTTTCAAAATTCATTTTCCATAATCGGATGGATAAATCAGGATCTTCACCGGGATGAATATTTCCAAATCCGTTAGAAGCTTCAAAGGCTCTTTTAGAAATTCCCATGTTGAAACTTCTGGGTTGAAACTTGTCAATTTTTTCTGATCCACCTCGAATTCCGCCAGTTGTTAAAAAAGAGGTCATAGTAAAGTTGATTGCTTTTTGAACATCTGAAAATGAATCCAAAGCTTTATCAGGACCACCAAAACAATCGATGAAATTATTTTTTAAAGCCAAATCTACTTCTGAAAGATAATTTTTAGGAATAATACAATCGGAATCAAAGATGATAAAATAGTTTCCTTTTGCCCTACTCATTCCAAAATTTCTGGAATCTCCGGGACCTGAGTTTGGTTTAAAGAAATAACTTATATTTAATTTATCTGAATATTTTTCAATTACATTTTTGCAATCAATTATAGAACCATCTTCTATTATTACAATTTCGAATGGAGGATTATAATCCTGAACAACAAGACTTTCTAAAAGTTCGTCAATTTCATCAGGACGATTATATACGGGTATGATTATTGAAAAGTACATTTCTAAATTTTAACAAATATACGGCTTTAAAAAAACAAAAGCCATGCGAAGTGCATGGCTTTTGAAAATTCTGCAAATCTAATTTATTGCTTCACAATTTTGATTGTTTTTTCAAGATTATCTTCGGTTGTTACTTTAATTAAGTAAGTTCCAGCAGATAATGTAGACAAATCAACTTCGCTTTGATTAGCATTAATATTTTTAGTAATCATTTCTTGCCCTAAAAGGTTAATTACAGATATACTAGAAATACTAGAAATATAAGACAAGTTTAAAACATCTTTTACTGGGTTTGGATAAAAAGCAAAACTTGCATCATCAAAACTTGGAGCACTTAACGATTCATCATAAGCTGAAACTTCAAATGTTCCTTGTGAACCATTGTAACCCCAAACTCGAACAAGGATAGTTTCGCCCGGAGTAAGATCTGATAAAGTAAGTCTTGAATTAAGTACGCCTATTTGCACATCATCATTACAACTAATTAACGTTAAATCATTACAAGCTCCTGAAAAAGCTTCCATTGCTGTATCTGTTAGACCATCATTTAATTGCGTTTCTACAATAACTGAGCCTGTATCTGGCACAACAACAGAAAACCACACGTCTTTTCCTGTGGTTGCAAAATTAAGTGCTCCACAATCCGGAACTGGATTTGAGGAATTATTTGTGGCTGCAGCAGTTGTAGAAGCAACAACATTATCTTCAAAAACGGAACCTACTTCTAATGAGGTAGCATCTACACATTCGTTATTACTTGGTGGGTTAGGAAGTGTTGTAAAGGATAAAGTTACCCATTCACTTTCACATTCTGATCTAATATGAAAGTAGTAAGTAGTTTCTCCATCTAACGAATCGGCCTCATAAGTTGTTTCAGAAATTAAAGTTCCTTCTGTTGGAGTGGTAGCAGAATTGTTTAAAACATATTCGTAATTATCCGAAACGCCGTTCCATGTTAAAACTGCACTATTAGAAGTTACATTATTAGCTGCCACACTTGTTGGAGCAGGACAAGCAGGAGCTACTTCAATAGAAATATCATCTAGTGAAATATACCAAGGTGAAAAATTCATTTTTCCATAAATTCCAACGTAATACACACCATCTGTTTCAGGAGTAAAAAAACCTATAAACTGTTGATAATCTCCATTTATTAAACCTGTTTCAGAAACAATAGGCGTTACCATTGCAGCTGCATTATCATAAATTCCATAACTTACTTTAACAGAAGCATTTGCTGGAGTTGCACCATCTTGTCTTGCAAAAAACTCTAATTGATAGGCAGTTCCGCCCACTAATTGCAATGGAATAAATAACCAATCTTCGTTTCCATAACGCAAATTACTGTTCCAATTTCCTGTTCGTGGAGTTCTGTTATAATCTACTGCAGTGTTATTGGCTACCCAATTGCTATCATCCCCGGCAATAGATTCTTGAGAAAAACAACCAGATAGAGTAGTTGCGTTGGAATAACCCGTTTCAAAACCTTCAAAATAAGGAACTGAAAACGGAACACATGCAGAAAAGAACGTAACTGGACCTACCCAAGTACTAAAAACATCATCACCACAATTTGTTCTAACATAAAGTTCATATGCAGTTGATGGTAATATTTGATTATAAGTTGTAGATAAACCTTCTACAGAAATTCCTGAACCAGTTGGCTCACCTGTTCCGGCTTCTTGAACAACAAATTCAAAATCTGTTAACGTTTCAGAAGGATCTGCCCACTGAATTTGAACTGATTCTGTTGTAATATTTGAAACTGATAAATTTGTTGGATTTAAGCAAGCAGGAGCAATTCCTTCTAGTTTTAAAGTTGGGATAAATGCCTGTAGAGTTCCTTCAACTGGTGCAGCAGGATCCGGATTTATAGAGTCACTTCTATAAAATATACTTCTGTTTCCTGAAACACTTGAGTTATAAAAATCATCATCTGAAACATTATATCCATCCCTGTTTTCATCAACAGCGATAACTAAATTATCTGTTCCGTTGTATGGAAATGGTGTATCAAAAGTTAACGTAACCCATCCTGGTCCAGATACTACAATTCCTCCGGCGTAAACCTGAGTTAATCCGGCTAGAGTTACCCAATCTGTTGTTGATGTAAAAACGGTTTTAGATGTGTGTCCAAGATAAATTTTGATATCTTGATTGTTTGATAAATCAGAAATTCCGCTGTAATACCACTGAAGAGCTGTGATATTTCCGTTTGCATTGATTTCTGATGCTAAATAAATACTTTGCGAGTACGAATACCCGAAATAAGGATCAAATGGAGTTCCTTGCGTCTCGTTGGTTCCTACACCGATTGAAATCTGAGCATTAATGCAAAAGGATAGCAATAATGTCAATAATAATGTAATTTTTTTCATTCTTTGTTACTATTTTTTAATAATAACAAACTTAATTAGAAAAAAACAGAAGCACTCACAATAAATCGATTTTAAGAATATTAACACAAAAATGTTATGAATACGAATAAAAAAAAGACTATTATTCAATTGAATAATAGTCTTTTTAGAAAATTAATAGTTTTGTTAATTTTTCACAATCTTGATTGTTTTTTCAAGATTATCTTCTGTTTTAACCTTAACTAAATAGGTTCCAGCAGATAACGTTGATAAATCAAGTTGACTTTCGTTTGCGTTAATCGATTTGAAGATTAATTGTTGCCCTAACAAATTAACAATACTTACAGTAGAAATTGACGATTCATTAGAAATAGTCAATATATCTTTTACTGGGTTTGGATAAAATTTAAAATTGTTATTGTCAAATGTTGCAGTACTCAAAGATTCACCACAAATAATTGTACGAATACGATCAACTTCTTCTAATTCACAATTATCATTTAAGTGAATATAAAATCTTACAGTACCCGTTACATCCGAAGTCCAAATTAAAGGCGTAGTTCCGTAAGCAATTGGTGTAGTTCCATCTTCTGATCCAATAGTAATAAAATCTGTAGCAATAGAACTATTGAATGAATATGTTTGACCTGCTTCAACTAAAATATTTGAATATTCACCTGCATAAGCATTGTTAACAACTATGTTTTCTGTAGTTCCATCACAAGTTTCTGGACCATAAGATGCATCTGGGAACAAAGTACCATTTAAACAATATCCTGGAGCCTCAACTGTTGTGAAGGACCAAATGGCACAACCCATAGCTTCTCCTCCTGAATTCATAGGTACAATCATCCAATAAAAAGTTGTATCATATCCTGATAAATCTATATCCACGGTTGTATCTGTAAAAACACCAACTGAAGTAGTAACTGTATCCGGAGTTAAGCCATAAAACATTTCATGTGAAGTTGCTGCTCCTCCTGTTGAAGCTGGTTCCCATGAAAAAGGAACTGTTCCAACCGGTACATCTACAGCACCATCTGCTGGGAAAATAACTGTTGCACAATCAGGTGCAATACTTAAAGTTGTAAATACGAAAGGTCCAGACCACAAACTAAATCCATCTCCCTCACAATTAGCTCTTACATAAAATTCATACGCTGTATCCGGCATTAAACTATCTAATTCTAAAGGACTTACTGCATCTGGATTAGATGGTTCACCTGTTGGAGCACCGCCACCAGCTTCGGTAACGTGAACATCCCAAGATGTTTCAGCACAACCGGTAGTCCAAACTAAAATAGCTGATGATGAAGTTAGACTAGTTACAGCTAAATTACTTGGCTGTGGACAAGCTACAGCTGATGTTACAGTAACATCATAATCTTCAGTTTCTCCATAACCATATAATGTACAAGGATCTATAGTGTTTCCTGCTGAAGCAAAAACATCTCTTACTCTCATTCTATGAGTTCCAAGTGGAGGATTACATGCAAGTGTAATAGTAAAAGTAGCAGTTCCTTCGCCAGCAATAGCTGCTGTAGTAAAACCAACTCTTTCAGAAGCTTCAAATGCACCATTATCATTATAATCTATCCAAACAGCAATATTTTGGTTTCCAAATGTACCTACTGTTACTTCAACATCATAAGAATTTCCAGCCTGTAATTCTGCTGTATAATTAGGTTGACCTGTGTAGTATGTATAAGAAGCTCCTCCTGGGGTAGAACCAGAATTATTTGACAATGAAGTTCCTTGAATAACAATATTAGAAATCAAGTCGCCATCTGCTGTACCATTTGTATAAGCAGGAGTACAATAACAATCTACGCCAGGATTAATACCTACCATAACAGGAGTACTTGTTCCGCTCAAAGTTGAAGGTCCACAAGTAACAACACACTGGTAGTAAGATGCTGCATTTTGAGTTGCAGTATATGTTGCATTAGTTGCTCCATCAATATCTGAATAATCAACTCCGTTGGTTGATACTTGCCATTGGAAAGTAATTCCTGCGGCAGCAACGTTGTTTTCTAAACTTAAATTGAATGGAATACTACCACAAACAGATGTTACTGATGAAACAGTATCGCCGGGTGCAGGAGTACCTGTACAATCAGAAGATGCAGTTACTACTAACGAATAATCTTCAACTTGTCCATAAGCTGTACCAAGACAAGGGTTAGTATAATCTACTTCTGCAAAAATCTTTTTCACTCTCATTCTTGTTGTTCCTGCAATAGCTGTGGCAGGAATTGAAAGTGATTGAGTAGCTTGTACAGCATCTAAACCAGTTGAAGTAAAGATTGTTTGTACTATTTGGTAAGACTCATCTGGATCGGCAAAATCACCATCTTGATTCCAATCTACAAAAACCATAAATCGATTAGTGTAAGGTCCTGCAGTATTTCCTTTTAAAGTTACAGTATAAGAATTACCCGCTGTTACAGCTCCTAAAACCGACGTAAAATCTTCATGAGCAGTTGCTCCGGCAACCACATTACTTGAAGCATTATTAATACCCGCAAAATTAACTAAAGTGATTGGCTCAACAGCAGTTGTAAAAGCAATTGGCCCGCAATAGGGAGCCGGAAATTGTGCAAAGGCAAAAGTTCCCATCATTAAAAATAATAATGTAATTTTTTTCATATTTTGTTTGATTTAATATTAGGACTATAAAATTATAAAAAAAACACCTATAAAAAAATTATAAGTGTTGTTTAATAAGTTAAAATGTAAAAAATTACTATTCTTTTGTGAAATATTCCATTACATCCTGACTAACGCCCATATTTGAGAAGCCTCCATCATTGTATAAATTTTGTAAAGTAACTCGTTTTGTTAAATCTGAAAACATAGCTACAGTATAGTTTGCACAATCTAATGCAGTTGCATTGCCTAGCGGAGACATTTTGTCGGCATATGTTATAAATCCATCAAAACCTTTAACTCCCTGACCAGCTGTGGTTGGCGTTGGCGATTGTGAAATGGTATTTACACGCACTTTTTTATCTTTACCAAAGAAATAACCAAAACTTCTGGCGATTGATTCTAGATAGGCTTTGTTGTCTGCCATATCGTTATAATCAGGAAATACACGTTGAGCTGCCATATAAGTTAAAGCTACTACACTTCCCCACTCATTCATAGCATCTTTTTGATATAAAACCTGCATTACTTTATGAAAAGAAACAGCCGAAACATCCCAGCCTTTGTGAGTGAAATCGTAATTTTGATTTGTATAATGGTTTCCTTTTCTTACATTAACAGACATTCCAATTGAATGAAGAACAAAATCTAATTTTCCACCAAGAATTTCTGTTGCTTTAGTTACTAAATTCTCTAAATCTTCTAAAGAAGTTGCATCAGCCGGAATAATTTGCGAACCGGTTTTTTCTGCCAGTTGATTGATTGTTCCCATTCTCATTGCAATTGGAGCGTTTGTTAGTACAAAAGTTCCGCCTTCTTCGTGAACTCGTTCTGCTGTTTTCCAAGCAATAGAATTTTCGTCTAAAGCTCCAAAAATTATTCCTCTTTTTCCTTTTAATAAATTATACATAGTGGTCTTCTTTTAGTTTGTATTGATGTTTCAAATATAATTAAAATTTTAGTTCAATAATGCTTTTGCATGATTTAAAGCTGAATCTGATACAGTTGAGCCGGATAGCATTTGTGCTATTTCCACTACCCTATCTTCTCTGCTTAATAATTTTATTTCGGAACTGGTTTGTGCTCCTGTATCAGTTTTATAAACTTTATAATGCGATTTTCCTTTGGCTGCAATTTGTGGTAAATGAGTTATCGCGAAAATTTGCATTTTTAAACTCATTCCTTTCATAATATCGCCCATTTTATTAGCTATTTCTCCTGAAACACCCGTATCAATTTCATCAAAAATAAGCGTTGGTAAACTGGAATAATTCGCCAAAATAGCTTTAACAGCCAACATAATTCGAGACATTTCTCCTCCAGAAGCCACTTTTTTCAGTAAACCAAAATCGGAACCTTTGTTGGTAGAAATTAGAAACTGAATAGTATCTTTTCCATTAGAATAAAATGATTCTGAAAGATTAACTTCAATTTTAAATCGGACATTTGGCATTCCGAGCTGATTCAAAATATCAATCAACATTTCGCTTAATTTTGGAATACTTTCTTCTCTATTGGTATGAATTTTTAAGGCAAAATTATTCAATTCTGCTTCATTTTTTTCAAGTTGCAATTGAATTTCATTAATTTCATTTTCTAACGAAGTTACAGAAATTACTTTGCCTTCTAATTCATTTTGAATTTGCAATAATTCCGTAATTGAATTAACTTGATGTTTTTTCTGTAAATTATAAATCGTTTGCAGTTTTTGATTGACTAAAATTAATTGTTCCGGATCATTAACGACGGATTCTGACAATACATTCAATTCGTTTACAACATCTTTTAATTCGATTGAAAGGCTTTCCACACGTTCAAAAAGTTGAGCATAATCAGTAGAAAAGGAACTTATTCTTTGAATGGTACTTTTAAATTCTTTCAAATTAACCAACAATCCAAACTGTTCACCGTCTGCCAATGCTAAACTTTTCTCAAGTTGTTCTTTGATTAATTCAACATTACTTAATTTTTCAAGTTGCAATTCTAGTTCTTCTTGTTCATCTTCAACCAATTTAGCTTCAGCCAATTCATTATATAGAAAAGAATTATAGTCTTGTTCTTTCAAAGCATTGGCATAAAGCTGCTTTTTTTCGTCTAATTGAACTTTTAGTTTTTTGTGAATTTTTAAAATTTTAGAATAATCGTCAAGAAGTGATTGATTGAAAGAAATAGCATCAATAATTTGAAACTGATACAACTCTTCTGTTAATTCTCTTGTTTGATGTTGCGAATGAATATCTAACAAAAATTCGCCTAATTCTACTAACTCATTCAAGTTAACCGGACTATCATTGATAAAAGCTCTTGATTTTCCGGATGGTAAAATTTCTCTACGAATAATGGTTTGGTCTTCGTAATCCAAATCATTTGCTTCAAAAAAATCTTTTAAATTATAATTTGAAATAGAAAAATGTCCTTCAATTACACATTTTTCTTCTTTGTTCTTTAGCGAAGATAAATCTGCTCTTTTTCCTAAAACTAAGCCTAATGCTCCTAAGAGTATTGATTTACCAGCTCCAGTTTCACCGGTTATAATAGAAAAACCATCTGAAAAATCAATAGATAATTTTTCGATTAAGGCGTAATTCTTTATAGATAATGAAGTTAGCATTTGCCGTTTATAAACTAAAATACAATGGCAATGTACTTAATTTATTGCAACTTTTTGAAAGGAATTTTAAGATTATATCGACAAAGTTATTAAAACTTCATCTTAGACCAATTTGACGCATTCAAGGGTGAAACGCGGTTCAAATTATCAACTAAATCTGTAATTTGAATTGATGGTCCGCCTGAAAAGACAGATAAAATTTCATCTGATTTTGTATCAAAAAATACTCGCGTTAGATATGAATTAGGTCGAACAGAATGAATTTTTGATAATGTTAAGATAGCATTTTTTACGCCTTCTTTTCCTGTTGGTAAATCATCAGCCATTAAATCTAAGCCTTGCGAGTGATATTCATAAAAACCTAATCGAATTGGGTCGAAAGTACTGGACAACATATCGTTTACTAAGAAAAATCTGTTTTGTAAACCATCTGACTGCGACCACCCTTTTCCGCCGGACTGTGAAACGCTTACAATGTTTTGAGCAATTTCTAAATATTCATTTCCGCCTTGAGGTTCAAAAGAATCGGCATCCATTGCCAAAATCATGTAGGCATAAAAGGACACTACGGAAACTAAATTGGAATCAAAACTATTTGGATTGAAAAATAAATTTTCAAATTCTATGTATCTAAAAGTAAAGTCTTTATCGTTTACATTTAGTATTGGAGTACTATACATTGAGTTAAAAACTGGTCTTGAAGCTTGAACTTGAATGGTAGCTGTAAAAACATTATTATCAAATTCTGAGACATTAATAAACATAGAACAATCGATTCGTTCATTGCTTTTAAATTCACGAGTGCTCCATTTGTTTTTATTTACGAACTCGTTTAATGACGTTTCAAGTGTTTTAAAGATTTGTTGATTGGTAGATGTAATTCGTTCAGAATTAACTTTTACACTGCAATTTAATTCTTGTGCTTGCGTGAAACTCAACGCAAATAGAAAAACAAAAACGACTAATTTATGCATAATTTTGTTGTATTATTTTATTCAAAATATCTTTTGCAACTTCTTCTTTTGATTTGAGTGGCATGGGTTCAATTTGAAATGATTTGTCAATAAATGTTACCTTATTCGTTTCCTTTCCAAAACCGGCTCCTTTATCATTCAACGAATTTAAAACTATCAAATCTAAGTTTTTTTTCTGAATTTTCAATTTAGCATGTTCAATTTCATTTTCTGTTTCTAAAGCAAAACCAACTAAAAACTGGTGTTTCTTTATTGCTCCCAACGATGCTAAAATATCTTTTGTTTTTTCCAATTCGATTGAAAAATTGTTTTCAGATTTTTTAATTTTCTGATTAGCAACTACTTTTGGTTTATAATCTGCTACTGCGGCGGCGGCTATCGCTATATCAACAGAATCAAAATACAAATGACATTGCTCATACATTTCTTCTGCAGATTGCACTCTAATTACATTAATTACAGAATTAGTTACATTCAAATGCGTTGGCCCCGAGATTAAAATAACCTCTGCACCAAGTTGAACAGCTTGATTTGCGATATCAAAACCCATTTTCCCGGAAGAATGATTTCCTATAAAACGCACAGGATCTATTGCTTCGTATGTGGGACCGGCAGTAATTAATATTTTTTTTCCTTTTAGGGGTAATTTTTGTAAAATATCATTTTCTAAAAAGGAGATAATATTCTCAGGTTCAGCCATTCTGCCTTCGCCTGAAAGTCCGCTGGCTAATTCTCCTGATTCGGCGGGAATCATGATATTTCCAAACAATTGAAGTTTATGAAAATTATCAATTGAAGTAGGATGTTTATACATATCTAAATCCATAGCCGGAGCAAAATAGACAGGACATTTTGCAGATAAATACGTTGCCATGAGCAAGTTATCGCAATTGCCATTCGCCATTTTAGCTAGTGTATTTGCGGTTGCGGGAGCAATAATCATCAAATCTGCCCAAAGACCTAATTCAACATGATTATTCCACAACGCATTTTCATCTTCTTCGTTATAAAACTCGGAAAAAACGGGATTTTTAGAAAGCGTAGATAATGTTAAAGGTGTAACAAAATCTTTAGAAGCAGGTGTCATGACAACTTGCACTTGAGCACCTGCTTTTATAAAAAGTCTAACCAATGAAGCAGTTTTATAGGCAGCAATTCCACCGGTAACGCCCAGTAGTATTTTTTTCCCTTTTAAAACTGACATGTGGTTCTTATTTTGTAGTATCTCTGTGGTAAATTTTTCCTTCTAACCACTCTTGTACTGCTAAAGCATGTGGTTTAGGTAATTTCTCGTAGAATTTTGAAACTTCAATTTGTTCTTTGTTTTCAAAAATCTCTTCTAAACTATCGTTATAAGTAGCAAACTCTTCCAATTTTTCAATTAATTCTTTTTTAATTTCAGAATTAATTTGATTTGCTCTTTTAGCGATGATAGTTATCGCTTCGTACACGTTACCAGTGGTTTGCTCAATAGCTCTCTTATCATAAGTAATCGTGTTAACAGGAGCATTCGTCTTTTTTAAATCCATGACTATATTTATTTTGAATATTGTTGTAAAAGTTTATTAACGTCTTCTTTAATATTATCTGCTTTTTCTTTGTATTTGGACTCAGGAAACTGCTTCAAAAATTTATCATAATTATCTAATGTTTCTTCTAATCGCATTTTTACTTTAGAATCCACACTATTAATGGCATATTTATAGCTTGCTTCAATTTTATAATAAAAAGCATCTTCTCTGTATGGAGTTCCAGGATAATCAGCAATAAAATTATCTAAAGCAACGATTGGAGCTCTAAAATCTCGTATTGCTTCTGCGATTGTGTGATATTGTTTTGCTATTTCAAATGCTTTGAACTCTAATTTTTCACGCAAATCTTTCACGATTTTGTTTGCTTCCGGAAGATATTGTGAATCAGGGTATGCATCAATAAATCCTTGCATTTTTTCAATTGATTTGTCTGTGTCAATTTGATCTAAAGAATATCTAGGAGATAATTTAGAATAACATAATGCCCCTAAAAAAGCAGCTTCTTCCACTTTTTCACTTTTAGGATAACCCGAGGCAAAACTTTCAAATTGATAACCGGCTGTATAAAACTGTTCTGTTTTGTATAAACTTTGTGCATACATATAAAACATTTTTTCTGCCTGAGGTTTTCCTCTATAGGAAGGAGCAATTTGTTCGAACAAACGAATGGCTTTTTGATATTTTCCGGCATTATATTTTTCTTCAGCTGCAGCATATTTAACTCCAATATCTTCACTTTTCAATGCTTTTTGATATGGACTGCATGAACTTATTAGTATAGCAACAAGAAAAACAAAATATAATTTATTCATTAGGCGAATTTTATATGCAAATTTTCGAGAAATTTTATCACGAAAACCGGACTGCAAATTTAGTTAATAATTGCAGACTACAAAACATTTTTTTTATAGTCTTAAAACTGTGTAAAAAAACAAAAAGATGCGTTATAAATCGCATCTTTTATATTTAGATTAACATAGTTATTATTTTGCCGGAGCCATTGGGCTGACAAAGTTTTTCATTTCATTATCAAAAAGATACAATCCACCTTTGTCATCGCCAATTAAATTGATTTTATCTAAGATATAACGAGCTGTTGCTTCTTCTTCAATTTGCTCTGCCACATACCATTGCAAGAAATTGTGTGTTGCAAAATCTCTTTCGTCAAGCGTTATTCCAACCAAATTATTTATACTTTCTGAAACTTTAATTTCATGCTCTAACAATTGTTTAAAAAGAGCTTTGTAATGCGATAAATCTAAATTTGGCTCTAGGGTTGCTCCTACTTTGGCTTCTCCACCACGTTGGTTTACATATTTTATTAATTTTAGCATGTGCATTCTTTCTTCATCGGATTGATTGTACATAAAGGTAGAAATACCTTCAAAACCTTGCACTTCTGCCCATGATGCCATGGCTAAATATACTTGAGAAGAATCACCTTCCATTTTAATCTGACTATTTAATGCTGCTAATACATTTGCTGATAACATAATTTTCTAATTTTTTGTAATTTATTAATCAACCGCTAATTTACAATTTTTTTGACAGTTTGACGAATTCTGTTTGCTAAGTCTTCGTTAACATTAACCAAAGGAAGTCTTAACGTGTTTTCACACAATCCTAAAACATGAAAAATTTCTTTAATTCCGGCAGGGTTTCCTTGTTCAAAAATCATATCAATTGCATCGGCTACTTGATAATGAATTTGATAGGCTTCATCCACTTTTTTATCTAATCCCAAACGAACCATTGATGAAAATTGTTTTGGAAAACCTTCGCCAATTACAGAAATAACTCCTGCTCCTCCGGCTAAAACCATTGGTAAGGTAACCATATCATCTCCCGAAATTACTAAAAAGCCGTCTGGTTTGTGTTGAATTAATTTCATAGCCTGCACAATGTCACCGGCTGCTTCTTTAATTGCTACAATGTTTTTGAATTCATTAGCTAATCGTAAAACAGTTGTAGGTAGCATATTACTGGCTGTTCTGCCTGGAACATTATATAAAATTATCGGAATTGGTGAAGCCTCAGCAATAGCTTTAAAATGTTGGTAAATACCTTCTTGAGTAGGTTTGTTATAATAGGGTGAAACGGAAAGAACGGCTGTAAAATCTGATAAATCTCTGGTTTTTAGTTCTTCCACAACTTGCTGCGTGTTGTTTCCTCCAACACCTAAAACAAGTGGTAATTTTTTATTATTTGCTTTAATAACTGTGCTTATTACCAATTCTTTTTCTTCTGATGTTAATGTAGCGGTTTCTGCAGTTGTTCCCAAAACCACTAAATAATCAATTCCGTTATCAATTTGATAATGAACAATTTTGGTTAAAGCTTCTGTATCAACAGATAAATCTTTTCTGAACGGAGTGATTAGGGCAACTCCTGTTCCAATAAGTGATTGCATAATTATAGTTTGTTAAGTATTCTTAGGTATTTGAATAATTCATCTACAAAAACAGTGTAATTTTCAACCTCTGTATCAATCATAAAATGATTAAGACGTTTATCAGAAGAAGCAAATCCTACTTTAAAATCTGCCAATGATTTATGTGTTACAATTTGCAAAGCAGTTTTCTTTTGATCGTAATAACTTATTAATAAATCAAATTGCTTCGATTTGAATTCTTTGGCTTCTTTGTTCTCAATGGTTCCTAACCAAGTTACATCTTTTTTGCTGTAATGCGGATAACTTATATTTTCTTTCTTTTTATATTTTGTTTTATAAGCCAAAACTGAAATGTTTTCAGGTTTGATTCCATTCAATATTAAAAGCTGAATTAAAGCCTCTTTTTTATCAAAAACTGTTTCATCAACCAAAACACCAACGGTCTGAATTGGCTTGTTTGAAACAGGAGAATTTACATTAAGTGAACTTTTTTTTAATACTCTTTTAGCAGAAAAAGTTCTAAAATATTTTAAAAACATTGTAGCTTTGCTTGGATTACAAAATTATAGAAATAAAGTCGTTTTTTGATGCTAAAACTAAAAAACTATACCGTTACAAGTAAACATTTTGTGTTATTTATAACATTTTCGTTGTTTTTTTTCGGATGTAAATCCAATTATGAAATTGTAAAAATTGAAGGAAAACAAATTGGTGTATCAGACACAACTTCTAAAAACGTTGAAATTGAAAACTTTATCAAACCATATCGCGATCACATCAATAAAGACTTAGACAGTGTGTTGGCTTTTTGCCCGGAAACGTTGGATAAAAGCAAGGGAGAATGGCAAACCAATATTGGTAATTTTATGGCTGATGTTTGTTTGAGCGAAAGCAATAAAATTTTCAATAAAAGATATGGAAAAACAGTTAATATTTGTTTGTTGAATCATGGCGGAATTCGCTCCATCATCCCGAAAGGGAATGTAACAACTCGCACAGCTTTTGAAGTGATGCCATTTGAAAATAATATGGTTGTTGCTGCATTAAAAGGAAGTCAAATTATTGAAATGGTTGAGTATTTGATTGCCGAAAAAAAACCACATCCGTTAAGCGGAATACAAATTACGTTAGATAAAAATAAAACTTTTAGATCGGTTTCCGTAAATGGAAAAGAATTGGAATTGGATAAGATTTATTACGTAGCTACATCCGACTATTTGGTAAATGGTGGTGATAACATGAATTTCTTTTTAAAACACACCCAGCTTTTTGATTTAGATTATAAGATAAGAAATATTTTAATTGATTATTTTAAAGCAGTTGATGTTATAGAAGCTTCAGCAATACCAAGAATTATTGTTGACCAAAACTAATCCTATGAAAAGAAGAGATTTTATAAAAAATACGGTTGCCGGCACAACATTAGTTGGTTTGGGAGGTTTACCACTAACAGGTTACAGTCAACCCAAGACAAAACAATTAACTATTTTGCACACAAACGATGTGCACAGTCATATTGATCCATTTCCGGCAGATCACCCCAAAAACCCGAATATGGGCGGAGTTGTAAAAAGAGCCGTTCTTATTGAAAAAATTAAACAAGAAAATCCGAATGTTTTGTTGTTGGATGCCGGCGATAGTTTTCAAGGCACACCATATTATAATTATTATGGCGGCGAATTGGAATTCAAATTAATGTCGAAAATGGGTTACGAAGCCACAACAATTGGCAACCATGAATTTGACAATGGAATTGAAGGTTTGGCTGCTCATATGCCACATGCAAAGTTTGATATTTTATCAGCCAACTATGATTTTAAAAACACGGAGATGCATCCTTTTGTAAAACCATACAAAGTCTTTCACAAAAACGGAATCAAAGTAGGTGTTTTTGGATTAGGAGTTGAATTGGCCGGTTTGGTTGATAAAAAAATGTATAAAGAAACTGTTTATAACAATCCGGTAGAAATTTCTACTGATATTGTAAAAAAATTAAAGCATGATGAAAAATGCGACCTAATTATTTGTCTCTCACATTTAGGTTATGCCTACAAAAATGATCCTGAGAAAATTAGTGATACAAAATTAGCTACTTTAACACGCGACATCGATTTGATTATAGGAGGTCATACACATACTTTTTTAGACAAGCCAACGATTCTGAAAAATCTTGACAACAAAGATGTTTTGGTAAATCAGGTAGGATGTTATGGTATTAATTTAGGTCGAATAGATTTTTATTTTGAAACCGATTCTTCGGTAATTTCGCAAGGTAAATCGATTATTGTTTGATGCTCAGAAAGCAATAAATACCGCATAAAAAGATAATGTCCTCCAAAAAAGCAAATGGTTCTGATTGGTTTAAAAACTTGAACCGATAAGTAATACCGTTCAATCATAAAAACAAAAATCAACAAAGTAAATAACAGAGTGCTTATAAGTAGCCAAATGTTTTTCATATTATCTTCTTCTAAAACAAAATTTGAAACAGCCAAACCTCCTAAAAATGATATAATAAAAGCATTTAGAATGGAAGGTACATAATTTATTCCTAATGAAGAATAGGTTAGAAATATCAGGTAAAATAAAATTGATAAAAACGGTAAGAAACCTAAAGCAACAGGTATAAAATTAACTTTTTTTGTGTTTTTAATTACAATTCTGGTGGTTAATATCTCAAAAATCAAAAAGAAAAGTGTTGCTGATAAAATACCGGCATTTGATTTCATGAATAAAAATAAAATAGATAGCAACGAAAATAAAAGTGAAGATAAATAGAGTTTGTTTTTTTTGAAAGAACTAAAATAATATATTAAGAAGATAAGCAAAACCCCAGTAATTCTGGCAGGAAGAATGATGCTTTCATTATCAAAATAAACCCCAAAAGCCAAAACACTTACAACTAAAAAAAATAAGCCTGTTAAGGGTAAAATTAATATGTTATCTGTTTTCAAAAAAAATTACTTTATTGTTTATTTATTTATTTGTTTTTCAGCCATTAAAATATAAAGATAAAAAAAATAATGAGCCGACATCAAAACTAAAACACGAATTGGTTGAAAAATAGGAATGAATATGTAATACTTCTGAATTATAAACAAAAAAACAATAATTGTGTACAAAAAAGTACTGATTAACAACCAAGTATGTTTAAAACCTTCTTCCATTAAGTAATTTGATAAAGACAAACCACCTAGAATTGAAATTAAGATTACGTTTATAACCGCTGCAAAAAAACTTTGCCCAAGTGAATTTTGTGTAAGTACAATAAAATAAAGCAATGGAAAAAGAAAAAATACACTTCCGATTCCTACTGTAAAAAAGGAGAGTTTTGCAGATGCTTTGATTACCAAAATAATTGTAATAATTCTATAAACTAAAAAAGCAATTAAGCCATAATTTAATAAATCTGCCTCAGTAGAAATAAATAAAATATTAGAAATAGACGCACATAAAAGAGCAACTAAATATGATTTGTTTCTTTTTTTAGAAGTAGTAACATAAAGCACCATCAAAACAGGTATACTAATTGATTTCAAAACATACTCAATTGTTTTAAATTCAAAAAACGCAACAATTATCAATAGAAAAACTATCAATATAAAAACAGAAGATCCTATTTTAAAATACCTGTTAAGTAGATATTCCTTCATGAATTTTTTATTAAAGTGCAAAGAAACTAATTAGAATTTGATTTTTCTATTATCAAAATAAACTTATAAAAGGCGTAATAAGCAAATGCATTCAAACTCATGGCAATAGGTCTAAAAATTTGTAACTGTATATAAAATTTTTCAATAAATATGATAAAATGCAAGGTTACAAAAGACAAAACACAAATCAATAACCATGAACTTCTAGTACTATCATTCATGACATAATGAGACAAAGCTATGCCTCCTAATAGAGAAATTAAACTATTATGAACAATCATTATATAGTATACTTCTTTTGAAAGTAAATCAGTATCAAAAAAAATGTAGAAAAAAATAATTAAAAAAGGAACCGATCCAAGCACAACCGGAATAAAATCCTTTGTTCTCATTACTTTAAGAATATAGAAGATATTAATTAACCGATGAAACCCAAAAACAATCAAACCTATAAAAATTAATTTAAGATCGTTGGGAATAAAAAGTACATTGGTAATTAAAGACGTAATTATAGTAAGAAAAAATAGTATATCTCTTTTAGGAGAACTATACCAATACAAAACCATCAAAACTACAGATATCAATGGTTTGAAGATATATATCAGTGGCAAGAGTCTAAAATATTCTGCAATTACTTCGATTAAAGCAACAATAAGCAAAACACCTGTTAAAACCTTTACTTTATTCATGCAGATAATTAATTATCAAATTCCGAATAAAGTTAATGAAATTTTAACTAATTACGAATATTTTAAAATTTATTAAGCAAAAAAGCCAAAGTTTTTATTAAACTTTGGCTTTTTTGTTTTTTTTATTTTATATTAACCAATTCTGTTGTAAAAATCAAGGTGGCTTTAGCAGGAATCACTGGAGGTCTTCCCTCTTCTCCATAGGCTAACCAATACGGTATGATTAATTTAGCTTTTGCTCCTACATTTAAAAGAGCAATACCTTCTTCCCAACCAGGAATAACCATTCGGTTACCCAGTTTGAAGTCGATGGGTTGGCTTCGATCATAAGAGCTGTCAAATTTCTTTCCATCAGATAGTTCACCAATGTAATGCACAGAAACATTATTTCCGGCAGTAGCTTTTGGCCCAGTTCCTTCGCTCTCCATAACATATGCTAATCCGGAAGGAAGAATCGTTGCTTTTGGGAAAGTCTTTTTTACATACTCATTAAATTTTACTTTTTCCAATTTCAAATCTTCTTCTCTTTTCTTTTTCAATGCTTCTTCAGCAGCTAGTCTGCCTGCAAAAACTTTTGGAGCATCAAATTTCTTGGCTGCATCACCTACTCTAATAATGGTTACTTTATCCATCACATCATTTTGAGCAATGGCATTCACCACGTCTTGACCTTCAACCACACTACCAAAAACTGTGTGTTTTCCATCTAAATGCGGTGTTGGAAGGTGCGTGATAAAAAATTGAGAGCCGTTTGTTCCTTTTCCGGCGTTTGCCATCGAGAGAATTCCTGGTCTGTCGTGTTTTAAATCTGTAATTTCATCAGCAAATTTATAACCAGGTCCACTTGTTCCTGTTCCGGTTGGGTCACCACCTTGAATCATAAAATTAGCAATAACACGGTGAAACTTTAAGCCATCAAAATAAGGTTTCCCTTTAAGATTTTCGGTTACTTCAGTATTTTTTCCTTCTGCTAGTGATACAAAATTTGCAACTGTTATTGGCGTTTTTTCAAATTCTAATTTAAGAAGTATTTTACCTTTTAAGGTTTGAATTTCAGCATAAAGTCCATTTTCCTTTTGAGCAAATGTGCTCAAGGAAAAGGTTAGTAATAAAATTGAAACTAATTTTTTCATAACTTATAATTATTGATTTGGTAAATTTTCTAAAAGTTGTAATTCAAAAATTAAATTGGTGTTTGGAGGAATAACTCCGCCTGCACCTGCTTCTCCATAACCTAAATGAGAAGGAATAAATAAGAAAGCTTTGTCGCCAAAATTCATTTTTTCTAAACCTTCTAAAAACCCTGGTATTAAACCTGTTTTATTACCATATTGAAAAGGAAAAGGAACATAAGCTTTAGCATCTGCCTTTTGTTGATTGAATTTTCCAAACGCTTTTGAAACATCTTCGTGGCTGGAATCAAATAATTCTCCACTCTCAAAATAACCTGAATAATGAACATAAACCGTTGATCCTGCAGCAGGTTTTTTTCCAGTACCTTTTTCGTAAATAGAATACTGCAATCCATTTGATGTTTTTTGAGCTACTTTTTTCTGTTCTTCAAAAAAGAGCAATTTAGCATCAATTACATCTTTAAATTGAGCTAAAAACTCTGCTTTTTGAGCCGCTGCTTTTTCTTCTGCTACTTTTCTGTTTTCAGCTTCTACTTTTAATCTGTCATTGAAAACTTTTACAGCATCAAATTTTTTGGCTGCTTCACCGTTTCGTACAATTTTGATTGATTCAATTACATCTGAAGCCACAATTGCATTTACAACTTCTTGACCTTCTTTCACTTTTCCAAAAACAGTATGTCTGCCATCTAAAAATTTGGTTTCCACATGTGTGATAAAAAATTGTGACCCGTTTGTTCCAGGACCGGCATTTGCCATCGATAAAATTCCGGGACCATCATGTGATAATTCAGTAATTTCATCCATAAAATTATAACCAGGTCCACCACTACCATTTCCGGCAGGATCGCCACCTTGAATCATAAAATTTGCTTCCACTCTGTGAAACGTTAAACCATCATAAAATGGTTTTCCTTTTTTAGCTTTATCAGTTACATGCTCGTTAGTTCCTTCTGCAAGCGACACAAAATTGGCTACCGTTATTGGTGTTTTTTCGTATTCTAGTTGTGTTACAATTTCACCTTTTGGGGTTTTAATAACTGCAAAAATTCCATCACCCAAATGATCATAATCATTTCCACAGGATACTAAAAGTAATGAAGTGGTTATACTTAAAAACAGAAATCTTAATTTTTTCATTTTCTTATTTTACTTGTTTATTGATTGTTTAAATTATTTTCTTTTTTACTCTTTTTTAAATCACTTTCTTTTGCAAAATCGTTTAAAGTTACGGTACACATTATTGGAACATTTGGCCCAATTCTGTTTTTATCACCCAAATAACCATAAGCAATGTGCGATGGAAACAAAAACGTTACTTTTTCATTTTTACGCATTAATTTGATACCGTCTCTCAATCCAATCATAATCTCTTCTTTATCAACTAAATAATCTTGTGGACGAAGTTCAAGAGCGGTATAAATTACATTTCCTTTCAAATCATTAATATCATACTCAAAAAAAGCAACATCTCCCCTTTTTGGCCTGAGTGTATCGATCTCATTTTTAATTTCATACGTGTACCAATATCCCTTTTTAGAGGCTATATATTTTTTGCTTGGATTACTTTTTATAATGGAATCTATCAATTTTTCTTCACTGGCTATTAGCTTTTTATTGCGAACAACCGATTCCTTCATAAAACTCCCTGAAGACTGTTGAATTGGCTTTCTTGCTTTATGTTCTTGACATCCGATAGCGAATAACATGCCAAAAAAAAGTAATATGTTAAAAATTTTTAATTTCATTAGAATTTTAAATTGGGATGGTTTTTTACAACATTTTCAAATTTTTTGATTGTTTCCGACATTGATAACATCGATTTTCCTCCGGCAGCATTGTTGTGTCCACCACCGTTAAAATGCTCTCTTGACAATTGATTCACATCAAAATCGCCTAACGAACGCAATGATATTTTGATGATTCCTTCCTCTTTATTTTCAATAAAAATGGCTGTAAAGATAACATCTTTGATAGATAATCCGTAATTCACAATTCCTTCCGTATCCCCTTTTTTATAATGAAAACGGTCTAATTCTTCTTGCGTTAATGTAATGTAGGATGTTTTATGTTCTTTAATAATTTGCATGTTTTGAAGAGCTTTTCCTAATAGCTGTAAACTCTCATACGAAGTATTACTAAAAAGCAGATTGTGAATTTCTGTATTTTCTATTCCCAAATCAATCAAATTAGCAACAATTCTATGAGTTTTTCCAGTGGTTTTAGGAAATTTAAACGAACCGGAATCTGTGACAATACCAGTGTAAATACAGGTAGCAATTGTTTTATCAATTAAATTAACATCACTTACAGCTTCAATAAAATCATAAATCATTTCGCAAGTTGAACCATAGTTTGTGTCGGAAAATGTAACTTTGGCATACGAATCAGGTGCTTGATGATGATCAATCATTATAAAAGGAGCTTGAAGAGTTTTTAAAACATTCTCCATTTCTCCCGTTCGATGCAAGGCATTAAAATCTAATGTAAAAATTAATTCGGCTTGTTCAAGACTATTCTTTGTTGTGTTTCTATCTCTTTCATAAATCAAAACATCTGCAGAACCAGGTAACCAAGCTAGAAAATCCGGAAATTCATTTGGCGAAATAACAATTGGTTGATGATTCAATTTTTTTAAGAAATGATATAAAGCCAACGTAGAACCCATGGCATCTCCATCTGGATTTCGATGCGGAATAATAGCAATTTTTTTAGATCCGAGAAGCAGTTTTTTGGCTTCGATAATTTGATTTTCTTCCATAGGATGCGAAGTTACTTTTTTTCTGTTAATAACGAAAAAATAGCAGAAAATTATAAGTTTTCAAATGTAGATTTTTTGAATTTTTTATAAAGATTTCCTTTTACACCTCCAACAATCTGGGTTGCATAAATCCCGGTCATCCCAGAAAATAAATACGCGACAAAACAGGCGATTCCGATGAACAGTCCTCCTTCTACTCCAAATAATTCCATTCCCATCACTGAACAAGCAATCGGCGTATGAGTTGCTCCGGAAAAAACGGCTACAAACCCCATTCCTGCCAAAAGTGCTGTTGGTAACGGTACATAAAGTGAAAGAAAACTTCCTAACGTTGCTCCAATAAAAAACAGAGGAGTAACTTCTCCACCTTTAAAACCGCAACCTAATGTGAATCCGGTGAATAAAATTTTCAATAGAAAAACATACATTAATTGCTCTGTTTCAAACGAATTTACAATGGTAGGAATTCCTAATCCGATGAATTTGGTAGTTCCTATAAAAAAAACGGCAACTGCAATAATAATCCCACCCACAAAAGGACGAAGTGGCGGAAAAGTTATATATTTTGAAAATATTTTCCCCCACCAAAGTGTTGTTCTTGAAAATAACATAGCGGCAAATCCGAAAGGAATTCCAACCAAAAAGGCCCAAAATACTGCTTCTAATGTTATGCTTGGAACAAATGGAATACTGTAATGTGTGTGATGAATGGGTAAGAATTCAACAGTGAAATATGCAATATAAGCTACCAAAAAAGACGGAAAAATACTTTTGTAATTAATTTTGCTAAAATAAAGAACTTCAATGGCAAAAATTGCTCCGGCTAATGGTGTTCCGAAAACGGAAGCAAAACCGGCACTTATTCCGCAGATTAAAATGATTTTTCTGTCTTCAGAATCTAAAGTAAACCACTTAGTGAATTGATCAGAAATACTGGCACTCATTTGAATAGCTGTACCTTCACGTCCGGCAGAGCCACCAAAAAGATGTGTGATTAAAGTTCCTAAAAGCACCATTGGAGCCATTCGAAAAGGTATTATTTTTTGTGGTTTAGAATATTCTTCTAAAATTAAATTGTTACCTTTAACAACATCCTTACCATAAAAATAATAACCATAACCAATTATTAGTCCGCCAAAAGGCAAAAACCAAATAATTTCTTTATTTATTTCTCTGAAATTGGTTACAAATTCTAAACTAAATAAAAATAATGCAGAAGCCATTCCCGAGAGGATTCCAACAATCAAGGCTAAAGTTGTCCACTTAAATGTGTATTTTATTATTGAGTTTAAACGCATTTATTCTTTTATGCTTCAAAAATAATGATTAAAAAATAATTTGTGTTGATAAAGTAAATGATTAAAAAACTTAAATCACATTGAAAATTAAATAATATTGTTATTTTTATCCATTATTTAACCAGACTTATCCAAATACCACAAAATGCCCCTACTAATTAAATTATGGTTCTTACCATTTTTAAATTATACAACTTTACAAACCGATTTAGCAACAATAAGTTTTGCTTTTAAAGTTCCTTATTTTCAAAATCTTACCACACCTTCTTTAAGCAGAGATTGGCTTTTTGTCATTGTTTTTGTACTTTTTTTACTAACCATTTCCTTTTTGGTTTTTAAAAGAAATGCAGCTTATAACAAAACATTTGTTAAAGATTTTTCAGAAACAGAATTTTCTAAAATAGAATATCAAAAATATTTTTTATCTCTTTCAATCATAATTCCTTTTATCGAAATTGTGCTTTTTGTATTTGAATTGAGAAATAAACCTATGGTAATATCAAATTTAGTTTTTGGTGCTGTTTTCATGGGAATTTATTTTTTAAGTAAAAAAAGTAGTTTTTTGTTCAATTTATTACCCCAACTTTTTATTTTATTTTATCTAATTTACTTATCAATTGTATTAAATAATCTAGTTTACTACGATCCGATGGAATTAATAACATTTTCAGCCTTATTAATTTTAATCTTTTTTTCATACAACGTTTTTAAAAAAATTAAACACTATTGGATTTTTGTTAGTTCATTATTTGTCATTTTTCTAACCTTATTAATTACAGGTAAATTAGTGTTTGAAATTGGTGTAATTTGCATAATCAGTTTCTTGTTAATTGTAATTTTAAACTATGTTAGGCATAATTCAATCCTTAATACCAGAGACAAATTTTTGTTTGCCAATGAAATTGTAAACAAAGGAAATTCGCTTGTTATTGCCACAAAAAAGAATGGTGAATTAACATATTGTAGTGAAAACATCACAGAAATTTTAGGTTATGATGTTGATGAAGTTTTAGGAATGGGTTTCTGGAAATTAACGGAAGACCCTGAATTTGTTGGCGAAGAATATCACGAAGATTATCAACTCGATCGCGTTTACAAAAGAAAACTCAAATGCAAAGACGGCCAATACAAATTTATTCAATGGGTTGATAAAGAATTTGGTGAAGATTTATTTGTTGGAATTGGAATTGATGTAACAGAGCAAATTAACATCGAAAATAGATATAAAAATCTTGTAGAAACAGCTACAGATCTAATTTTTGAAACAGACTATGACGGAAAATTTACTTTTATCAATTCATTTTCCTGTGAATTATTAGAATATGATTTAAACGAATTGATGGAACTATATTTTGGCCAATTAATTCGAGAAGATTATCGTGAGCAACTCGTTTTGTATTATACAGAAGAACTAAAACAAACCGGAATTTCAAGACTTTTAGAATTTCCAATTTTGAAAAAAAGTGGTGAGGAAGTCTGGATTTCTCAAAAAGTAACTGTCAAAAGAAATGACGTAGGTGAAATCATAGGTTATTCGGGAATTGCAAGAGATATCACTTTAATAAGGAATTTAGAAATTGAAAGAAACCAGCGTCAAGACAAAATTAAAAAATACAATAATGCATTAACAAAGTTATCTACTACAAGTTTTGCAAATTTTGAAAGCATTACACCTATTTTAAAAGTAATTTTTGAAAATGTTTCTAAAGCTTCCGGAATTCAACGAATTAGTTTTTGGAATTATTTCTCAGAAAGAATTGAATGTCTAAATTTATTCGAACTCAAAGATCTTAAACATTCCAATCATTTAATTATTAAGAAGAAAGATTTTCCGATTTATTTTGAATCTATTGAAAAAGAGCAAATGATAATTGCTTCTGATGTAAAACGTCAAAAGGAAACTTCTGAGTTTATAGATAATTATTTTAAAGACAATAATGTAAAATCATTATTAGATTATCCGGTTTTTATTGATGGAAAATTATACGGTATCATTTGTTTTGAAGCCATTGATAATTTAAGATACTGGGACAATGAAGACATTAATTTTACCAGATCTGTCTCAGAAATTATTTCACTGGCAATTGAAACACTAAAAAGAAGATCTATTGAAGATAATCTTAAATATAAAAGTGATATTTTAACAGCTATTACCAAAATTTCTGAAAAAATTCTTTCAAACAAAGATATTCATGTCATTTTCAATGACATCCTAAAAACACTTGGTAAGGCAACTAAAGCAGACAGAGTTTATTTTTTTGAAGCGAACGAAGAAAAGAGGTTAATCTCTCAAAAGTATGAATGGGTAAACGAAAATATAGAGCCTCAAATTGACAATCCTGATTTGCAGAACGTTCCCTACGAAGTATTTCTGGACATTGTTATTCCTTTAAAATCAAATAAAATTTATAATAAATTAGTCAAAAACATTTTCGAAAGTGATCATAAAGAACTTTTAAAATCGCAAAACATTCTATCAGTTTTGATTTTTCCAATAATTGTTAAAAATAAATTAGTGGGTGCGTTAGGTTTTGATGATTGCAAAACGGAAAGAATTTGGACAGAAGATGAAACAAACATCCTTCAAACATTGGTAAATAATATTTCTTCCTCTTTAGAAAGAAATGTCAATGAAAACATCATTAACGATAGCGAAGAACGTTTCAGACTTTTAGCTGATAATATTCCCGGAACAATCTATCTTTCAAAATACGATTCTAAATTCACAAAAATTTACCTGAACAACGAAATTGAAAAATTAACAGGATATCCAAAAGAAGATTTTTTATCTAACAAAGTTTATTATTCAGACATTCTTCATCCGGAAGACGCTCAAAGAGTAATCAATGATCAAAAATATGCCTTAGAAAACGGACAAAAAATTCATTTTATCTACAGAATTATTCATAAAAATGGCAACATAGTTTGGGTAGAAGAATTTGGCGATGTAATCATTAAAGACAATCAAATTGAATTTATTGAAGGTATTTTTATCGATATAACCGAAAGAAAATTGCAAGAAGCCGCCATTAAAGAAAAAGAAATGGCTGTTGCAGCTAACAAAGCTAAGTCGGAATTTTTGGCCAATATGAGTCATGAAATTAGAACTCCACTCAACGGAATTATTGGTTTTACCGATTTGTTGATGAATTCTAATTTAGAAAAAGCTCAATTAAAATATATGAAAACCGTTAATCAATCGGCAAAATCATTGATGGGCGTAATTAATGATATTTTAGATTTTTCTAAAATTGAATCCGGTAATTTAGAATTAACTATCGAAGAAACTAAAATAGCAGACATTGCTTCAGAAGTAATTGATACTATAAAATTTGATGCAATTCAGAAAAAATTAGACATCGATTTACATATTAACAACGACGTTCCAGTCACTGTTTGGATAGATCCAATCAGACTAAAACAAATCTTAATCAACTTGTTGGGCAATGCTGTTAAATTTACTTCCAAAGGAAAAGTAAAATTAAAAATTACTGTAGTTGATAAAATAGATACACATCAAACACGAATTCGATTTTCTGTAATTGATACAGGAATTGGAATTAGACGCGAAAATCAATCCAAAATTTTTGAAGCTTTTTCGCAAGAAGACAGTTCTACAACCAGACAATACGGCGGAACCGGTTTAGGTCTAAGTATCTCTAACAAATTGTTAGGATTAATGAACAGCAAATTAGAATTAGAAAGTATTCCTGAAAAAGGCAGTACATTCTATTTTGATATCGATTTGCAAACTTCCAGTAAAGAATCTATCGAATTTCCAAAAAACATTGTTGTGGATGGAGAATTTGTCTATGAAAATCAAATTGAAGCAACTGTTTTAATTGTGGAAGACAACAACATTAATTCATTATTAGCCAAAACATTACTAAAAAAGATTCTTCCAAACGCAAAGATAATTACTGTTTCAAATGGATTGGAAGCACTAGAACAAGTTCAGGAAACTTCAATTGATATAATTTTTATGGATATTCAAATGCCAGTCATGAATGGTTATGAAGCAACTGCAGAAATTAGAAAATTAGAAAGTGGTAAAATACTTCCAATCATAGCACTTACAGCCGGAACAGTAATTGGTGAAAAAGAAAAATGTCTAGAAATAGGAATGAATGATTACATCTCCAAACCAATCATAAAAGGAAGTTTAGAAGAAATTGTTTCAAAGTGGTTAAAAAAGTAAAATATTTTTATACTTTTATAATACTATAAACCAATAAATAATTTTTTTATATGAAATGGGAAGGCAGAAGACAAAGCAAAAATGTTGAAGACCGAAGAGGAATGGGAACCACCGGAAAAGTAGTTGCTGGTGGTGGATTAATCGGTATCGTTTTACTACTCATCAATCTTTTTGGAGGCGAAGGTGCCCAAAATATTGCTCCAATATTAGAACAATTACAACAGCAACAATCAACAGAAGCTCCTGCACAACCACTGAGTGCAGAGGATGAAAAAATGGGACAATTTGCATCCACCGTTTTGGCAGATACCGAAGATGTTTGGCATCGAATTTTTAAAGAAAACGGAATGACTTACAAAGAAGCCGGAATGGTATTATTTCGTGGTTCTGTGCAATCGGCTTGTGGTGGAGCAACCTCTGCTTCAGGGCCATTTTATTGTCCGGGAGATCATAAAATTTATATGGATTTAGATTTTTTTGATGAACTTCAAACACGATTTGGAGCAAAAGGTGGCGATTATGCTATTGCCTATGTAATTGCTCATGAAGTGGGTCATCACGTGCAAACTTTATTAGGTACTTCAGGAAAAGTTAGGCAATTACAACAAAACATGAGTAAAACTGAAGCCAATAAATTATCGGTTTCGTTAGAATTACAAGCCGATTTTTATGCAGGACTGTGGACACATTACAACAGTAAATATTTAGAAGAAGGTGATATCGAAGAAGCATTGAGTGCCGCTCAAGCAGTTGGAGATGATGCCATTCAAAAGAAAATGCAAGGTCATGTTGTACCTGATTCATTTACGCACGGAACTTCTGAGCAAAGAGCAAAATGGTTTGGAAAAGGATTTAAAACCGGCGACATCAAACAAGGTGACACGTTTGCAGAATTGAATTAAATTCAGTAATTGAATAAAAAATCTTCTTTTTTAAAAATATAAGTTCCCTTTTTTAAAACATTCATAATTCGCTTTAAAAAAGGGAATTTTTATGAAATGTTCAATTCATTTTGAACACCACTTTTATAAATTTGCTGTTCATAAATCTTCTTAAAATGAACGTTGGCATCGATAGTATTTCCTTTGATATTCCTAAAATACACTTACCTATTTCAACCCTTGCAAACAAGAGAAATATTGAATCGGAAAAACTCATAAAAGGGTTAGGTTTACACAAAATGAGTTTTCCCGATAAGCATCAGGATGTAGTTACTTTTGCTGCCAATGCGGGTTTAAAACTGATTCAACAGGAAAATACCAATCCATCTGAAATTGCCCGAATCTATGTTGGTTCAGAAAGTGGTGTGGATAGTTCAAAACCGATCGCTTCTTATGTTTTATCTTTATTGGAAAGTAAATTAGGCGAAGGTTCTTTTCGAAATTGTGATGTGGTCGATTTAACTTTCGCTTGTATTGGCGGTGTAGATGCATTGCAAAATTGTCTTGATTATATTCGACTAAATCCGACCAAAAAAGCGATTGTCATTGCTTCCGATAATGCGAAATATGATTTAGAATCAAGCGGAGAATATACGCAAGGTGCCGGTGCTATTGCTATTTTGATTACTTCAAATCCAAGAATTCTAACTTTTTCCGATGAAGTTGGCGTTTCCACAGAAGGTGTTTTTGACTTTTTTAAACCCAGAAGAACTTTTTCTAAATCAGACATAACAAATTCATCGGAAAATCCGGAATGGTTTGGTGTTTTAGAAAATGAAATTTCCATCTACAAAGAACAACCGGTTTTTGACGGACACTATTCTAATCAATGTTACATCAATCGAATTACGGAAGCCTACACTCATTTTAAAAAAGAAAGTCAGCAATCCGGAAAAGTCTACGAAAATTGGTCTTCCATTTTGATGCATCTACCCTACTGTTTTCAAGGAAGACGAACTTTTATTGAAATTTTCGCCAATGAAAATCCGGAATTACTTACTAATCAAATCGGCGAAACAGAAAAAGACAAACTAAAAGCATTGACCAAAAGTCCGGAATATTTGGAACTCATCAACCAAAAGATTTACCCTTCAGAAATTGCTTCCGGACAAGTTGGCAATATTTACACCGGTTCTATTTTTCTTGGTTTACTTTCCAACTTATGCTATCACGCTAAGCAAAATACAGCTTTAGAAAATAAAAAAGTTGGTTTTATTGCGTATGGAAGCGGTTCCAAATCAAAAGTTTTTGAAGCTACTGTTTGCGAAAACTGGAAATCAGTCATTTCTAAAATTCATCTCTTTGAAACCCTAGAAAATAATCATCCTATTGATTTTGAAACATACGAAAAACTGCATAAAAAAGAATTACATTATTCAGTTGTAGAACCAAAAAATGAATTTGTTTTAGCTTCAATTGAAAAAGAAAATCAGGTTTTGGTTGGAGCGAGGTATTATGAGTTTGTGGTATAAATCATCCTCGTGCAACAGCACTAAATTACATCCGACTTCAGTCGGATGAAGAAAAAACAACCCACTCTTTTCGACAGCACTAACTTTATTCCGACTTCAGTCGGATGATGCCGTAAATCCATTTTCAAAAA
The DNA here is from genome assembly GCF_057652995.1 of Flavobacterium sp. T50_26. Lineage (NCBI taxonomy): Bacteria > Pseudomonadati > Bacteroidota > Flavobacteriia > Flavobacteriales > Flavobacteriaceae > Flavobacterium > Flavobacterium sp. T50_26. Next base: position 52,032 of record NZ_JBYFCC010000003.1, read on the forward strand.
CCCCTCTAATCTTATCATATTCCTCACCAAATGTTTTTTTAGAATGATGACTTTCTTGATTTTTGATATAATTTCTAACTCGCTTCAAAATAGATTCAGAAACTGATAATGCAAAAAATTCACTTTGCCATTCAAATCTTTTCCCTCTCAAATTCGGAAATAAATCAGGGTTTTGGTTAATCCAATACGAAGATTCACCTTTAATTAATTGCATAACCTTCTCAACACTTTGATTAATTCCCAATGAAATCAAACAATGACAATGATCTTCATAACCATTCACAAAATCAAAATGAATTCCTTTTTGTTTTGCATTTTCTTTGATATGATTCCAAACCAACTGTCTTGATTCAATTGTGTTTAGAAATGGATATCTGTTTTTTGTGCACCAGACAAAATGGATGTATATTTTTAGATAAGGCATATAATTATGATTTTGGATTTTTTATTCCTCCGACTGAAGTCGGAGGCAAGTTAGTGTTGAAGCACAGGGAATATTGATTGTGCTATTGACATTGTTTTTTGCTATTGATTTTTGCTATTGATTTTTGATATTGATTTTTGATATTGATATTGATCACCCCAACCAACCCTCTCGATCTAAACTTCGATATTGAATCGCCTCAGCAATATGATTCGGTTTGATGTTTTCTGCAGCTTCCAAATCAGCAATGGTTCGTGCCACTTTCAATATTCGGTCATACGCTCGTGCGGATAAATTCAAACGTTCCATCGCCGTTTTGAGTAAACTCAGCGAAGCGTCATCCAACACACAATATTCACGAATGTGTTTGCTTCCCATTTGAGCATTGTAATGGAGATTTTCAAAATTTTCAAATCGATTAGACTGAATTTCTCTGGCAGAAGTCACTCGTTTTCTAATTTCAACACTACTTTCTGCTTTTCTGGTTTCGGTTAATTTTTCAAACGGAACGGGATTTACTTCAATATGTATATCAATTCTATCCAAAAGCGGACCTGAAATTTTACTCAAATATCGTTGCATTTCTGCCGGAGAAGAACTTACCGGAGCATTCGGATCATTAAAATAACCACCCGGACTTGGGTTCATACTCGCAACCAACATAAACGACGAAGGATAAGTAATTGTAAACTTTGCCCTTGAAATGGTTACTTCTCTATCTTCCAACGGTTGACGCATCACCTCCAAAACTTCACGTTTAAACTCGGGCAATTCATCCAAAAATAAAACACCATTGTGAGCTAATGAAATTTCGCCCGGCTGTGGATAACTTCCACCACCAACCAAAGAAACCGAAGAAGCCGTATGATGTGGACTTCTGAACGGTCGCTGACTCATCAAACCTGCATCTTTAATTTTTCCGGCAACCGAATGAATTTTAGTAGTTTCTAACGCTTCTTTCATTGTCATTGGTGGCAAGATGCTAGGCATTCGTTTGGCTAGCATCGTTTTTCCTGAACCCGGCGGACCAATTAGAATGATGTTATGACCTCCGGCGGCGGCAATTTCCATACAACGTTTAATTCCTTCCTGACCTTTTACATCCGAAAAATCAAATTCAGGAAATTCTAATGTGCGAGAAAATTCGGTTTGAGTATCAATTACAGTGGGTTGCAAATCACCTCTTCCTTCAAAAAAATCGATGACTTGAAGTACGTTTTCAACACCATACACATCCAAACCCTCTACAATAGCAGCTTCTTTTACATTTTGAATGGGAAGAATAAATCCTTTAAAACCTTCTTCTTTCGCTTTAATGGCAATCGATAGAGCTCCTTTTATGGGTTGCAAACCTCCATCTAATGAAAGTTCGCCCATAATGACATACTGACTTAATTCTTCAGCCTTAATTTGACCTGTAGCAACCAGAATTCCAACAGCCAGTGTTAAATCATAGGCGGAACCTTCTTTTCGCAAATCGGCCGGAGCCATATTGATGGTTATTTTTTTAACAGGCAAAGAATACCCGTTATTTTTTAGAGCGGCAGCAATGCGGTAACTGCTCTCTTTTATGGCATTATCGGGCAATCCGACCAAGTGGTAGCCCACTCCTTTATCAATATTTACTTCTACTGTAATTGTGGTGGCTTCTACACCGAAAACGGCACTTCCGAATACTTTAACTAACATGGCATATAAATTTATGTATGACAAATATCACAAATTGATTATTATTAAGAAAGAATTTAGATGATTTTTTTTTTAAATTGTATCCCATCACTAAATCTGCAAAACAATCGCTTGTATTACTTAATAAAAAACAAAAAATCATTTACTATGTTAAAAAAAACGTCCATAGATTAATTTTAAAACCATACCTTGTATTTTTACGTAAATCATAGCTCCAATATGACCTTAATACACAAATTATGAATGAACTAATTTCGCAAACAGACGAAAGTCTGCGAGTAGCTGCTTTGAAAAGCTATTCCGTTTTAGATACCCAACCCGAGAAAGATTTTGATGATATTGCCGAATTGGCTTCACAAATATGTCAGGTGCCAATTTCTGCAATAACATTAATGGACAAAGACAGACAATGGTTTAAGTCTAAAATAGGTTTTGATACAATCGAAGTTCCGCGAGAAGATGCTTTTTGCACCTACATGATGAACAATGATTTGAAATCTATCGAAGTTCAAAACATGAATGAAAATATTGTTTTCACCAATAATCCATATGTTGTTGGAGATCCAAAAATTTCATTTTATGCAGGTGTTTTATTAATTGATCCGGACGGACATACATTAGGAAGTTTATGTGTATATGATCTTGAACCAAAAAAATTAAATGATTTTCAGTTAAATGCGTTAGAAAAATTAGCTAATCAAGTTATTCAATTATTAGAATTACGCAAAAAAAATACTCAGTTAGAAGAAAATAATGCTAGTTTATTATCAAAATATAATGAATTAGAACAATTTGCGAGAGTTGTTTCACATGATATAAAATCGCCTCTTAACAATATTATTTCGCTAACTAATTTATTTCAAGACGAATACGGAAATGTAATTGATGAAGCCGGAAACGAATATTTGGAATACATTTCAAAATCATCATTAGAATTGAAAAATTTTGTGGATGCTATTTTAATTTATTACAAAAGTGATACAATCAACACAGCTGAAAAAGAAGCTATCGATTGGAATTCCTTATTTAATAAAATAATTTCGATGCTTGATTCTAAAAATGAATATGAAATTACTTTGCCTTCGTATTATTCAATTGAATTCTATTCGAATAAAATGGCGATGGAACAAATTATTTCAAATTTAATCAGCAACAGTATTAAATATAATGATAAAGAAAAGGTCAAAATTGAAATTGAGTTAACCGAATTAAAATCTGAAATTTTACTTTCAATAAAAGATAATGGTATCGGAATCGCTGAATCTGATTTTGAAAAAGTCTTTTCATTCTTCACAACCTTAGGAAAAAAAGACCGATTTGATAATATTGGAACCGGAATTGGATTATCAACCGTTCAGAAAATGATTCACAAATTAGATGGTCGAATTGAATTAGAATCAGAAATTGGAAAAGGTTCAACCTTTAAATTATATTTCAAAAAATAAGTTAGTGAGTTAGTTAAAGTTAGTTTCAAAAGCCTTCTGCCATCTTTCGCAAAAGGCTTTTATTTTTTATTTCGTACCTTTGCAACCATCAAATTGATTTGTTTGGATTAACGTATTGCTATTTTCATTCATTCTACTAATCCAAATTTTTGATTTCCAACGAAGGAAATCTTCTTAAAATCAAGCAACAGTTTTATCTGTTCATCTGCCTTGGGAAAATCCCAATTACGGCATAAATAATCAAATTTAAAAAAAATATAAAAGCAATTTGTCTTTGAATTTTTAATAGAAATGAATTATGGAATTTAAACTCATTACCGCTCAAACAGGAAATCATCCAACTTATTCTCCAAAAGTTATTGCTGAATTTTTATTCACTCATCTGGAACAATATGGCGATAAAACGGAAGATATTTTGAAATGCATCGACTATGTGATGAATCCATCCAAAGGCGGCACCATCGTTATTGGTTTAGACGAAAATAAAATTGTTGGTGTCGTTATTTTGAACAACACCGGTATGAAAGATTATATTCCGGAAAATATTTTAGTTTACATCGCTGTTGATAATTCGCAACGCGGAAAAGGTTACGGAAAAAAATTAATGCAAAAAGCAATTGATTCCACCACAGGTTCCATTGCACTGCACGTTGAACCCGATAATCCGGCTTTTCATTTGTATAAAAAGTTGGGTTTTACCAACAAATATTTAGAAATGAGGTTAACCAAATAATCGTTATGGAAAATTTAAACCAACGACTGGAATCGCTTATTCGTTTTCGAAAAGAACTACATAAAAATCCTGAATTGTCAGGAAAAGAGATAGAAACTGCAAAAAGAATTGTTTCATTTTTAGAACAATATCCACCAGATGAAATGCAAACCAATGTGGGCGGAACAGGAATTATTGCTGTTTACAAAGGTGCTGAAGAAGGAAAATCAATTTTATTTCGATGTGAATTGGATGCGTTACCTATTAAAGAAACAAATTCATTTGAACATAAATCTGTAAAAAATACTATTTCGCACAAATGCGGACACGATGGTCATATGGCTATTTTGTGCGGATTGGCGAGCGAATTACATCATCAACGACCGGAAAAAGGAAACGTAATTTTATTGTTTCAACCTGCCGAAGAAAATGGTTCCGGTGCAGAAAAAGTAGCCAATGATGATAATTTTAAAAAGTACAAACCCGATTATGTTTTTGCTTTGCACAACTTACCCGGTTTTACAAAAAATCAAATTGTTGTGAAAGACGGTACTTTCTCGTGTGCTGTGAAAAGTATGATTATTCGATTAAAAGGCAAAATTGCTCATGCTGCCAAACCTGAAAATGGCATTAATCCGGCGTTGGCAATTGCATCGATTATTGAAAAATTTGATAAAAAAAATCAAATGGATAAATCGAAACCTAACTTTTCAATCCTTACTCCTATTTACATTTCGTTAGGTGAAAAAGCGTATGGAGTTTCGGCTGGGAAAGGCGAAGTTCATTTTACCATTCGTTGTCAAACAAATAGAGAAATGGAAAAACTTTCAAAAGAATTGGAAAACTTGACCAAAGAAATTGCAAAAAATCATCAATTAGAATATAAAATTAAATGGACGGAATCTTTTCAAGCCAATGAAAATAATGCTGATGCAAACAATTTCATCAAAAATGCTACAAAAATTTTAGGATTAAATGTACTTGAAAAAGATACTCCTTTTAGTTGGGGCGAAGATTTTGGATTGTTCACACAACTTTATAATGGAGCGATGTTTGGACTTGGAGCTGGAAAAGATTCTCCGGCTTTGCATCATTCGGATTATGATTTTCCGGATGAAATTATCTCAACCGGCGTAAAATTATTTCATCAAATCAGTAAAGAAATCAATAATGCACACTAATTCGGTTATAGAACTTAATTCTGATTCATATCAAAATAACTTAGTTTTTCTAAAGAAAATGTATGGCAAAAACGTCATTCTTTCTTCTGTTGTAAAAGGAAATGCGTATGGTCACGGCATTGAAGAATTTGTCACAATGGCTCGCAAATGTGGTGTTTCACATTTTTCTGTTTTTGATGTTGCCGAAGCTCAACTTGTTAAAAAACAACTTCCTAAAAAAGTCACCATCTTGATTATGGGATTTATTTCGGATGAACTGATGGAATGGGTTATTCAAAATGAAATTGAATTTTTTGTATTTGATAAAAAAAGATTAGACTCAGCCATTAAAATCAGTAAAAAATTAAACAAAAAAGCCATCGTTCACATTGAAGTTGAAACCGGAATGAATCGAACCGGTTTTGTTCAAAATGAATTAAACAGCTTAATTTCTTTACTAAAAAAAGAAGAAAATCATATCGTATTTAAAGGATTATGCACACATTTTGCAGGAGCAGAAAGTATGTCAAATTACTTTAGAGTGAAACAACAAATTGAGCGATTTGAAAAAATATATGCTTTTTTCTGTGTGAAAAATTTAATCCCAAAAATAAAACATTCTGCTTGTTCAGCTGCTTCAATTATGTTTCCGGAAACCAGAATGGATATGGTTCGCATCGGAATTATGCAATATGGATTATGGCCAAGTCCTGAAGTTTTTGCCAGTTATATTTCCTCCAAAAAGAAGAAAATTGATCCTTTAAAACGAGTAATCTCGTGGAAAAGTCAAGTGATGAGTATAAAAAAAATTGATGCTTGCGAATTCATTGGCTACGGCACAAGTTTTATGGCGAAAGAAAAAATGAAAATTGCCACCATTCCAATTGGTTATGCTCACGGTTACAGTCGTTCACTGAGCAACAAAGGTCGAGTTATCATCAATCAGCATCGATGTATTGTGGTTGGAACGGTCAATATGAATATGATGCTCGTGGATGTATCAGATATTCCTTCCATCCAAATTGGCGATGAAGTAATTCTCATCGGAAGCCAAGAAAAAATTGATGTTTCGGTTGCTTCGTTTAGTGAAAACAGTAATCAATTGAATTATGAATTACTGACGAGAATTTCAAAATCAATTCCCAGAAAAATTTTAATATAATGGCATTTATCAAATTATATCGATCAAAACTTCAAGAAAATTATAGTTTTCTGGACGATTTATTTAAATCCAGAAATATAGAATGGGGTGTTGTTTCCAAATTATTGTGTGGAAATGTAATCTATTTGAAAGAGTTAATTGCTCTTGGTGCAACTGAAATTCACGATTCTAGAATCAGTAATTTAAAAAAAGTTAAAAAACTAAATCCATCAATTCAAACCGTTTACATCAAACCGCCGGCAAAGTTAAGTATCAAACGAATTGTTGAATTTGCCGATGTGAGTTTTAACACCGAAATTTTCACCATCAAACTACTTTCAGAAGAAGCAATTAGACAAAATAAAATCCATAAAATCATTATTATGATTGAAATGGGCGATTTACGTGAAGGTGTGATGGGAGAAGAATTAATCCAATTTTATGGCGAAGTTTTGCAAATGCCAAACATCGAAGTTCGCGGAATTGGAACTAACTTAAATTGTTTGAGTGGTGTGATGCCAACGCAAGACAAATTGATTCAGCTGAGTTTATACAAACAATTGATTGAAGCCAAATTCAACGTTTCTATTCCTTGGGTTTCGGGCGGAACTTCGGTGGCAGTTCCTTTGATTTTAAAGAATGCAAGACCGATGGCGGTGAATCATTTTAGAATTGGTGAAGCTCTATTTTTTGGGAAAGATTTATTTACGGGAGATACCATTGAAAATATGCATAACGATGTATTTAAATTGTATGCCGAAATCATTGAAATCACTCAAAAACCGAATGTTCCTGATGGTGAATTAGGCGAAAATGTAGCTGGAAATTCATTTTCAATTGCAAACATTGACGATTTAGGCGGAACATCACTTCGAGCCATATTAGACATTGGTTTATTAGATATGCAACCTCAATATTTGGAGACTGAAGATGAAAATATCACTATCGTGGATGCAAGTTCGGATATGCTGGTCGTTGATATTTCAAATTCTGAAAATCACTATTCTGTTGGCGATTTAATCTCTTTTAAAGTGAGATACATGGGAGCTTTACAACTTTTGAATTCTGATTATATTGAAAAAATAGTTGATTAAAAAAAGGAGCTTTTTAGGCTCCTTCTTATTATTTTACAAACTTGTCAATTCCGTTTCGCAACCATTTTTCATATAAATCGATGTCAGGATCATAACTCGCCGGTTCATCTGAAATTGTGTTTCCATCTGTATCCAAAATCAAATAATATGGTTGAGCATTGGCTTTGTATTTGGTAATTTGAAAATCACTCCATTTATTACCAATTGTTTTGATTTTTTTACCTGTTTCTTTAGAAACATATTTTTCGTTTTCGGCTAATTCTTTTTTGTCATCAACATATAAAGAAATTAAAACCACTTCATTTTTCAAGATTGAAAGAATCTTTGTATCAGACCAAACATAATCTTCCATCTTACGGCAATTGACACAAGCGTATCCTGTAAAGTCAAGTAAAATGGGTTTGTTAACTTCTTTTGCATAAGCCAAACCATATTTATAATCGTGAAAAGCCATAATTCCGTGCGGTCCGGAATGTGCTCCTTTTGGCAAAGCTCCTAATTCTGATGAAATTCCAATGCCACCAAATCCATTTGGACTCTCACTGTAATGTAAAGGTGGCGGAAAACCGGAAATTATCTTTAACGGAGCACCCCAAAGTCCTTGAATCATATAAATTGTAAAACTCAACACAAACAATCCCATAAATAATCTTCCTACGGAAATATGTGTGAGTGGGCTATCGTGCGGTAACGTCAATTTACCAAATAAATACAATGCCCAAGCTCCAAATACGGCAATCCAAATCGCTAAAAAGGTTTCTCTTTCAAACCAATGTAATTGTAAAACCAAATCGGCATTTGATAAAAATTTAAACGCAAAAGCTAATTCTAAAAAACCAAGTGACACTTTTACGGTATTTAACCATCCACCTGATTTTGGTAAGGAATTCATCCAACCCGGAAATAATGCGAACAACATAAATGGTAAAGCAATGGCTGATGAAAAGCCTAACATCCCCACAATTGGAGCAATTCCGCCTTTGGAAGCGGCTTCCACAATCAGCGTTCCAACAATTGGTCCGGTACAAGAAAATGATACGATTGCTAACGCTAATGCCATAAAAAAGATACCAATGATTCCTCCTCTATCCGCTTGACGATCTACTTTATTGGCCCAAGAATTTGGTAAAACGATTTCAAAAGCTCCTAAAAATGACGCAGCAAAAAAGACTAATAATCCGAAGAAAATGACGTTAAATGCTACGCTAGTTGATAACTCATTTAATGAATCAGCTCCAAAAATTGCTGTGATAGCGGAACCTAACGTTACATAAATTACAATAATTGAAAGTCCGTAGAATATGGCATTCTTAATTCCTTTCGACCTGTCTTTACTTTGTTTTGTAAAAAAACTCACTGTCATTGGAATCATAGGAAAAACACAAGGAGTTAACAAGGCCGCAAAACCAGAGAAAAAAGCGATAATGAATATGGTCCAAAGACCTTTTTGCTCTTCTTTTTTTGTTTCCTTATCAATTTCTGTCTTTAATTCTTTTGAGGCTAATTTTTCTTTTGCATCATCATTTGTTGCAGAAAGTGTATCAACAGGTTCAATAGCAACTGCAGCTCCTTCTTTCAAAGGTAATTTAAATTCAAAATTCTTAAACTGCTGAATACATTGTTCCAAACAAGCTTGGTATTCTACCTCAACTTTTATTGATTTTAAAGCAGGATTTGTCACTTTTACCAATTGCTGAAACTGAGCAGAATTTTCAAACATATATTCATCTACTTCAAAAACATCGCTGTAAACTTTTTTATATTTACTTTCTGTTGTTTTTCCGATAAGTTGATAATTATTTTTTACATCTTCATAAATGAAAACCGAAGGTAATGAACCACCATCCGGCGTAAATTGTGAAAAAATGTGCCAATCTTTCTCTATTGTTGCATCAAATTTTAATAGAAATTCCGTCTCCGATTTTTGTTCGATGGACGTTTTCCATTTTACCGGATCTAAAATTTGTGCTTGCGTAATGGTGATTACAAAAAAGGAGAGTAGCGTAAAAAATAAATTCTTCATTATACTAATTGAATTTTTATGATAGTTTGTGTGTTTTCGGTTACTTTAAATCGGTCGTCCATTCGCTTTCCAACAAGCCAAACAACTTGATTTTCAGAGCATAAAAGCCAAGCATTTTTTTTATCGATGATGGAAAATTTTTCGTCTTTAAAAAATTTACTCAACTTCTTTTTTCCATTCATTCCAAAAGGGTAAAAATAATCACCTTCTTGCCATTTTCGAAGTTTTAAAGGAAACTTTAACGCATCTGCATCAACAAAGATAGTTTTTGAATCGGATATAGTTATGTCACTTACATTACAAAACCGCAATTTTAAGGGAAAATTAAGTTCAGACTGATTTTCATTAATCAAATATTCATCAAAAATTTTATCAGATTTTGGTTCAATAATCAGTGTTTCTCTATCTTTCACTAATCTGAAATGCTCCGAAAAAATTTGTTTTCCCGATTGAGATTCCACTAAATCATAAATGTCTGGCCAAGCTGAAAATCCGAAAGGCATCAACCACTGATACAAATACGCTTGATAATTAGGAAGTTGCAACAATTCATTTAAATTAATTATCTTCTGATTATCAAGATCTTGCACTACTTTTCGATACACAATTCGCGAAGCATCATCCACCATCGATTGAGCTTGATTGAGGTTTTGAATGGTATTTTCAAATGAATCTAAAAAACTCGGATTCAATTCTTTTAAAATCGGAACAACGTGATGACGGATTTTATTCCGAATATATTTATCAGAAGCATTACTGGAATCTTCTCTCCATTTCAACTGATTTTCGTTTGCAAAAGTTTCAATTTCTGCTCTGGAAAAAAACAATAAAGGACGAATTATTTTATCATTTTGGGATGGAATTCCGCCTAATCCATCCAAACCGGTTCCACGAGAAAAATTGATTAGAAACGTTTCCAATTGATCGTCTAAATGATGAGCGATGGCAACAAAATCGAAATTTTCAGTGACTAATAATTCATAAAACCATTCGTATCGCAACTTTCTAGCTGCGACTTGAATCGATAATTTTTCATCATAGGCAAATTGCTTTGTATCAAATTTTTGAAAAAATCCTTGAATGGAATTTTCTTGGCAAAAGGATTTCACAAAATCTTCATCTTCATCACTTTCGTCACTGCGAAGTTGAAAATTGCAGTGAGCAACAGCAAATTCTATTTTCGTTTTTGAAATTAAATGTAACAAAACCATACTATCCAAACCGCCACTGACCGCGATTAGAATTTTCGCCTTTTGAAGAAAAGGAAAATTAATGTCGATATTTTTTTGGAATTTGGATAACATTTTTCAAAAGTACTTATTTCATTTGATTCCACGAAAGTACGTTAACATTTGTTCGTTTTTGATTATCATCTCCGGCATAAACCAAACTTTTTGACTTAATTTCATCTTTGGCTAAGTTCTCAAAATATGTAATTTCCTTAAATAAATCGGTTGTAACTGTTTTGGTTGATTTAATTTCGATCACATTCAACAAATCATCATCTTGACGAATCAAATCTACTTCGTGACCATTGGAATCTCTCCAAAACCACAATTCTTCCATTTTATTTTGATGAAAATTTTGCTTAACATATTCGCCAACAATCATATTTTCAAATAAATTTCCTTTGTATGAATTAAATTTTATTTGATCGGTATCTTTTATTTTCAACAAATGACAGAGTAAACCAGTATCATAAAAATATATCTTCGGACTTTTGATGACGCGTTTATCAAAATTTTTATGGTAGGGTTGCAACAAAAAAATGATGTAACTACTTTCTAATAATGAAATCCAAGCTTTTGCTGTGGGTTGCGTAATTCCACATTCGGTTGCCAATGAGTTTAAGTTCAATAACTGTCCGGCACGAGAAGCACACAAACTCAAAAAAACACGAAAAGTTCGCATATCACGAATGTTTACTAACTCAGTAATATCTCGTTCTACATAGGTTTGAATATAATTTGAATAAAACACTTGCGACGGAATTGAACGGTCATAAATTGCAGGATAAAATCCTTTTAACATCGCTTTGGTGTAATCATCTTCCATTAAATTCGCTGAATGGAGTTCGCCAAAATCAAAAGGTAACAACTTAAAAAGAGCAACTCGACCGGCTAAACTTTGTGTGATATTCTTCATCAAATGAAAATTTTGCGAACCCGACAAAATGAATTGTCCCATAATTTTTTTCTCGTCAACAATCGTTTGTAAATAAGAAAACAATTGTGGCACTCGTTGTACCTCATCAAAAATGCAAAATTGACTATACTTTTCAAAAAAACCATTTGGATCATTTTCAGCAAAAGCTCTTAAATCCGGATTTTCTAAGCTTAAATAGGTATAATCGTGAAAAAGTTCTTTTAATAAAGTTGTTTTTCCAGATTGTCTAGGCCCGGTTAAAGCTAGAATTGGATATTTCGTTTTATATATTTTTAGTTGTTCAATTATTTTTCTATTTACAGGCATAAAACTCTAATTATAAAACAAATATATAAATTTATTTTGAAGATACAAATACTTTATTTTGAAATTACATAAAATTTATTTTGAAATTACATAGATTTTATTTTGAAAATACATAAAATTTAATTTGAAATCGCATAACTAATTCAGCACCTCAAACATTGCCTTTGCTTTCAACAAACATTCTTCATATTCGCGTTCCGGAGTTGCTTCGGAAGTAATGGCACTTCCCACGGAAAAAGACAAATATTGATTTTTTGAATTGTATAAAATACTTCGAATTACAACATTAAAATCAAAATCTCCTTCAGGAGAAAAATAGCCGATTGCTCCGCTGTATAAACCACGTTTTGTTTCTTCCAACTCTTCGATGATTTTCATTGCCGAAATTTTAGGAGCACCGGTCATACTTCCCATTGGGAAAGTAGTTTTGATAATTTCAATCGGAGAAGTCGTATTTTCTACTTGAGAAATAACTGTAGAAATTAGTTGGTGGACTTGTTTAAACGTATAAATTTGGCATAATTCCTCTACTTCTACCGAACCTTTTGTGGCAGTTTTGGATAAATCATTTCGAACCAAATCGACAATCATAATGTTTTCGGCACGTTCCTTAGGATTTACGGCTAATTCGGCTTTGGATTGTTCGTCTAATTCAATATCAAAAACACGACGGGCTGTTCCTTTAATGGGTTGTGAAATAATTTTAGTTCCTTCCTTTTTTAGATATCTTTCAGGCGAAGCAGAAAGTAAAAACTGATGATTATTCTTGAAATAAACGGCAAAAGGTGGTTGTGAAATGGCGTTGAGCTTTTGATAAATTTCAATCGGATTAATTGTTGTGTCTTTGGCAAAAAATTCCATACAAAAATTGGCTTCATAAATGTCGCCGTGATGAATTTTTTCAAGCATTTTAGAAACTTTTTGAAGATAGGCTTCTTTTGAAATGCGTTGCTGGATTTTAATCTCTGGCAAAGTCGCAAAGTCGCAAATTGAATTCGTAGTAATAATTGCGGAAAAATCGTCATCCATTTCATCATCACATAAATTCAAATACTGTATTTCAACTTGATTATCTTTCAAAAAAAACAACTTTTTAGGTTGAAAGAAAAACAAATCCGGAAATTCTAAACCGTCAAAGTTCTTAGATTTTAAAGCTTCTGTATCATTTTTTAAATCATACGACAAATAGCCGAACAACCAATCTTTGGTATGAGTTTGGTATTGATGTAAGTCTTCAAACGCGTTGAAATAATCGGTTTTGATGGAAGTAAAAGCATCCACGGCCAAAACCGCATCATGATTAGAATAGTTTTGATGATAATTATTGGTATCCAAAAAAACAACTTCTCTGAACTGATTACCCCAAATCAACAATTTTTGTTTGAAGATTTCAGGATTTTCAACAGAAAAGACTTTTGATGTTCTTAGCATTTTTGAATGAAAATTATTTTAATGCTATTTCAAATTGATGAAGTTTCTCTAAAATTTCATTTTTAATTTCATCGTTGGTGATTTTCGTTTCTTCAATAGAAAAATTTTCTTTGAATGATGGAAGAGAATACGTATCAACTATTTCTGCACCAAAACGTGGAAGCATATTTTTAGTTACTTCCAATGAACCTACTCCGCCGCGAGCACCGTTTGAAGTGCTTAATAAAAATATTTTCTTTCCTTCTAAAAATTTTCTATCTAAACGCGACAACCAATCGATCACATTTTTAAAAAAAGCTGATGGATTTCCGTTGTGTTCATTCACTGAAATTAACAAACCTTCAGAAGCTTGAATATGTTTATAAATTTGATTAATTGACGATGGAAAACCATTGTCTCGTTGTTCGTCTTCACTATAAACGATTAAATCCATGTCGGATAATTTAAACAATTCAAACGAAGTTTCTCTTAATTGCGTAGTTAAATAAGTTACTAATTGATGATTTATTGAAGTGGAAGAATTGCTTCCTGCAAAGGCTAAAATGGTTGACATAAAATTAGTTTTTGTAAAGGTATGAAAGAAATAAATTCCATTCAAATTAAAGTTTCTATAATAATTTTGAGTAAAAAAATAAAAAAAACCGAGCTATTACTAACTCGGTTTCTATATAAATTTGAATGTGAATTACTTCACTTCTTCAAAATCAACATCTTGTGTTTGATCTCCACTTGCATCGGCTTGCGGCTGAGCTTGTTGAGCACCTTGATTGTCTTGTGATTTATACATTTCTTCTGAAGCATTTTTCCACGCTTCATTGATTTTGTCTAATGCAGGTTGAATTGTTGCGATGTCTTTTGTTTCATACGCAGCTTTCAACTCGCTTAACGCAGCTTCAATTGGTTGCTTGTTCGCATCTGACAATTTATCGCCGTATTCTTTTAATTGACTTTCAGTTTGGAAAATCATTCCGTCTGCTTCGTTCAATTTATCCACTCTTTCTTTTGCGATTTTATCAGCTTCTGCATTGATTTCTGCTTCTTTTTTCATTCTTTCGATTTCTTCCGGCGTTAATCCTGAAGAAGCTTCGATACGAATATCGTGCGATTTTCCGGTTCCTTTATCTGTTGCAGAAACTTTGATGATACCATTCGCATCAATGTCAAACGTTACTTCAATTTGTGGAACACCTCTTGGAGCCGGCGGAATTCCGTCTAAATGGAAACGACCAATTGTTTTGTTGTCATTTGCCATTGGTCTTTCTCCTTGCAACACGTGAATTTCAACCGATGGTTGGTTATCCGCAGCTGTAGAGAAAACTTGTGATTTTTTGGTTGGAATGGTTGTGTTCGACTCAATTAATTTTGTCATTACACTTCCCATTGTTTCAATTCCTAATGATAAAGGCGTAACGTCTAATAACAATACATCTTTTACATCACCACTTAAAACACCACCTTGAATAGCAGCACCAATTGCCACAACCTCATCAGGATTTACACCTTTTGATGGTTTTTTACCAAAATATTTTTCAACTTGTTCTTGGATGATTGGAATTCTTGTTGAACCTCCAACTAAGATTACTTCGTCGATATCTGAAGTTGATAAACCAGCATCTTTTAATGCTTTTACAACCGGTTCCATTGAACGTTTTACTAAACTTTCTGCCAATTGCTCAAATTTAGCTCTCGTTAATGATTTTACCAAGTGTTTTGGTCCACTAGCTGTAGCCGTAACATAAGGCAAGTTGATTTCTGTTTGTGTAGAAGATGATAATTCGATCTTCGCTTTTTCAGCAGCTTCTTTCAAACGTTGCAAAGCCATTGGATCTTTACGTAAATCGATACCTTCTTCGCTGTTGAATTCATTTGCCAACCAATCGATGATTACTTGGTCAAAATCGTCTCCACCTAAATGAGTATCTCCGTTAGTTGATAATACTTCAAAAACACCATCACCTAATTCAAGTACAGAAATATCAAATGTACCTCCACCTAAATCGTAAACGGCAATTTTTTGATCTTTTCCGGCTTTATCCAAACCATACGCTAATGCAGCAGCAGTTGGTTCGTTGATGATTCTCATTACTTTTAAACCGGCAATTTCACCCGCTTCTTTCGTTGCTTGACGTTGAGCATCGTTAAAATAAGCTGGAACAGTGATAACCGCTTCGGTTACTGTTTGACCTAAATAATCCTCAGCCGTTTTTTTCATTTTTTGAAGTGTCATTGCTGACAATTCTTGTGGTGTGTACAAACGACCATCAATATCTACACGTGGCGTATCGTTGTCACCTTTTACCACTTTATACGCTACATTTCCAGCCTCTTTTGCACTTTCAGTATATTTATTACCCATAAAACGTTTGATAGACGCAATGGTTTTGGTTGGATTAGTTACTGCTTGTCTCTTGGCAGGGTCACCTACTTTGATTTCACCACCGTCAACAAATGCAATAACAGATGGCGTAGTTCTTTTACCTTCAGCATTTGCAATTACTACCGGTTCTCCACCTTCCATTACGGATACACAAGAGTTGGTAGTTCCTAAATCGATTCCAATTATTTTACTCATAATTTTTTAATTTGTATGTCTTGTTTTTAAATTCGTTTTTCAAAACTTGATTTGCAAATGACAAGGATTATGCCAAGCCCGAAAACTCAAAAAAAATGTCATATTTTGACTGACGTATCAGAAAAAATATGACATTATGACATTATTGTAGCGTTTTACTCCACCAAAAACAACGCATTACTAAACAACAAATTTCCATTTTCCCAAAATCCTCTAAAAAGCGGATTATCAATCATATAAATTACTTTTCCGTTTCCGTGATAATCAACAGCAAACGAAACGGTTTCTTGTAGTGTCTTCTTTAATTTGTTTCCAATGAATCCAAAACTTTGGTAATTTTTAGGAATATAAATTACATTCTGAGCCCCTTTTAAAAGTTTATAATTAGATTGTGTTGTTTTTAAACTAAAATATTTCTCACCTAATCCGAATGTTAAAGGATGCGAACTGTCAATATTATTTTCAATAATTGCTCCAGGAATATAACCGGAAATCGAACGTCTTTCATTATTTTCATAATCCAAAAAACGATCGGCAAGCTCTGCTTCTTCCTGCATTTTTTTGGCTTCATTCTTTTCTTCGTCGGTAGCAAATTTCGTTAAATGATACCCTTCTCTGTCTTCAAATTGCGTAACCGCTTCGCCAATTGCAATTACTTTTCCGCCATTGGAAACAAAACTATCTATCTCTTTTTTTTGATTATCGGAAAGTCCATACCAGCCTTCTGCCAAAATTAATGTATTGTAATCTGTCCATTTAATTCGATTAAAATGCTGCACTTCCACGATACTCATTGGATATTCAATCACTTGATCCATAAAAAACCAAACTTGTCCGAAGTCGATATTGCTCACTCCGCTTCCTCCTAAAACCAATACTTTTGGTGTTTTTAACAACGGATAATTCTCTCCACCTAAATCTCCTCCTTGTTTGGAAAAACCACTTTCAAGAGCAACATAATCATATTTTTCTTGTATTAAACCCTCTATTGTCTCTTCAAAATTCTGAACTTTAGAATTGTCTCCTTTAGTTACAATCAAACCTCCTCTTTCTACTTTTAAGTCTCCAAAATAAACTTCTTTTCTCGCCGAACGAACTTTGATATTTCCTTGATGCAATAAACTCAACACACGAGCTGAACTTCTGTTATTCCAAGGAATATAATACGCATAAGCATTTGCAACTTTCGCTGGTGGACTGACATCTAACCTTGTTTTTGTTTTAACAGGTAAATTTCCTTTCACGCCAAAACTTTCCACGCCATACGCCAATGGCAACGACCAAGCTGTAATGTCATACGACAAACTATCGGTTAATTTATGATGTGGTTCAAATAAAACTTGCGTTAAAACCGCTCTTGGTTGATCTACTTTGATGATTAAATCATTCGGTTCAATAGTAAATGATTTCTCTTTGTTGGATTGATAATGATAACCTGAAAGCTTCTTCGTTTCATCGGCAAACGCAGTTTCAATTCGGTTTCGATTCAGTAAAACTGAAAGTTCTAAATTTTTTGGACTATTTTTTACGATGTACGTTTGGTATTTTCCTTTTGGTTTGGTTCGATTATCTTTAAAATAAGCTCTAAATTCTTTCGTCAAAACATCTTTTTGAACATTCGAAAGTTCAACCACAGTTAGAATTGCTTTGGTATGATGATTTATTCTGTCTTGCAAAGTAAGAACATCTCCATTTTTTAATAAAACAGCTCTTCCTGCACCAATTCCGCCCTGTTCGTAAGTCATTCCAACCGCTCCATTATAGCAAGGATAGGTATCGCCATAACTCGGATAAAACAAATCAAATCGTTCACCGGAATAATACATCCAACCTTCTTTATCAAATTTTTTAGAAGTAATCTCCCCTATTTTTTTGTGAAAATCCCGTTGAAATGGAGCAATTTGTTCGTGATACGGTTCTGCAGCAGGTGGGAAAAAGTATGGTTCATTATAACCCATTTCGTGCACATCGGCGTGAACCATCGGCATCCATTGATGATACAAATCCATTCGCAATTGCGTTTCCAATTGTGTTTGCCAAGCCCAATCGCGGTTTAAATCATACACATAATGATTTTGTCTTCCGCCCGGCCAAGGTTCCATATGCTCTCGGTCTGAAACTCCGGGATGTGTTTTCTTGCCGGAAACGTCACGAAGCCAATTGGCATAACGCGAAAAACCATCCGGGTTTAAACAAGGGTCTAAAATAACAATAATGTCTTCTAACCACTTTTTTGTTTCTTTATTATTTGGGTTTACTAATTCATAAGCCACTGATAATGCACTTTCTATCGCTCCAATTTCATTTCCGTGCACATTAAAACTCAACCAAACAATGGTTTTTGATTTTGAATTATTTTTGGTTGGAAAAAGTCCGATTTCATGCAAATGATTTTTTCGGATTTCTTCTAAGTTTTTTAAATTTTCAGGTGTTGAAATATAATAGGCATTCAAATTTCTTTCCTGCGTTGTTTCACCATATTTCTGATGCTGAATCCAATCTGAATTTTTAACTAATTGATCAAAATAAGCTTCCACTTGATGATAATAGGTCACTTGCTTTCCATAATTCGGTAAAAATTCTGAAGGTGATTTGGGTTGCGAAAATCCAATTAAACAGACAAAAAATAGAAGTAGGTTGAAACATCGATTCATTTTAAAAAAAATTAGAAGTCAAATATAGTTTATTTTTTGAACGGTTGAACTGAAAACTTAATTCACAAACTAATAAATAAAAGTTAATTATTCAATTCTATTTTTAAGAAAGTCGTTTGAATAAGCAATAAACAAAACACTATATTTGCCTTCACTAAATCGTTTGCGTTATGGAAGAATGTATTTCTGTTTTTGATATGCTTAAAATTGGTGTTGGACCATCGAGTTCGCACACGCTCGGACCGTGGAGAGCTGCCGAACGTTTTTTAGCCGAATGCAGAGAAGAAAACCTTCTGAATCAATCCATTAGAGTCAAAGTTGATTTATATGGTTCTCTTTCCTTAACGGGAAAAGGCCACGCCACCGACTTAGCAGTCATTTTAGGATTAAGCGGTCAAGATCCGGAAACCATTCCGATTGCTGACATTGATGGGATTGTTCAATCGGTAAAAACTTCTAAAAAAATTAATTTAGGAAATGAAATTCTTCTGGATTTTGACTTTGAAAGTGATATTATTTTCAATCGAAATTTTCTTCCTTTTCATGCCAATGGGTTAACTTTTACTTTATTTACTAATGATAAAGAATTTAGTGAAACCTATTATTCAATTGGTGGCGGATTTGTGGTGAAAGAAGAACGAACAAATGCGAAGAAGAAATTAGAAATAAAATGTGCCTTCCCCTATCCTATTCAAAAAGCAGATGAATTATTAGACTATTGCAAAAAAGAAAATAAATCGATTTCTGAAATTGTCTATGAAAATGAAAAATCGATGCGTTCCGAAGAAGAAATTAACCTCGAGTTAATGCGAATTTGGCATACGATGTTAGAATGCATTTACATAGGTTGTCACTCCGAAGGAATTTTGCCCGGAGGATTAAATGTTCGCCGAAGAGCGTTTGATATGCACGAAGGTTTGAAAGGAACAATCCCGTATTCAAATCCACAGGAATGGCTGGAAACCATCAGAAAAACTGAAGTTAAGTTTCGTCAAATTCTAAAATGGGTAAGCTGTTTTGCCTTGGCGGTGAATGAAGTAAATGCCGCTTTAGGTCGTGTTGTAACCGCACCAACCAATGGAAGTGCCGGTGTAATTCCAGCCGTTTTAATGTATTATTTAGTGATTGAAAATCATCAAGCCGGAGAAAAAGAAATCAAACAATTTTTATTGGTTGCCGGAGAAATTGGCAGTATTTTCAAAAAAGGAGCTACAATTTCTGCTGCAATGGGCGGATGTCAAGCGGAAATTGGCGTTTCAAGTGCGATGGCAGCAGCAGCATTATGTGAATTGATGGGTGGAACGCCTGCTCAAGTGACAATGGCTGCCGAAATTGCAATGGAACATCATTTAGGAATGACTTGCGATCCGATTGGCGGATTGGTTCAAATTCCGTGTATCGAACGCAATACGATGGGTGCGATAAAAGCGATTAATGCAGCTGAATTAGCTCTGGAAACCGATGCAAACAACGCGAAAGTTCCGTTAGATAAAGTAATCAATACGATGTGGGAAACCGCCAAAGATATGAACTCCAAATACAAAGAAACCAGTGAAGGTGGATTGGCGGTTGGGGTTAATTTGGCCGATTGTTAGTTAACTTATTTCCATACTTCTTTTCTATTTTCCTCTAAATGATTAAAATTGACAAAATAATATTTAAGGGTAGAATCATTGTTTTTTATGGTTCAATATTATTTTTCATTTTTGGATTCATTTTACTTTACAAAATGGAAATTAACGTAATAATATCAATTTCAGTCTCTGCTATTTCAGCATTTTTTTATTATCTATTATCTTCTTCTTATTGGTTTATATCAAATATTCAAAAAGCAAACAACGGACATGAATTAATAGAACAAGCACTATTTTATGGAATAATAACCCTAAACAAAAAGGATGAAGAACCAAATCTACTTTTCATAACAAATGAATATAGAATTAAATGGGATGATGTAAAACTATTATTAAAAAATCAAAATAAGAGTTATTATTTAGATTTACCAATTAATCAAAAAATCACTATATCTGCAAGTTTAAAAAACTTCAACCTATTATCCTTAATTTTTTTATTAGTTTCTTCGGTTGAGATTATTTATGGAATATATGAAAATAATATTTTATGGATTTTTTTTGGTTTAATAATCATGGGATTCGGTATATTCTTTTCCAATCTAAAAAAAGATAAAAATATTAAAATAGTATTGGACGAAGACGGAATCAAAATTGATGATTCTCCAAAGATGTTTTGGAATAAAATTAAAAACGAAAAGATTAAATTCTTGTCAAATGGAGAGTTTCTTTACTTTGATTATGAAAATCGCACTATTTATATAAAACTTCAGATTTATGAAGAAAGACCTTTTGAAATATTTAATCAATTTAGATATTTCAAATACAGAAGTGAATCAATTAAAACTCAAAACTCATACTTGTCGTAATAAAGAAATTATCTTCTACCAGTTGATTATCTTTGATAAAAACAGCTTCTTGCGACTTTAACCAACGAGCTTCCATTCGAATTTTTACATATTTAGTTGGTAAAAAATCTACATTGAGCGAATTTCCAAATGTTTTGAAACCTAAATCATTTACATTAATTATCACATTATTTTCATCTTGATAATATTCTGTTCGAAAAGCAGTTTGCCATTTAGAATTGAAAGAAAACTGAGCGATAAAAACCGGACTGAACCAATTTTCATAAGTATCGCCTACAGTTGATTTCTGCATTCCAACATCAAAACCGGCAATGGTTCGCCAACTTTCATTCCATTGATAATCAAAATATAAATTACTGAAATAACGTGTTCTTAGACCAAATTCAGTTGGTTCGTCTCCTATAAAAGTGCTCCAATTTAATGTTGCATTTTCGGTTGGTTTAAATGTAATTTGCGAACCAAATGCCGGAAGAGCTGATTTGTCAGGTTTGGAAATTCGTTGCCAACCATTGGTTAAAAGTGTGGCAAAAGTCCATTTATCATTTGGTTGAAATTGGTATTTTATACCTGTCATAAAATAAGGTGAATTTTCAGCTAACATCGATCGAGTCAATGTCAAATTGGAAGATGAAGAAGCCGTTTCAAAACCGATATAACTTGGCATAATTCCCATTTCGATGGCGTGTTTTCTTTTATCATCTAAATAAACTCCAACAATGGCTTCGCTGATCAATTTTATATCTTCGGCAGCATAATTATCTTCAACGTATGTGCCGGCGTGAAGAGCGAAAGAAGCATAGACATTTTCATAACTTGCTCTCACTCGCAATAAAGCATTATTGATATTAAATTCGTTATGTCGATTGTAATTGTATAGAAAAGGAATCTTCTTGTTTTCTGATGGTTGATTAAAATCATACGCATAATAACTTTCTATAAATCCTGAAAAATCAATTTTCAACGAGTCGATTGTTTGTGCTTTTCCTGACAAGGAAAAAATCAATAGTAACGATAAACTAAACTGCCAAATCTTCTTCATTTTTATGTGCTTTTTGTTGTTTTTTTGCTAAAAGTGCTAATCCAAATGTGAGAACGCCAAGTCGTCCAATAAATATAATGCCTACAATTACAATTTTTCCAAAATCGGATAAATTTCCGGTAATTCCCATACTCAAACCAACTGTTCCCATCGCCGATAATGTTTCAAATAGTATTTTCTCAAAGGTAAAGTTTTCTGAAAAAGTGAGTAAAAATGTACTCAGAAATAAAATGCTTGTATAAAAAATAAACGTTGAAATGGCAATATCCAACCTGTCTTTTGGAATAATACGATGCATAAATGTCACTTTAGAATTATTCTGTAATTTGCTTTTTATGAGGGAAATCAAAGCCGTTAAGGTCGTTATTTTCATACCTCCTGCAGTACTTGAAGGTGAAGCTCCCACATACATTAAAAAGAAAGTGACTAAAAGAATCGGCAATGATAAATTTCCAACCACCACCGTATTAAAACCAACTGTTGTAATGGATGTCATCGCTTGAAAAAATGCCAATTGAAGTCGTTCACCAAAACTAAAATTCTTTAAAAGAGGTTCATAAATGAAAATAATGGCTGTGGCGATAAAAAGTAAAGTGAAAAATCCTCCGGAAATCATTTTTGAAGTAAACGAAATTGTCTTTGTTCTTTTTCTGAAATAATTCCAAATATCGGTAACCACAATGAATCCCAATGCTCCCGAAATGGATAAAATTATGATTATCCAATTGATAAAATCGTGGGTTGCAAAACTTTCGAAACTATTGTTATACAAACCAAAACCGGCTGTACAAAAAGCGGAAACACTATGAAAAATACTGCTCCAAATGGCAAATCCGGTTTCTACATTTTCCATCTTAAAAGCGATAAAAAATAGTATTGCTCCAATGGTTTCCATCACTAAAGTGAAAACAATGACTGATTTTAAAAAATCTTGAATTTTGAATTCTCTTGGCATTATGAATTCGGTTTTCATTAATTTTTCGTGCCAATGCGTTAAGCTTTTTGTTGTAGATAATAGAAAATAGGTAGTCAATGTCATATAACCTATCCCTCCTATTTGAATTAAAATTAAGATGATTAATTGTCCAAAAAGCGTGTAATTGTCAAATGTACTCACCGTCACCAAACCCGTAGTTGAAAGTGCGGAAGTTGACGTAAATAAAGTGTCGAGAAATCCCGTTGAAATTTTTTGTGAAAACGGAAGAGAAAGTAAAATCCAACCTAACACCATATAGGTAAAAAATCCAAAAAATAAACTTTGTTGCGGATTTAACTTCAGATGAAATTTTAAATATTCTCTTCGAATCGATTGTATGATATTTTTAGGCATTTTTAGTAATTTTTAAATTATTCTTTACATTTAAATTGATAATAGTTTTTGATGAAGTGTGCCGCATAAACTAATCCGAATTTTTCTGCGATTAAAACCATATCATCCAATTGATTTTCAAGTAAATCGAATCGTTGCGGACATTGATTTATCTTTATAAATTCCCTTAACCAATAGTCTGCATTTTGTTGGTTGTGATGCGTTTTAAAGTTCCATTTTTTTGAAAAGGAATCCTCTTCGCTTGGCACTTTGTGAGTGTTGCTATCTGAATTTTCCATGATTTTTTTTACTTTAAAATGAACCGATAACCGATGCCGCTTTCGGTTACAATTAACTCAGGATGATTGGGATCTTCCTCAATTTTTTTTCTAATTTGGGCAACAAAAACTCGCAAATACTGGGTTTGTCCGCTGTAACTGTTTCCCCAAATTTCTTTTAAAAGATAGTGATGCGTGAGCACTTTACCTTCATTTTTGGCTAAGATGGCTAAAAGGTTAAATTCGGTTTGGGTTAGTTTTATTTCTTCACCATTTTTTTTCACAACTCTAGAAACCAAGTCGATGGAAAAATGATTGTTTTCGATAATTGATTGAT
This sequence comes from Flavobacterium sp. T50_26, assembly GCF_057652995.1. Taxonomy (NCBI): domain Bacteria; kingdom Pseudomonadati; phylum Bacteroidota; class Flavobacteriia; order Flavobacteriales; family Flavobacteriaceae; genus Flavobacterium; species Flavobacterium sp. T50_26. The sequence goes on from NZ_JBYFCC010000003.1 coordinate 76,252, forward strand.
TAAATTCTTCTGTTTTATTCCGCAAATGCGAACGAACTCTGGCCAAAAGTTCTTGTGTTCTAAAAGGTTTAATCAAATAATCATTGGCTCCATTATCTAATGCTTTTACAATTTCATTTTCATCACTTTTTACAGATAAAATCATAATTGGATGTGAAAACCATTCTCTCAGTTGTTTCAAAACCAATTGTCCGTTAATATCCGGCAAACCTAAATCCAGCATAATCAAATCGGGATTTTTTGAGGCTACTAAACGAACGCCATCCAAACCGTTTTCGGCAAGAATTACTTCATACTCTTCGGAAACTAAAGTAATCTCCAGCAACTTTCTGATTTGGATTTCATCATCAATGACTAAAATTTTAAACTTGCTCATTTTCAATATCATTTAGATAAGACACTTCTGTTCGAATTTGTATGGTAAATTTTGCACCTTTTTCAGGACGGTTTTCAAGAGCAATAATTCCGTTTTGTGCTTCAACAAATCCTTTTACTATAGACAAACCTAATCCGGAACCCCCTGGTTTACTGTTTTTTAATCGATAAAATTTATCAAATACAAAGTCAATTTCATCCTCCGGAAATCCTCTTCCTTCATCAATTAATACAAAAATTAAAATCGATTCTTTTTCTAAAATTTCAATTTTGATGGTTGAATTCTCAGGAGTATAACTCACTGCGTTATATAATAAATTAAATAAAACTTGCTCAGTTAATCCAAAATCCAATTTAAACAGCGGTAAATTTTCCGAAAAAGCAACGTCAATATTATGAAGTGTTCCCTTTTGCTTGACTTGTTTTACAACTTCATAAACCAATTCTGTTACATCAACCCAATCATAATTTGCTTTAATAACGCCGGATTCTAATCGGGACATATTTAACAAATTTTCAACCTGATTGTTCAATCGTAAAGAAGCAATCTGGATTTCATTAACCAATCTTTCTTTTTGCTCATCAGTCAATTTAATGTCTTGATTTTGAAGTGTATCGGTTGTTCCAATTATAGCTGAAATAGGCGTTCGCAATTCATGTGACAAACTATCCAAAAGTGTATTGTATAATTTGACAGATTTTAATTTCGCCTCTTTTTCGTTTGCAATTTGCTGAAATTGTTTGATTTTAAAGGTCAAAACTGCATTGATCATCGCCACAATAAAATACATTGAAAATAAAAGTAAATCTTCCGTATTATTAATCCGAAAAGTAAAATAAGGCTCAATAAAAAAATAATTCCAGATCAATGCACTCAAAACGGCTGCGATTAAAGTTGGAATAATATCTAAAATCATAGCTAACAAAGAAACCCAAACTAAAAGTATAAATGCAACAACTTTATATCCGATAATATCTTTAAAAAAGAAACAGACAAGAGCAACGAAAATAATTGAAAGTATACTTAAAGCATACTGTTTCAAACGTGGAATATGGAGTAAAAGCGTAGTCAATTTTTCTATTTATTTCTCGTAGCAAAGATACGATAGGGTTTATAAATAGAATATAAATTATTGAAGGAGAAGTATAAAGATTTTATAAAGATTAATGCAAATTCAGTTTAAAATAAGCTGCACAAGTTCCAAACCCGATAATAAAAGTGATAATTGAGATTGCAATCATTTTTAAACCTAACTTTCGTTTTGATTCAAAAAACAATAATATAAAACCAATCACAAAACTGATTAAACTCAGTATTACTACTATCATTCCAAAACCAACAAAAAATTCATCCATACTTTTATATTCTAGTTATAAATCATAGCGAAACATGAGCCAAATCCAATAATAAGACCAATAATTCCATAAAATATCAATTTTAATCCACTCTCTTTTTTATCATCCGTTGCAATATATTGAATGAATCCTATAAGAATCAAAAAGGCAGAGATCACTATTAATAAGGATAGAATTGGAAATATCATTTTTATGTTAATTGTTTTCTAATTTCATCAATCTTATTATCTCTGTAAAAAATATTCATTGTTTCAAACGGAATCATCTTCATTTTATCACTCACAATATGTACGCATGATTTTTTGACAGCTCGAACATCAAAATCATACGGATCCATAAAATTCATTATCAGTACTCGGAATAAGTTACTATAACTTAAATTATCCGATTGAACTCTTGGCAAACAACACATTAATTCGCCAAACGTTTCTTCGGCACAATCTACTGAAATTCCCGTGCTGAAAAGATTCAACATGTGGGATTTTAATTTTTCATCGTGTTCAAAAACAATCGTGTTCTTTGAATTATTCAGCAAGTCTTCAGGATTAATTAAATGAGTCATCGGAAAAACTTCTCCATCTACTTTTAGAGCATAAGCCATACAAAGAGCATCCGGATTACAAGGAACAGGAATTAAATCTTGTGGAGTAAAAAGCGGATATTGCTCATAAATTTTTCTTCTCACTTCAGTTAGCGTTATTCTTCCTTCCCCATCGTTATAATTTTGATTTCTTCCCGCTACTTGCGTGGGTTGAAAAGTAACTCCTCGAACACATTTTTGTTGTAACGCATAGTCTAAAATTTGACCAATCTCATCATCATTTACCCCTTTTTGCAGGGTGATAACCAACGTTGTTGATACATTATATTTGTTTAAATATTCTATTGCTTTTTTACGGGTTTCGGTTAAATCTTCGCCTCGTAATTTTTCTAAAACTTCCGGTTTAAAACTGTCAAACTGAAGGTAAAGCTCAAAATCCGGCATGTATTCGGCTAACTTCTGTACAAATTTTTCATCTTTAGCAATTCGAATTCCATTGGTATTGACCATCAAATGTTTGATTGGTTTTGTTTTAGCAATATCTAAAATTTTAAAAAAATCAGGATGCACAGTAGGTTCTCCTCCTGAAATTTGAACTACATCGGGTTCACCTTCGTTAGCAACGATTACATCAAACATTTTTTCAATTTCTTCTAAGGTACGATGACGACCGAAATTTGGTCCTGAACTGGCATAACATGTCGGACAAGTTAAGTTGCATCGATCCGTCACTTCAACAATAGATAAACACGAATGTTGCTCATGATCGGTGCATAAGCCACAATCGTATGGACAACCATAATGCACTTTTGTGTTGAATTTCAAAGGCATTTCGGATTGTTTATTGTAATTTCGAATTTGCTTGTAATACTCCACATCATCCGCAATCATTACTTTTGAATCGCCATGTGTTCGACAATGCTTTAGCATAAAAACCTGATTATCTTGAAATACAATTTTAGCATCAATCGTATGCAAACATTCCGGACACAAACTTTTGGTGTAATCGTAATAAATGTAATCTCTGGTTTTCATGTTTTAAATTTCTTGGCAATTCGAATTAAAAAAGGAACATAATACACAAATATAAATAAAGCTGACCAATGAATACTACTCAAACCCGAAAACAATGGTTCAAACGGTTTCAAAAACTCAATGCCAAAACGATACAAAAAATAGAGCACCATAAAAAGTTTAAATCGGTCTCCGTTAAGTAAATCAACTTTTTTTATTTTCCAAAAAAGGAATAAAAGAAATAACATAAATAACATTTCATACAAGGCAGTAGGATGTCTTTTTAGTCCGTCTCCCAAATCCATTCCCATAAAAAAAGTGGTTTCAATACCATGCGTTGGTTCTGAAATTCCGGCAAAAAAACAACCAATTCTTCCAATAAAAACAGCAACGACAATCGGAATAACATACAAATCGCCTGACGATGATTTTTCGCCGATTATTTTTTTGATAAGTTCAACGCCAAATAATCCTCCAAAAAAACCACCAGCTACGGTTTTATTTTGGTAAAAAGTGAGCCATGTCATTTCATAAAGTTGCGAAGGAGTTTCCAAAGCGGCTAAAATTCTTGAACCCAATAAAGCTCCAATCATGGCTCCTACTAAAATCCAAAGGCGATTGAGATTTGAAATTGGATCAACTGTTCGTTTTTTTAAATAATAATATAATCGAACCCCCACAAAAAAAGCTAATACTTCAAAAAAGTAATGAACAGGTTCAACGGATTCAAATCCAAAAGTCACCGGAAATTTCATTGTTATTTCCGCCTCGTATCCAAAATATAAACCACTTTCCAACCGTCATTTTCTTTATATAATTGAAAAGAATTCACTCCGGAATGGCTCAGTTTATCATTCACATAAAATTCGTACGGTGTCCAAACGTGAGCCATTGAACCATCAATTTGAACTTTGAAGCTTAGAATTTTCTCTTCAAATTTCATAGATAACGGAATTGTAGCAATGGATTTATAAAAATCCGATGCTTTTTGAATTGAAAATTTAGGTCCTTTTTCCGATTCGGAAATAGAATGTAAGACTAAATTTTGGGAACAAACCTTTTTTAAAGCTATGGAATCTCTTTGGTGAAAAGCGTTAAAAAATTTTCCGATTGCCATTTGAATTTCGCTTTCTTGAGCAAAAGAAAATTGAAAAAATAGTACTAAAATGAGAAGTAAAACTTTTTTCATAAATCAACATTTTAATGAGTTAGTAAGTTTAAAATCAAATAGGTTACTATTCCTGCAGCATAACCGGCAATAGCTAAAGGTGCGATTTTTTTTAGATACCACATAAATGTCATTTTTTCCTTTTCCATCACAGCAATTCCTGCAGCAGAACCAATTATCAACATACTTCCACCTGTACCGGCACAAAGAGCAATAAATTCCCACAATGGATTATCCATCGGATAATCTGTGAGTGAAAACATTCCTTGTGTAGCAGCCACTAAACTTCCATTATCAACAATAGACGATAAAACGCCTATGGCAATAACCATAACGTTATTATTAGGTAAACTTTCCTGTAAAAAAACGGATAACTGACTCAAAATTTGAACTTCTTGCAAAACATAAACTAACAATAAAATCCCCATGAAATAAAGTATGGAGCTCACATCTACTTTTGACAACGCATATGCAACCGAATATTTTTCTTTTACCTCCTGTGGCTTGTTGCGATGATAGACTATTGAAACTAATGAAACAAAAGCTAAAGCAATTAAAACCCCAATAAACGGTGGCAATCCTGTAATTGATTTGATTACCGGAACCATTACCAAACCAAAAACGCCGGCTAAAAACACACTTAAACTACCTCGGATTTTTTCTTCTTTAATCACTTCAGCCATAGAGAGTTGAACCCGAAGCATTGTAAAACCTTTCATTCTGTAACTAGCAATTATTAAAGGAATCAAAATGCACATTAAAGATGGAAGAAAAAGTACTTTTACAATTCCAAAAGCACTAACTTGCCCACCTATCCAAAGTAAAGTTGTAGTAATATCTCCAATTGGACTAAAAGCTCCACCAGCATTGGCAGCAATGACTACAATTCCGGCTAAAATCATTCTCGTTTCACTTTTGGGCATGAGTTTTCGCAATAGCGTAATCATGATAATTGCAGTAGCTAAATTGTCTAATAAAGCTGACATAAAAAATGTAATTCCACCCACAATCCACAATAATTTCAGTACAGATTTAGTTCGAATACGGTTTGTAATAACCGAAAAACCTTTGTGAATATCAATTAATTCAACAATTGTCATTGCACCGAGCAAAAAAATCAACAAGCCTGAAATTTCACCAAAATGTTGAATTAGTTTCTCTGAGACTTCATGTTTATTCCCACTGTAAAGCAAAGCATAAACAATCCAACACAAAGAGCCTGTTAAAATGGATGTTATGGTTTTGTTTATTCGAATTGGCGATTCAAAAACAATGGATAAATAGCCTAAAATTGCAATAGCTAGAAGGATTGAAGTCATTTTTATATGATTATAAAATCTCATGCTAAAGTAATAAGTTTTTAAATCACCTATCATCTTTATCCAAAATATTTTAAGTCACAAACAAACATTCCTTACATTTGTATTTCGTTCCAATAAATTTATAAAAATGTCTACAGCAAAAAAAGATTACAAACGCATCACGACCAAATCACTTTTTGATATGAAAGCCAATGGCGAAAAAATATCTATGCTTACGGCTTATGATTTTACGATGGCAAAAATTGTTGATGCTTCTGGTGTTGATGTTATTTTGGTTGGTGATTCTGCCAGTAATGTAATGGCTGGTCACGAGACAACTTTACCTATCACATTAGATCAAATGATTTATCACGCCAGCAGTGTTGTACGTGCATGTGAAAGAGCTTTGGTTGTGGTTGATTTACCCTTTGGAACCTACCAATCTGATCCAAAAGAGGCGTTGCGTTCTGCCATTCGAATTATGAAAGAAAGTGGCGGACATGCTGTTAAATTAGAAGGCGGAAGCGAAATTAAAGAATCTATCAAAAAAATATTGAATGCCGGAATTCCGGTAATGGGACATTTGGGTTTAACGCCTCAATCCATTTATAAATTTGGTACATACACCGTTCGAGCTAAAGAAGAAGCCGAAGCCGAAAAATTGGTAGAAGATGCCAAATTGTTAGAACGAATTGGTTGTTTTGCATTAGTTTTAGAAAAAATTCCTGCCACATTAGCTAAAAAAGTTGCCGAAAGCATCTCGATTCCGGTGATTGGAATTGGTGCCGGAAATGGTGTTGATGGTCAAGTATTGGTTTTACATGATATGATTGGAATGACGCACGAATTTAGTCCGCGATTCCTTAGAAGATACATGAATTTATATGAAGATATGACCAAAGCAATTGGACAATATGTATCAGATGTAAAGGCTATAGATTTTCCTAATGCGAATGAGCAGTATTAATGTAACAATACTTCGGTGTGTCAATGAGTCAATTTGAAGATGAAAATAGTTACTACAAAAGATAATTTACAAATTCTTCATGAAGATAATCATCTGATTGTGGTGAATAAACGTGTGGGTGATATTGCTCAAGGTGATAATTCCGGTGATAAACCCCTACCCGATATCGTCAAAGAATATCTAAAACAAAAATACAACAAACCCGGCGAAGTTTTTCTAGGCGTTGTCCATCGGCTTGACCGACCTACAACAGGAATTGTTGTTTTTGCCAAAACCAGCAAAGCATTAACTCGAATGAATGATTTATTCAGTTCGCGGGAAACTCAAAAAACGTATTGGGCTGTGGTGAAAAACAAACCGCCAAAAGAAGAAGATACGTTGGTTCATTTTATTAAAAGAAATCAGCAAAATAATACTTCCAAAGCACATACAAAAGAAGTTCCCGATAGCAAAAAAGCGAGTTTACATTACAAAATCATAACAGAATTAGACAATTATTTTGCATTAGAAATCGAATTGCACACCGGAAGACATCATCAAATTCGGGCTCAACTACAAGCTATTGGATGTTCTATCAAAGGCGATTTAAAATATGGTTTTGATCGCAGTAATCCGGATGGTGGCATTCATCTTCATGCCCGAAAATTATCGTTTATTCATCCTGTTTCAAAAGAACAAATTAGTATTATTGCTCCTGTTCCTCAAGATGTCATTTGGAAATCAATTGAAACTAAACAATAATTTTTTTGTTTAAAGTAGGGGAATTCCTTTTTCAGTTGTTTCTGTACTGAGTAAAAATACCTATTTATGGGTAGTTACTATTCAATAAAGAATTACCATCTTTGAAATCAACTAAATATAATCAAAATGAAAAAATTAATTGTTCCCGTTTTTATGCTTTTCAGTATTTGCTTATTTGCCCAAGAACATTTTTCCGGAATAGGAACTTCCAAGCGAATTGGTATTCTTAATGCAAATTTTAATCCTGCTGAATTAGCTAATCTTAGCTCAAAAATGGAAGTAAATCTTTTTGCCACAAGCATAAATATTTCCAACAACAAAATCGGCGTTAGCGATATTACCGGTGATGATGAATTTGAAGATCTAATTTTTCAAGGAGATGAACCTGTTAATTTGCGGTTTGATGTTGAAGTTGCCGGTCCGGGATTCGCTTTTAAACATAAAAATTGGGGTTTCGCCATCACATCAAAAGTGTACGGAAAATTAAATTTAGTAGATATTGATGCAAATATTGGTGATGCAATTGCCAACAACGGATTGAACTCTTTGCTAGATTTCACTACGTTGAACGGAAATTACAATCAACGTTTAGTAGGAACAACGTATGGCGAGATTGGATTTTCTACCGCAAGAAGTTTATGGGAGACAGAAAAATACAAATTAAATGGTGGTGCCACTTTTAAATTATTATTTCCTGCTTCGTATGCCAATTTTGGTGCCGATCAATTTGAAGGAACTATCAATAATGTTGGCGGAAATTCATTTTTAACCAATGCCAATGCGTCAATCAACGTGGCTTATTCAGGAAGTTTAGGAAGTAGTTTTTCTGATTTTGATAGTTATTCTGATTCTGTTTTTGGAAGTTTAAATGGATTTGCTGTTGATTTTGGTGGAACGTTTACTATTAAAGATGATAAAGACGGTTATAAATTCAATTCAGGAATTTCAATCCGAAATATTGGTGGAATGACTTTTAAAGATGAAAATAATTCCTCAACAAACTATAATTTGGTTATTGAAGGAAACGAAAGTTTAGATTTATCACAATTTGAAGATGTGAACAGTTTGCAAGAAGTGGAACAAATTTTAGTTGATAGCGGATTCTTAACTTCAACTTCTTCCTCAAAAGATTTTAAAGTCAAATTGCCAAGTGTTTTGAATGCTTACGCCGATTTACAAGTGATTCCAACCTTATATGTTTCGGTATTTTTACAACAAAAATTAACGGACGATGCGAAAAATGACCAAATTACAGCACAAAATGTAGTAACGTTGACACCTCGATTTTCATTGAAAAATTTCGAAGTGTTTGCACCATTATCGCAAACAGAAATCGCAGGTTTTAATGCCGGAATTGGTTTTAGATTATATGGATTCTTCATAGGGTCGGGTTCTGCTTTTACCGCTTTGATTAACGATAGCAAACAAGCCGATTTTTATTTCGGATATCGATTTGGATTAGGGAAAAGTTAATTTTTCTCATTATATTTGAATTCATTCCCAAACCAATTTGAAATGAGTTCGATTTCAACTGTTGCTAAACGAAAAAGTTTGCTCAAAAAACTACTGATTTCCATCAAAAAACATGAATCAGAAGTAATTGAAGCGTTGTATAAAGATTTTAAAAAACCAGCATTTGAAGCGGTTATAACCGAAACTAGCTACGTTATTTCCGATTTAAATAATACGATATCCAACATAAATCGATGGTCAAAACCAAAACGCGTTTGGCCGTCGATTATTAATTTTCCTTCGTCAGACTTTATTTATTCTGAACCATATGGTCGGGTTTTGATTATTTCTCCGTGGAATTATCCTTTTCAATTGGCCATGTGTCCGCTTATTGCTGCCATTGCAGCGGGAAATACCGTTGTTTTAAAACCTTCTGAGCTAACATTTCATACTTCGCAAATCATTACTAAAATTGTGGAAGAAGTGTTTGATGTAAAAGAAGCAGTAGTTGTGCATGGCGGAGCAGAATTCACCCAATCATTACTAGAAAAACGTTGGGATTTTATATTTTTTACCGGAAGTGTTTCTGTGGGAAAAATTGTAGCTCAAGCCGCCGCCAAGCATTTAACTCCGGTGACATTAGAATTAGGCGGAAAAAATCCGTGTATCATTGATGAAGGTGCCGATTTGGAAATTGCCGCAAAACGAATTGTCTGGGGCAAATTCATCAACGCCGGACAAACATGCATTGCCCCTGATTATATTTTGGTTCAGGCAAAAGAAAAATACAATTTTGTTGAATTACTCAAACAAGAAATTACGAAAGCATACGGTGAAAATCCGGAAGAATCATCAGATTTTGCACGTATCATCAACACCAAAAACTGGCAACGATTACAGGCAATGATTGAACCTAAAAAAGTTATTGTTGGCGGAATTTCAAATGAAGAAAGTAGATACATTAGTCCTACCCTACTTGATGAACCCGATTTGAATAGTGAGGTAATGAAAGATGAAATCTTTGGCCCTATTTTACCCATCATTTCCTATCATGATGAAAAAGATTTAGAGCGAATCATTATGAAATATGAAAAACCTTTGTCATTGTATGTTTTCACTGAGAATAAAGATTTTGCCGAAAAAATAATTACAAAGTATTCCTTTGGTGGCGGGTGCGTGAACGATATTATTATTCATTTTTCCAATAAACGATTACCTTTTGGAGGTGTTGGACATAGCGGAATAGGTGCTTATCATGGAAAATTTGGTTTCGATTCTTTTTCACATAAAAAATCAATTGTAAAAAAACCAAACTGGGGCGATAATCCAGTTCGCTACGCACCCTACAAAAACAAATTGAAATACATTAAAAAATTACTATCTTGGCTTTAAACTAACTATTTATGGAAAACAACTACACAAAAAAAATAAACCAAGCTGTTGAAAAAGGCTACCATCTTGATTTTGGTACTGTTATCGAAAAATCATTTGAGAATTATAAAAAAATTGCTTTGATAGGTGGATTAACATTTATAATAATTGCAATTGCTGCATTTGCTTTATTCTTTTCCATTTTTGCTATAGCTTTTGGCATTGGAGATATAACAGAAAAATTGACCAGCTTTAATCCGATGGATTATTCTGTGGTTGAAATTTTTATTTACTTTTTACTGATGGTTCTATTTGCAGGTTTAACTGCTCCTATCGGTGCAGGTTTTTTAAAGATGGCTCATCTAGCAGAAATTGACAAACCTTTTTCTGTTGGAACTGCTTTTGATTACTATAAGACTAAACATTTTAAAGAATTATTTATTTCTGCTTCATTGCTGGGAATAATCAATTTTGCAGTTGTTACAGGATTTGAAATTCTGGAACTTGCAATCATTGGAAATATAATTTCGTATATCATTGCATTTTTCACACTGCTCACGGTTCCGTTGATTATTTTTGCCAATCAAAAGGCCTTAGATGCAATTAGTAGCAGCATAAAATTAGTAATAAAGCAACCAATCATCTTATTAGGATTAGCAATTGTCAGCATATTTTTTTTGCTACTAGGTTTTATCGCATTTTGCATTGGTATCTTTTTTACAATTCCTTTTTGGTCATCTTTCAATTATACCGCATACAATTCAATAATACCAATTGAAAATACCAGTGAAATAGAAGATATTGGAAAAATAGAAGAATAAAATTTTTCAAATAAAACATAAAAAAAAACTCCAAATTACGTTGGAGTTTTTATTTTTTTTACAAATCCTATTAATTAATTTACAATAACTTTTTTGGTAACTGATTGATTATCTGAAGTTATCTTTAAGAAATAAAATCCAGAGGATAAATTTTCTATCGTATAAGTATTATTTTGATGTGCTGGTTTTTGAATTTGTTGCATTAACTGACCATTTATTGAAATCAATTGAATTTCATCAACAATTACATCGGATTCAATATGAATTCGGTTAATGTTTGACGGATTCGGATATACAGAAACTGTAGCCAAAACATCGGGATTTGTTACAGATAATACTTGACCCCAAACCATTTGAACATACTCAGGATGATCGATATACGGATTTCTATTACCTTGATAAATATAGGCTTTGTCATTTCTATTAATTTCAAAATCACTCACAGGATCAAGAATATGCCAAGCGTATAAAGTATCTAAAAATGGTAATTTAAATACTTGATTTTCTGTTCCATTAAACATTGGAAAAGAATAGCCATCTACTTGATTTTCGTACCGAGTTGCAAAATAGAAAAGAATTCTGGCAATATCTCCTTTAAATTCATCAATTGGTTCAAAGGCTTTACCTGAATAGCCGGTTACCGAAATATCACCAACTTTTGAACCATTTGTAGAGGTCCACGTTGGATTTGAAACGTTTGCAAAAGGAAAATTACTTCTTCTATTGTTCACGTAACCGTCTGTTGGAGTTAATTGATGAATATCACCAACCATTGGCATTTGAGAATTGTAAGTACTTTGAGGAACCATGTGCTCACCATTATAACAGTCTGATTCTCCTTGATAGTTTCCACATTTATCATCTGCATAATAGCTATAATTATATGCATCTGTTGCAGTTGGTTTTTCTGAATACATATCTAAAATTGATCCATCATTTTCATAATAATTATCAACATCAGTAGCTTTAAAACCTTTTATATCGGTAAAAAGATTGTTGTATGATTTTCCAACATGACCATTAGTTATGATGGTTTTTAATTTGGTTTTTAAAGCATATCCGGTAAAACCAATAGCACTATTATAATATCCAGTTGGGATTGATTCTGTTGCATTTTGAGAAAAAAGTAGTGATGAAAATAAATACACTACAACTAAAATATTTTTCATTATTTTAAAAGTAAAAATTTAATAAATGGGTTTAATTAACGATAACTTTTTTAGTAACCAATTGATTATCTGAAACAATTCTAAGAAAATAAAATCCAGACGGCAAATTCTCTATAGTATAAGTACTGTTATGCTTTACCGGTTTTTGAATAGATTGAACTAGTTGTCCGTTCATGTTTATTAAATGAATTTCTTCAACTTCCAATTCAGAATCGATATTTATTTTTCTATCATTTGTTGGGTTTGGATAAATACTAAACTCATAAGCAGTTACAGTTTGCGTTGATAAAGTTCCCCACGTATCTTCAGCTGCAACTCCACCCCAAATTTTAGTTGCCAAATAAGGATTATCTATAAAAGGATTTCTATTTCCTTGACCATATTGATTATTTGAATTTGACAAATAGGTATTACGAGTAATTTCATATTGCGAAACAGGATCTTCTGCATTCCAGTTTAAAAACAAATCAATCATAGCATCTGGTGTATTGGCTGAACTTCCAACACCAATATTTGTTGGTAAACATTGCGTGCCATATCGAACATACATATACATGATAATTCGGGCAACATCACCTTTCCATTCATCTCCCGGATACCAATTTGAACCCACAGTACCGGAGTTTCCGGAACCTGCAGCAAATTTTTTATTGCCTCGTGATCCATTTCTCTGCACATCTGAAGCTCGCAACATGTGAGCATCTGCACCAGGACCAGATTGTCCTAAATCTGGCGTTCCAACAGATTGTGCATAAACATGCTCACGGTTCCATTGTCCGTTACTTCCTCCGTTATCATTTCTATCTCTGCTTCGGTCATTTGTAACATCACCATCTGAACCATTTTCCCAACCATAAATTAGCAATACATTATTGGAATTTTCAGGATCACGATCAACAATTTTTAAAGCGTTCCAAATTCCAGGTGTGTAAGACAATTCGTTTACATGAGTATTAGTAATCAATTGAGTTAGCTGTGCTTTTAGAGCGGTTCCATTTAAATCAAAGTTGATGCTATTGTAATAAGCTTGCTGCGAAAAAGCAATAGAAACAACAAATAATAATAAAAAAGAGTAGATTTTTTTCATAATAATTATAATTTTCGTTCTAATAAGGCCATATAAAACCCATCAAAACCAGATTCTGAGGCTAGAATTTTTTTATCTTGTACAAAGGTAAAGTTTTTTCCGTTTTCTGTTGTTAAAAAATGTTTTACTTGTTCTTGATTTTCAGAAGGTAAGATGGAACAAGTAGCATAAACTAACTTTCCTCCTGGTTTTACAATTCTGGAATAATTTTCTAAAACTTCGGCTTGTACTTTGCGGATATTGTCAATAAATTCGGGTTGTAATTTCCATTTGCTATCCGGATTTCTTTTTAAAACACCTAAACCACTGCAAGGAGCATCAATTAAAACGCGATCTGCTTTGTCGTATAATTTTTTGATGACTTTCGTAGAATCAATAATGCGATATTCGATATTGAAAGCACCATTTCGTTTGGCACGAAGTTTCAATTGCTTTAATTTACTTTCATATAAATCCATTGCAATCAACAAACCTTTGTTTTCCATTAAGGAAGCCATGTGCAATGTTTTTCCACCCGCACCTGCACACGTATCAACCACTTTCATTCCGGGCTTTACATCTAAAAACGCGGCAACTAACTGTGAATTGGCATCTTGCACTTCAAAAAAACCATCTTTAAATGCATCGGTTAAAAAAACATTTGCTCTTTCTTTTAAAACCAAAGCATCCGGTTGATTATCTAAATATTCCGTTTCGATGTTTAAATCCATCAAAATGGCACGCAATTTTTGTTTGGTGGTTTTTAATGTATTTACCCTCAAAATGACCTGAGCTTGTTGGTTTTGAGCTGCAATTTCTTTAGACCAAAGTTCTTCGCCTAATTCTTTTACACCCAATTCATCCATCCAATCGGGAATAGATTCACGGTATTTTCTGATTTTGGATAATTCGTCAAAACGACCTTTGATTTTGCGTTGTGGTGTTCCTTCCAATTGTCTCCAATCCGGAATTGTATAACCACGAAGAACTGCCCACGCAGCAAACATTCGCCATAAATCATCACGATCGTATGGTTCTTTTACTTCGGCAATTTCGGCGTATAAACGCTTCCATCTCACAATTTCGTAGATGGTTTCTGCAACAAACTTTCTGTCGGAACTTCCCCAACGTTTGTCCTTTTTTAAAGCTCTTGCCACCACTTTGTCGGCATATTCGCCTTCGTTAAAAATGGCATTCAACGAATCGATGGTGGTATAAACTAAATTTCTATGTAATCTCATTTCAATAAAATAGCCTGCAAAGGTAGTATTAATTATCAGTTACTTGGAAAATTATCGTTAAAAAATTCAAAACCCAACAGAAAAAAAATCCGTCGGGTTTTGAGAAAAACAAGCGTACTTATGGTTAGAGTTATGCTAACACATTTTCTAAAGTAGGACCGGCATAAACTAGTTTTTTACCTTCCTCTGTGTTAGTATATTGTTCAAAGTTCTTAATGTATCGAGCCGCTAAATCTTTGGCTTTCGCTTCCCATTCTTCTTCAGATTTGTAAGTATTTCTAGGGTCTAAAATACCTTTGTCAACATTCGGCAATTCAACCGGAACAGTTAAATTTAAGAACGGAATGTGTTTGGTTTCCATTTGATCAATTTCTCCACTAATGATTGCATCAATAATAGCACGGGTATTTTTCAAAGAAATTCGTTTTCCGGTTCCGTTCCAACCAGTGTTAACCAAGTAGGCTTTTGCTCCGTGTTCTTTCATTTTTCCAATTAATGTTTTAGAATACATGGTTGGATGTAAGGTTAAAAACGCTTCACCAAATGCAGGAGAAAATGAGGGTTGTGGTTCTGTAATTCCTCTTTCTGTTCCGGCTAATTTTGATGTGTAACCGCACAAGAAGTGGTATTGAGCTTGGTTGTCGTCTAAGATAGAAACCGGAGGCAACACCCCAAATGCATCGGCAGACAAGTAAATAATTTTCTTAGCATGACCGGCTTTGGAAGGAAGAACGATTTTGTTGATATGATAAATTGGATAAGAAACTCTAGAATTTTCGGTAATGGAATGATCGTAATAATCTACTTCGCCGTATTCATTCACCACCACATTTTCTAACAATGCATCTCGTTTGATTGCTCTCCAAATATCTGGTTCGTTATCTTCGCTCAAATCGATTACTTTGGCATAACATCCTCCTTCATAGTTAAATACACCATTATTATCCCAACCGTGTTCATCATCACCAATTAAATAACGTTTCGGATCGGCAGACAAAGTGGTTTTTCCTGTTCCTGATAAACCAAAGAAAACTGCAACATCACCATCTTCACCCACATTGGCAGAACAATGCATAGATGCCATTCCTTTTAATGGAAGATAATAGTTCATCATGGCAAACATTCCTTTTTTCATTTCGCCACCGTACCAAGTTCCGCCAATAATTTGAATTTTTTCTGTTAAGTTGAACACCACAAAGTTTTCTGAGTTTAATCCTTGCTCTTTCCAGTTTGGATTTGTCGTTTTTGAACCATTCATTACAATAAAATCCGGTTCGCCAAAATTTTCTAATTCATAAATGGATGGTCTAATAAACATGTTGGTTACAAAATGAGCTTGCCACGCTACTTCCATTACAAAACGAACTTTTAATCTAGTGTCGGGATTTGTTCCGCAAAAAGCATCCACAACATATAATTTTTTGGAAGTAGAAAGTTGTTTTAAAACTTGTAATTTCAAATCTTTCCAAATTTCTTTTGTGGTAGGAAAGTTTACTTTATCATCCCAATAAATAGTATCTTTAGTAATATCATCTTTTACGATATATCTGTCTTTTGGAGAACGTCCGGTAAAAACACCGGTTTTCACAGCAACTGCTCCCGTATCTGTTAAAGCACCTTTTTCATATCCTTTTCGCATGTGAGAAGTTTCGGCTTGAAACAATTCTTCATAAGATGGATTATAAACCACTTCATGATAACCCGTGATGCCTAAATCGTGTAGTTCCTGAATGACTTTAATGTTTTTCATAATTATTGAAATTTAAGATTGTATTTTTCTTTATTCTATGTATCAAATTTCCGATTTATCACAGTAAATAAACCTGATAAATATCACGTTTTCAATAAATCTACGAAAACGTTTTCTTTGTTAATTATTGATTTTCAAAGCATTGACAAGTTGTTGATACATGTATAATAAATTAGCTAAAGTTTAATAAGTTAATGCATTAAAGTCCTCTAAAACTTTCGTAATTTTGCAATCGTTTAACTGATTTTCAACTACTAAATAAAAATATATGAGTCAATTTGATGTGGCCATTATCGGTTCAGGACCAGGCGGATATGTTGCAGCCATCCGTTGTGCACAATTAGGATTTAAAACTGCAATTATCGAAAAATACTCGGTTTTAGGCGGAACTTGTCTAAATGTCGGCTGTATTCCTTCTAAAGCTTTGCTTTCTTCTTCTCATCATTACCACGATGCAGTAGCTCATTTTGAAGAGCACGGTATCGAGGTTGGAAAAGTGAAACTAAATCTTGAAAAAATGATTGGTCGAAAACAAGCTGTGGTTGATCAAACTACTGGTGGAATCAAGTTTTTGATGGATAAAAATAAAATCACGGTTTTTGAAGGAATTGGTTCATTTGAAGATGCGACACACGTGAAAGTGACCAAAAATGACGGTTCTACTGAAACTATTGAAGCAAAATATTCAATTATTGCAACGGGTTCTAAACCATCAAATTTGCCATTTATAACGTTAGATAAAGAACGTGTAATCACTTCTACAGAAGCTTTGAAATTAAAAGAAGTTCCTAAACATTTAGTCATTATTGGTGGTGGTGTAATTGGAATTGAATTAGGTCAAGTGTACCTTCGTTTAGGAGCACAAGTTTCTGTGGTGGAATTTATGGATAGAATTATTCCCGGAATGGATGCTTCGTTATCGAAAGAATTGACCAAAGTTTTGAAAAAACAAGGAATGAAATTCTATACTTCACACAAAGTTAAATCGGTAAACAAAAAAGGGAAAACCGTTACTGTTGAAGCGGAAACACCAAAAGGAGAAATTTTATCTTTAGAAGGTGATTATTGCTTAGTTTCTGTGGGAAGAAGACCTTATACCGATGGTTTGAATGCCGACAAAGCAGGTGTAAAAGTTACTGATAGAGGTCAGATTGAAGTAAACGATCATTTACAAACATCAACCTCAAATATTTATGCTATTGGCGATGTAGTTCGTGGAGCAATGTTAGCTCATAAAGCCGAAGAAGAAGGTGTGATGGTTGCCGAAATTTTAGCCGGACAAAAACCGCACATCGATTATAATTTGATTCCGGGTGTAGTTTATACTTGGCCGGAAGTTGCCGCTGTTGGAAAAACAGAAGAGCAATTAAAAGAAGAAGGTGTTGCTTTCAAATCAGGAAGTTTCCCATTTAAAGCATTAGGAAGAGCAAGAGCGGGTGGCGACACAGACGGATTTGTAAAAATCTTAGCCGACGCCAAAACGGATGAAGTTTTAGGTGTTCACATGATTGGTCCACGTTGTGCTGATTTAATTGCTGAAGCCGTTACCGCTATGGAATTTAGAGCCAGTGCCGAAGATATTTCTAGAATGAGTCATGCACATCCAACTTTTGCAGAGGCGGTTAAAGAAGCGGCTTTGGTGGCTACGGATAATAGAGCTTTGCATGTGTAAATCAAAATACAAAATACAAAAAAACCAACTTTCTCAAGTTGGTTTTTTTATGCTTAAAACTTCCAATCAAATTCATCCTGATTTTTAATAATCGCTCCAATTTCAACTTTGATCACTTCATCAAATTCAGTTTGTAGAATCGTCCAATAATCTTCGTTGAATAAATTTGAGAAAGAATCAAATGATTCCACTTCAAATGATTTTAATCCTTTTTTGGATAAAAATTCTTTAGACTCATTTGCATTTTTACCGATGATTTTTTCATCAAATAAAACCGCATTTGTATTTGAAATGATAATGTAACCTAACTTAAAATCTTCTTCTGCATAAAAAGTTAAACGAGCTTTCAAAGCATTATACATCAAAACCATATTATTTTCTTCATCAATAAAAGAATGATTTGCTTTGCCGTAAATGGCTTCTACATCTTTTTGTTTCATTCCAAAAAGAAGTTTATCATATCCGAATTTTGGTTTAATTTCCATTATAAATTTTGTTGATTAATTAATTTTTTTGTCAGTAAGTTAAATCGATAAAACAAGAAAAGTGCAGCTACGGTCAATCCGGCCAGCAAACCAATCCAGATACCAATTGCTTTAAGTTCGGTGTACAATCCTAAATAAATTGAAATCGGAAAACCAATAATCCAATAAGCCACAAAAGTAATATACATTGGGATTTTTACATCTTGCAATCCACGTAAAGCTCCTAAAACTACCACTTGCAATCCATCTGAAATTTGAAATAAAGCCGCCACCAACAATAAATTGGATGCGATAGCAACGACTTCTAAATTATCTTTCAAATAAACAGCTTGTTCCAAATCAAGAAATGGCAATGGTAAAACTTTATGAAAAACAACAAAAATTAATGCAAATAATATCTCCAAAATAGTCGCCAATAAAAAGATAGAAATCGCAACTATTCTCAACTTCGTATAATCTTGCAATCCTTTTTGATTTCCCACTCGAATCATCGCCGTCACACTCAATCCCATTGCAAACATAAAGGTTAACGAGGCCAAACTCAACGCAATTTGATTAGCAGCCTGACTCGTTGTGCCGATCATTCCACTAAGCCAAATTGCTCCGGTGAACAACGCCACTTCAAAAAACATCTGCATCGCTGAAGGAGTTCCTAAATTGACAATTTTTTTAATCATCGATTTCGAAATTTCATCCCAACTGAATTTTTCAAAATAGGGATGAAATTTTGGTTTTTTCACCATCATATAATGCATAAAAGCCAGCATTACAATTCGCGAGGTTATCGTTCCGATGGCTGCTCCTACTATTCCCATTTCTGGGAAAATCCATATACCAAAAATCAGAAAATAATTGATGATTACGTTCACAATATTACCAATAATGGTTGCCCACATCGAATATTTTGTTTCACTTTTTCCATCAGCAAACTGCTTGTAAGCCTGAAACATAATTAACGGAATGAGCGAAAACGCCACAATATCTAAATACGGTTTTGCTAAATTCACCACCTCTTCCGGCTGTCCCATAAAACTAATTACCGGTTTGGCAAAAAAGATGAGAAGAAACAAAATCACACCCAATAAGGTGCACAAAAACAAACCGTTGTGAAAAGCACTTCTCCCCTTTTCAATCGAATTTTCTCCATCTGCTTCGGCTACAATGGGCGTAATGGCGGTAGAAAAACCAATTCCCAACGACATCGCAATAAAAATAAAACTATTTCCCAACGAAACAGCTGCCAATTCTTTTGGTCCAAGTTGACCAACCATCGCATTATCCACAATACCAACGACCGTGTGACCCAACATTCCAATGATGATGGGATAAGCCAATCGCATATTGTAGTTGAATTCTTTGGTATATGTTTGAAGATTCATAATTCTTAATTTCGACGGCAAAAGTACATCATTTAGACAGATAAAATGAAAAGAAAAAGTTAAGGACAGCAACATCTTTGGCTTAGTGGAAAGAAAACCCTAATTTTAACCATAAAACTTAATCATTGCGAAAATCAACAACTTCATTATTACTTTTCGGATTTCTTTTTCTGCTGATTTTAGAGGGGAAAGCACAAACGATTAAAGACACGACTGCTCTTTCTGAAGTGATTTTGATTGGTTCGCCGATAAAAAATACGATGCAAAAAGTGGCTTCGTCGGTTGCTCTAATTTCTGCCAAGGAAATCAATCAAACGGATGGTGTGATTTTGACTCCTCTTCTCAACAAAACGGCCGGCGTTTATATGCAACAAGGAACGTTAAATACTAACCGAATTACGATTCGTGGTATTGGAGCTCGTTCGCAATTTAGCACCAACCGAGTGAAAGCTTATTTTGAAGAAATTCCGTTATCCACGGGAGAAGGTGAAACCACTTTGGAAGATATTGATTTGAGTGTTTTGAATAAAATTGAAATCATCAAAGGACCTAATTCCAGCAGTTTTGGTGCGGGTTTGGGCGTTGTAATTAGCTTATTTGGGAATCAATTTTCAAAAGAAAATTCATTTGTTAAATCGGCAACAACAGTTGGTAGTTTTGGTTTGATAAAAAACTCATTTTCAGGACAAATGTCGAATTCCAAAACAAATTTATATGCCAATTACAGCAATTTGCAAAGCGAAGGTTTTAGAGCAAACAGCAGTTATGACCGACAATCGATTAATTTATTTGGAAAACATCAACTTTCGGAAAAAGGAAAACTCAATTTTATTGGAATTGCCACTCGATTGAAAGCATTTATTCCGAGTTCGATTAACCAAACGGATTTTGATAATTCTCCTGAAATTGCGGCTGCCAATTGGGCTGCAGCTCGAGGTTTTGAATCCTATGATAAATTACTTTTAGGAATTGGTTATGACTATACATTTTCAGAAAAATGGAATTGGAATTCAACTGTATTTTCTAATTTTAAAGTAGCTTATGAACCGAGACCTTTTGATATTTTAGAAGATAACATCGTGAATTTTGGTGTTCGAAGTAAATTAAATTATTCAGATAAAATATTATCCTTACCCACAAAAATAAGTGTTGGAACAGAGTTATTGCGAGAAAAATATACTTTTTCATTGTATGAAAATTCATACCAAACTCAACCTAATCAAGGAAGCATTCAAGGAGATAAATTTAGTGATGCAAGTCAGAACAGAAATTATTTTAATCTTTTTTGGCAGATGGAAATGCAATTGTCAAGAAAGTTAAATTTAGAATCCGGACTTGCTTTTAATCAGACGAATTATACTCAAAAAGACGAATTTGATACAGGTTCAACTACGAAAGAAAAGTATTCTTTTGATGCCATTTTATCGCCAAGAATTGGATTATCCTATCAATTTTCGAAAGGAAAAAATCTCTATTTTTCGGTTAGTAAAGGATTTTCCCACCCAACTGTTGCTGAAACATTAACTCCTGAAGGTGAATTGAATCCGGACATTTTACCGGAAATCGGTATCAATTATGAAATTGGATTTAAAGGTAACTTTTTGAGTAATAAAATTTATACTGAAGTGAATGTTTATGCAACAACCATCAAAAATCTATTAGTTGCCAGACGTGTTGCCGAAGATCAATATGTTGGAATTAATGCCGGAGAAAGTCTTCATCAAGGAATTGAATTTTTAATCAATGGCAAATTAATTTCAACCGAAAAAATTCAATTGAACTCTTATATTTCAGGAAGTTTAAATCATTTTGAATTTGTAGATTTTATTGATAATGACAACGACTTCTCTGGAAATCAATTGCCAAGTGTGCCGGAATTTCAATGGAATTTTGGTTTGAATTTTACGGCAAAATCATTAACATTTTCAACATCGTATCTAACGGTAGGAAAAATGTTTTTAAATGATGCTAATTCGCTTTCTTCGGAAACTTATCAATTGTTAGACATCAATACAAATTATACTTTTTCGATTTGGAAGGATTTAAAAGCTAACCTTCAATTTGGTATTCAAAATAGTTTAGACGAAAAGTATGCAGCGAGTATTTTGCCCAATGCTGTTGGTTTTGGTAATGTTGCTCCAAGGTATTTTTATCCTGGAAATCCTCGAAATTATTATGGCGGGATGAGTTTGAATTATCAATTTAACTAACTTACTTTTTCACAGCTTTTACTTCTGAAACCGTCACCATTTTTGATTGCTTATTTCCCCAAGAATTCATAATATAATTCATCACATCGGCTACTTCATCATCGGTTAAACCTAAAGGAGCCATCATCGAATTATAGTTTTTTCCATTCACTTTTATCGGACCGGATTGACCATATTTAACGGCATGAATACTTTCTTTTCGTTTATTAACCAACCAATCTGAAGAGGCTAACGGAGGAACGGTTTCGCTTCCTTTTCCGTTTCCTAAATGGCATTGCATACAAAAATCAACGTACACTTCTTTTCCTCTACTAATACTTTTTACCAACTCATCGTTTGATGGATTGATAGAATGATAAGTTGAATTTTCGTCGCCAAAAATCAAACTTCCCAATGAGAAAAAAAGCATCAAATAAATTCCTTTCATTATCCTTTTGGTACAATTTTGATAATTCCTTTTCCTTCCACAGCCATGTAAATATATCCGTCAGGACCTTGTTTTACATCTCGTAAACGACCAATATCAGTAGCTACTTTTTGACGACCAACTACTTTTTCTCCGTCTAATTTTACAAGTTCTAAATATTGAAAACTTAGTGAACCTACCAATAAATGACCTTTCCAAGTTGGATAACGGTCTCCGGCCACAAACACCATTCCGCTTGGAGCAATGGATGGTAGCCAATAATAAATGGGTTGCTCCATTCCTTCTTTTTCGGTTAATTTGGATATCGTTGATCCATCATAATCGATTCCGTAAGTAATCACCGGCCAACCATAATTAGCCGCTTTTTTGACAATATTAATTTCATCACCGCCTTTTGGACCGTGTTCGTGAGTCCATATTTTTCCGGA
Organism: Flavobacterium sp. T50_26; assembly: GCF_057652995.1. Lineage (NCBI taxonomy): Bacteria > Pseudomonadati > Bacteroidota > Flavobacteriia > Flavobacteriales > Flavobacteriaceae > Flavobacterium > Flavobacterium sp. T50_26. The sequence goes on from NZ_JBYFCC010000003.1 coordinate 99,186, forward strand.
AACAGGGTGCTTTGTCATTCCTTGCGGATTGCGGTGACCGAATGAATAAACTGCTTCTTTTGCTCCTTGTTGACCCACAAATGGATTATCAGTTGGGATTTTTCCATCGTCGTGCAAACGATATACTTTTCCGCCATCTCTTTTTATATCTTGTGGATTTTCAGGATGATTTCCTCTGTCGCCAACAGTAAAATAGACAAAACCATCGTTATCAAATGCAATTCGGGAACCAAAATGATGCCCTTTGTTTGTGTTTGGTGTTGCTTTATAAAGTGTTTGAATTTGCGTAAGACTTTGGCCTTCTAATTTGGCACGAATAAGCTGAGTATGAGCTCCTTTTTCTTCGCCTTCGTCTGAAGAATAAGTAATGTAAATCCATCCGTTTTTATCATAATTTGGATGAACTGCGATGTCCAACAATCCGCCTTGACCTCTGGCAACCACTTTTGGAACATTAGAAATTTCGCTTTTTTTCTTATCCTTCACATGATAAATTATACCTGATTTTTCGGTCACCAACATTGAACCATCCGGAAGCCATGTCATTCCCCACGGAATATCAATGTCGGAAGCAACTGTTTCAAATGTGTATTTAATTTCTTCCGGTTGAAGAACAATATCATTTGCTTTTTCTTGGGCTTTACAACTCGAAAATGTAAAAAGCATAAGTAAAATAAGTGATCGTATCATAATTTATTTTTTTTAAAAATACATAAATATGTTCAGAACAAGTCCTAAAATTAACCCAAAATTTAATTAAAACGGATAACCAATGGCTAAATTGAATACTAAATTTTCTTTTCGCCACGTTCCGCTTCCGAAATTTATATCATCCAAAACCCAACGCTGACCGTCCGGCAGATAAGGTTTTCTAATTGGAAATGCAAAATCGGTTCGCAATACTAAAAATGAAAAATCAAAACGAAGTCCGACACCGGTTCCAACAGCAAGTTCATTTAAAAAATCCTTTGAAAACTTAGAACCTGGTTTGTCTGCATTGTCATTCATCAACCAAATATTTCCGGCATCGATAAAGACAGCTCCTTTTATAAAATTATAAATTTGAGCACGGTATTCGGTGTTGAATTCCAGTTTTACATCACCAGATTCATCCGGTAAAAAAACGCCGGCATTCACAGAGTTATCATATGTTCCGGGGCCGATAGAACGAGCTCTAAATGCACGAATACTATTGGTTCCACCGATAAAAAATTGTTTGATGAATGGCATTTCTTCGGAATTTCCGTAGGCAAATCCGGCTCCTACAATCAATCGACTGGCTATTTGAGATTCTTTTCCTAACCTAAAATAATGACGGAATTCATTTTCAATTTTTACAAACTGACTGAATGGAACATTAAAAATTTCAACTTGCTTATCGTTTTTTACGTTTGCTCCGGTTATTAATCCTGTAATATTTCCTGAAAAATCAATAGCTCCTCTGTAATAAAAAGTGTTCTTTTTTCTACGTTGCATTGTGTTGGTATACGTGTAGGAATACGTTGGTCCAAAAATCAATTGTCTGTCAATAATTCGTTCTAATGTCGGATTAATATCAATCTGATCTTGATACAATTGCGTTACATTTTGCGGACTTGTATACGTGATTTCGGTTACATTAAAATGATGTTCTTTTCGCTCATTTTCTTTCCATAAATAACCAAACGATCCTTTGAAGGTTTGAAGAGAATATAATTTACTTCGTTTTTGAAATTCATAACCAATAGTTGCTTTTGTTTTCGGAACGAATCCACTAGCCGATTCAAATTTAAACGGAGCAATAATTCTTGGCCAAATTAAATTTGCTTCGGTTCCAACTCTATAAACATTAAAACCATTGTTTTGACCTGAAACTTGCACTTCCATTCCGCCAAAAGCCGAGATTGTTAATAATTCTGCACCTTTAAATGTATTGCGATTACTCCAATTAACATTTAATTCTGTTCCGGTATAATTAGCTGAATTGGTTTTTGCCAACAATTCCGTTCGAATTGATTTCTTTGGCATTGGTGTTAAATAATAAAATGTATTCAAGTAATTTCCGGTGGTATCGGCTACTTTAAATTCGTTTTTCACAAACTTAAAAGTTCCCATATTTACCAAACGATTTAGTGACAAATTGTGATTAGTTCTGTTGTATAAATCATTCTTTTTGAAATATAACGTTCGATCGAAAATACGCGGTTCAAATAAATTTTCAGGATCAATAATCGTAAAATCATTATGTCGAACAACGGAATCGGAAGCGATTCGGATACTATCATTTTGAATCGTATAATTCGGATAAACGACAATATCTTTTATGCGAAATTGTTTCTTAGCCAAAACCGGAATATCATCTTTAATTTTCACAACTAAATCTACTTGATGTGGAGCGACTGTTGTGTCGGCTTGAATCAATAAATAATCAGCATTGAAATAATAATATCCTTTTTCTTTCAAACGGGAATCAATGCGAATTCGTTCTTCTTTAATTGTTTCTAAACTGTAGCCTTGTTTTGGACGTAAGCGACTTCGTCTAGTTGATTCACGAATATCTTTTGCCAGCTGAGTAGAATCTTCCGGAAAAGTTACATTCCGAATGATGTATTGTTTTTTGGGTGTAACAGTATAAACAACACTTGCTTTTTTATTTCTTCGAGTAGAATCGGATTTTGTTTCAGCATTAAAATAACCGCTGTTTTCTACATAATTCTGTAAAACGTCTTGATTGTATTGGCGATCGACTTTACTGAATAAAACCGGTGCTTCTCCAACCGTATTTCTCAACCAATGACGAAATCCTTTTTCTTTTTTGGGTTCGCCAGCAAGGTTATAAAAATATAATTTCGGTTTTAATCCTAAAATAGATGAATTCGGTTTTGGACGTGGTAATTCATTCAACTGAGTTTTTAACTCCTTTTTTTCGCTTTTGGAGAGACTGTCTCCTTCCACTTTTACTTTTGCTCCGGTGTATAACAATTCACCTTCGGGCAAAAAACGCGTGTTGCTGCAAGAAGCAAAAAATGCAATGATGGAAAAAATATATAGTTTATTCAAGTTCTTCATGGATTCTTTTTTGAATTCTCTTCTTTTTTCTTGCTGAAAATTTCTCTGAATTTATTGTAATCAATCGTGATAATAAATGCCACTCCGGTTTCTACAACTTCACCTAAAAGGGCAACTTGATAAAGGTTTTTACGATACGCTTTTACGCGATAACGACCGTCTTTAGACAATTGATATTCTGCAGAAATGTCTCCTGCAATGTTGGTGGCATCTTGGTTTTCTTGTTGCGGACCTTCTAATCCAAAACTGCTTCCAACGGTAATTTTCAAACGATCGTCTAACAACTTTTTAGAGAGAGCTACATTCAAATCTGTTCGGGTTTCTCTTTGTCCTGTCGTAAAATCATCGGAAGAATCTAAATCGAATTCCATTTCGACACCTTTAATCAAATCGCCTGCCAAATTGTTTAACTGTTGCGACAAAATTTTACTGGCACTATCTCTCGCCAATGATTCAGCCGATGGACCGCCTGATGATGCAAAAGTGGTTTCACTCACAAATCGATTCAATAATAACAAAGCAAAAACTTGTTTGTTTAACTCATCCGGTTGTTGACGTAATTGGGACAGTTTTGCCTGAGTCATATTGATAATATCCGCAGAAACACTATTATTTCCATCTGGCAAAACTATATCAAATGAAATGTTTGGCTTCATTAATTCACCTGTCATAATCAATTCTGTTTCAAACGGAATACGTTGCAAATAGCGAGTTCTAACATCGGCTGAAACTGCTCCTAATTGATCACTGACTAAATCTAACGGAGAAGTTTCTGTTTTATAAACTGCTGTGATATTGATGTTTGCCGAAGTTGGTTCGCCTGTCCAAAGAATGTAACTGCCGGATTTAATGTCGAATTTTCGTTTGATTAAATTGAAATTCATTTCATAACTACCTTCGGTAAATTCGTATCTTCCTGTCAAAGTTGTTTTACCGGAAGGATCAATTCCGCCACTCAATTGAGCTTCACCTTTTAATTTTAAGAAATCTCCGTTGGCTTTATCAATGATGATGGAAAACTCGGCTTCTTTATCAATTTCGATGTTGACGGCGGCTAAAATTCCACGAATATCGGATGTGTTTAATGAATCTTTCATCGTCAACGCATCATCAAACAATTTTACTGTATTAGGGTCGATGAATTCAACAATTCCCTCGCGATCAGCAATAGAAGGATCGGATTGAGGCAAAACAACTGTGAATTTTGTATCTTCATTTACCTTCAAACTTCCGTTAACAACCGGACTCGCTAAATCGCCTTTGATATCTAATTTTGTATCAATATATAATTCACCATAAAATAAATCACTGTCTTTGGCTGTTGAATTAATCGCTTTAAAATTATCAGCAACAACGTTTAAATCGAATTGAAAATCTTGAAAAGTGGAAGTCAAAATTCTTCCGTTTATATTCAAATCATTGTCTTTTTCATCTTTAATTCCAAAATTGTCAAAAACGATGGATTCTCCTGTAAATTTGATTTGATCATTAATGGATTTAAAATTGGAATTGAGAGAAGTAACTTTAAATCCGATTTCATTAAAATCTAACGTTCCAACTACATTTGGTTTGTCAACTGTTCCTGAAATATCGAAATTTCCGGTGAAAAAACCGGTGCTGTTGGTCAAATTCCCCATTGTGAAACCTTGAATACTTTTTAAATTCAATCGGTCAATGTCTAATTTCATTTCAAAACTGCTGTCGCTTGTGCGATAAAAACCATTCAAATCTACTTTGTTTTCTTGGCTTGTAATCGAAACTTCTGCGTTGAGAGTAGAAGCGGTTTCATTGTTCACTTTCAGTTTAACATCGCCAACGGTATCTTTTTTGAATGTGAAATTTTCAATTGTTAAATCGGAAGTAAAAATTGGTGTTGAATTGATATCTCTAACATTGGCATTACCGTTGATTTTTCCGGTCATTTCTAACTGACTTTGTTGAGCGAAACTAGTCAACGTTTCAATCTCAAAATTCTCAAAATCGATTGAAATTGGAGAACTCATATCGCTGGTTTCCGATTGAATAGTTAACTTATTTTCGCCTTTGGACAAATCAAAATTGGTTGCATTAACTCCTTGTTGCCCAAAACGAATGAGATTATCGGCCGCCAATTGCCACTCGTTGTAATTTAGAATTAGTTTTTCTGAATCTAAACTCACTTCATTTATTCCGTTTTTGGCTTCTAATCTTCCGGCTAAATAATAACGTTCTTCATCTTTCGCATCGAGCAATTGTAATGCATAATTCACCACATTATTTTCAACTTTTCCGCTTACAATCGTATGCGGAATTTGAAATTGTTCGCTTTGAATATCATCAACTTCTAAATTATAAACCAACGCATTTTCTTCGGTTTTCAAATCGATTACCGCATTGGAAACTGTAATTTTTCCATATTTTACCAATGGAATTCTGCCTTTAATAATGATAGAATCGTTCACCGTATTGTATCTTCCATCGATCGAAATCGGTTCTAAACCGGTTAAATCAGGAACAATTTTTTGCAACATTGGCGTATTTTTTACCTCGACATTGAATGCAAAATGTTGTTCTTCTGAATTTTTTACAGATGGATTTCCTGATGAATTATAATATTTTTGAATGGAATTTGAAAGTGATTCGCCAATTTTTGATAATTTGTATTTTCCTAAAATCGCCGCATCTACAAATTGAGATTCTAGTTTTATACTATTATTTTCAACGGTTGATTCTGCTGAAATTTTAACTGAATCTAATACAAATTGCTCTTTTTCGTTGGCTAAAATAAATTCGTGTAACACCACATCGCCATTTAAAAAATCAATGTCGGTGGAAGTCATATCGGCTTCAACAATTCCTTTGAATCGGAAAGGTTTTTCCATAAAATTGAGTTTTTCCAAATCAACCATTTCTAAATTTAACTTCAGTTTTCCGGTTGGATATTCGGTTTTGAAACTTCCTGAAGCAATTCCGTCAAACGTGATATTTGGATCTTGACTTGCGGTTGTGATTTCAAAATCGCCATTTTGGATTGCTCCTTTTAATGAAACATTTTGGTAAGTGTATGAATTGTAAGTCGCTTTAATCACCTCTAAATAAGCATCGGCGGAAGCTGTTTTAGGCTCTAAACCAACACCTTTTACATCTGCTTTTAAAGTTAATTTTCCGATGGAATCGTTTTTAATTAATTTTCCTAAATCAAATTCCGTCAAGTCAATTTGAGCATCATACTGTTCATTTCCTTTTTTGGATTGATCAAAAAGAGCAACCACTTTTGCATCTCCGAAACTGCTTTTTAAATTCAAATTGGTGGCAAAATCATTGATTAATCCTTTGAAATTTCCATTGAGTTTAAATGTGGTTGGAAGTTGAATATTCGATGGAATTGTATTTAGTGGAACAAATGTCAACACATCTTTGGACGTAGATTGAAATTGATCAATCGCTAGATCAAAATATGTTTTTTCGATATCCGGTAGACCAACAATTCTACCCGAAAGTGATGCATTGGTTTGACCAATTCCGCTGATTTCAAAAAATAGAATTTCTAGGTTATCTAATTTTCCTGAAAGTTCTGTATTTAAAAGCAAAATGGCGTTTGGATGACTTTTAAACGGATTATCCTTAGCCAATTGCGGAGCAAAAAGCAACAAATCCTGAAAGGCTATTTTGGTTTGTAAAAGTCGAGCATCAAGGGTAATAGTAGATGGATCTTCGCTAATAGATTCAAGCGAAGGAAAACCAATCACTAACTTATTTTTAATTTCGGTTTGTGGTGTTTTTATAGCTAATTTTTCAAGTGAAATTCCGGTTGGAGTCATCTTGAAAACGGTTGAAAACGATTGAATTTCTAAACCACTTTTGTCATTCACTTGAAACGAATGAATGTTGGCCGCCATATTTTCGGTGGTGTAGCTTAGTTTTGAAGCATCAAGATTTAGGTTTTGAAGATGAAGATGTTTATAATCAATTCCTTTAGCAATTGGGGCTGATTTTTCATCATCAAATTGAAAGTCTAATTTTTCAACTAAAATTTTGTCGAGTTTAACTTTCCAATTGTTGGATGCTGTTTCCGTTGATGGTTCTTTGGTTACTTGTTCTTCTATTTTTCCGAGAACTAAGTTGGCTTTGGTTTGTTTCAAATCCAATGAAGCGATGTCGATGAATTGTTTTTTTAGATCGATTTCATTAAAACTAACCACTAATTTTTGAAACGCTAATCCGGTTTTTAGTTGATTAGATTCACTTTCAAAACGAATGTCGATTTTTCCTAAATCGACTTCGCCTATTTTCAATTTTAGGTTGGGTTCGTTTTTGGCATCTTCTGCTACTTCTTCTGTGTTTTGAAGCACTTGTGCGATACCTTGTTTAAGTTGAAGTTTTAAGCCATCAATTTCGATTTTTGGTACTTCGAAATCTAAATTTTCTAAATCAAAAGTTTTAATTCGCGTGTTGAAATGACCTAAATTTAGTTTAAAATCATTTTGCGTTAACGCATCGTCAAACGTAAAACGAATGTTGTTTAAATTGATTTTGTCTAACGAAATTTCGGTTGGTTCAGATTCCGGTTTTGGTTCTTCGGAAGAAAAGGCTTTGATGATGTAATCGAAGTTGAATTCGCCTTCACTATTTCGGTTGATGTTGGCTACGACACCGGTTAGTTCAACATTTTCGATATCAACTTTGCTGCTGATGAGTTTGAATAAGCTGATGTTGACCAATACTTTTTCGCCATACAAAAGTGTATCCTTTTGCTGATCTTGGAAATAAATTCCTTCTACGATGACGTTTTTGGGTAAACCGATTTCGATTCGGTCAATGGAAACTTTGGTTTTAATTTTGTCTTCGATGTAGCTAACAGCTTTGTCTTTTACAAAATTCTGAACGGCAGGAACTTGCAATAAAATTACTAAAAGGAGAAATGTTAGCACGATGGAACCAATTATCCAAAGTAAAATTCGTACTACCTTTTTTAAGTTCTTTTTCAACGTGTCCTTTTGGGTTTAAAATTAGCTTATTTTGTTGAGTTTTCAAGTGTTAAAAAATGAAAATCCTTACAAAGGTAATTTTCTACTAATGAAAGTGATTATATTTTAACGTTGATTTGTTACAGAATTACCATATTTTGTAATGAAATGGTTTGACGGCACTGTTTCCGCCAGGGATAGCAGCGGAAATCCCGGAGAGCCAAAACACTAAAAAACTTGCCGCAAAAAAGCGACCGGCGGAAGCTCTTTTTACGGCTTAGTTTTTTGTGTTTTGGCTTGAGGAATTGCAGCGGATAGCCCGTAGTGCGGCCAAATGCTATTCTTCGGATTTTAGCAAATCGTGATACATTTTGATATTGTCTTTTACTTTGTCTTCTAGTTCCGGTTCTTTGATTTCGGTGTATTTTTGAAGCTCTTCGAGAATGGTTTTGGCCACAATATAGCGAGAGGTTTCTTTGTTGTCTGCCGGCACGATATACCACGGTGCATGCGGTTTTGAGGTGCGATTGATGGCATCTTCGTAACAATTTTGATAGTCGTTCCACAACGCACGTTCTTTTAGATCGCCGGGCGAAAATTTCCAATTGTGTTTCTCAGTTTCGAGTCGGCGAAGAAGTCGTTGACGTTGCTCTTCCTTACTGAGATGAAGGTAGAATTTGAGGATGATTACGCCGTTTGAAGCGATGTGTTTTTCGAATGCATTGATGCTTTCAAAACGGTTTTCCCAGAATTCGGGTGTGATATCTTCGACGGTTTCTATGCCGGGAATGTTTTCGTTGAGAATGTATTCGGGGTGAACGCGAGTTACTAGTACATTTTCATAATGCGTTCGGTTAAAGACGGCGAATTTTCCTTTTTCGGGAAGTGCAATGTAATGCCGCCACAAATAATCGTGTTCCAATTCGGTGGAATTGGGTGTTTTAAAACTGTGAACTACCACGCCACGAGCGTTAAATTCTTTGAAAACTTCGCGAATGAGGCTGTCTTTTCCGGCAGTGTCCATTCCTTGCAAGCAAATGAGTACTCCGTAACGGTTGTGAGCATACATCGTGTCTTGCAATTTGCTCAACTTTTCACGGGTTTTTTGAAGTATTTTTTCCTTCTTTTTTTCGGAAGTTTCTATGTCTAAAAAAGTGGGGGTATTGGATAAACTAATTTCGGAATCGACTCTAAAATGTTCCGGTTTTATATTTTTCATTTGATGTGGATTAGATTGATTAATTTTACACCAAAGTACAAAAAAGTATGGACAAATTTAAATTAGAGTTATTTTTTCAGATTTTGGGAATTGGAGCGACTTCGGGTTTGGTGTTTGAAAATGATTCGCTCTTCTTGATTTCTGATTCGAGTTCGTTTTTGTATGAATATAATTTTAAGAAAGAGAAATTAGACAAGATTGAATTGTTTGAAAATAGTCAAGAATCTATTGCGAAAAAAGATAAACCTGATTTTGAATCGATTTTGAAAACCGGAGATTCGATTTTGGTTTTGGGCTCGGGTTCGACTGAAAAAAGAATGATTTTGGCAGAATATAATCTGAAAACTAAAAAATATTCTTTCGATGATTTACGTGATTTGTTTTCAAAAATATCAGAATCATCAGGAGTTGACAAAGAAAATTTGAATATTGAGGGTGTTGTGAAATATGAAAATAAATGGTTTTTATTTCAGAGAGGAAATGGCTCGGCAAGTCAGAATGGTATTTTTGTTTTAAGTGAATCGATTGAAAATCCTAGTAAAATTGATTTTGTTACAATCACTTTACCAAAAGAAAAAAATGTCAATGTAACTTTTACAGATGCCGTTTTAGTGGAAAATCAAATTTATTTTTTGGCATCTGCCGAAGATTCAAATTCTACTTATGAAGATGGTGTTGTTTTAGGAAGTTGGATTGGAGCAATAAATCCTTCTACTTTTAAAATAGATTTTACTGAGAAAATTACTGATAAACATAAATTTGAGGGAATAACGGTTTATAAAAATTCTAAATCCGAAATCACTTTCTTACTTTGCGAAGACAATGATTCGGAGATTTTGAAATCGGACATTTATAAATTATCCATAAAAAAAACCACTCGATAACGAATGGTTCTTCTTAGGTTAAGGCAAATTCGGGGCAAAATTACCTTTTCATAAAAATGTTGGTGTAGTATTTTTTTCCTGTGGTTGGATTTGTTTTAACTGATATTCCGAAATGTGTAAAATCTCCTTCAATGTTATCTTTGTGGCCGTCGCTCATTAACCAAGCGTTTAAAACACCTTCGTTTGATTGATAATTATAAGCTACATTTTCACTTACTTGAACAGCTCCCAAAACTTGTTTAATGTTAGTTGCTCTTTGGTCAAAATATTGGTGACCAACTACATCATTTTCAATCATATAGTCATTATGTTCAGACGATTTGTAAGAAATGTGATTGATTTGTTCTAATGGATTTAACCCAACACTTACTCTGTGGTTATTGATTTTGTTCATTAAATCCAACTCAGTTTCGTTATAAGAAAAATTCTCAACGACTGGCGTTACAGTATCTTCTGATGAATCAGAAGAACAAGAAATCAAAGTGAACACAATTGCGAATGGCAACAATGCTCTAAACATTTTTGCTTTCATAGTAGTAGGTTAAGTTTTAAAAGTAGATGTGGGGCAAATACCTTTTTATTATCTAAATATTTTTTAGCGTTTGATAGATGTGGGGCAAATATCTTGGTGCTTTATAATTTGAGAACGTATATCTTGTTAGACAGTTCAATATTACTACTATATTCGTTAAAGTGCCAAATAAAATCGATGAAATGCACTTTTTTTATTTTTATCTAGATTTTTTCTTACATATTAAGGTGCTAATCTTTCAATTTTCCAAGAATAATCATTTTGAAGTTGATATCGAATTCGGTCATGAAGACGATTTGGTCTTCCTTGCCAAAATTCTACTTCTTGCGGACGAACTAAAAATCCGCCCCAAAAAGATGGACGAGGAATTTCTTTTCCTTCAAATTCAGATTCTAAAGCTTTGAGTCTCTCTTCTAAAACAGTTCTAGACTCAATTACCCTACTTTGGTTAGAAACAATTGCTCCTAATTTACTTCCATCCGGACGAGAGTCAAAATAATTATCCGAAAGTTGGGCAGACGTTTTCTCTGCAATACCTTTAATAATAACTTGTCTTTCCATTGAATGCCAAAAAAAGGAAAGACAAACATTAGGATTTGCTTCGATGGCTTTTCCTTTTTCGGATTCATAATTTGTATAAAAAATAAATCCTTCTTCGTTGAATTTTTTAAGTAAAACTACACGAGACTTTGGAAAACCGTCATTCCCGATAGTAGAAACCGTCATGGCATTCACTTCTTCAATATTGCCTTGTTCTTCGGTTTCATAAAACCAACGGTGAAATAAATTGATTGGATCTTCCGGAATGTTGGTTTCCAAAAGTTCGCTTTTTTCGTATGATTTTCGGTAATTGCTGAGATCTTCCATTTTATGTTGTTACTTAGGTATTGAGTGGCTAAGGTACAAATAAATGGGTTTTCAAATACAGTTTGCAGTTGCAGATTTCAGATGTAAGTGTTCAGTTTGTTAACAGTTAGAAGCGAATGGCTTGGGCTTTTCCAGCCATCCATTTTCCCGCTTTCCGCTCTATCTTTTGTTTCGCAAGCTACACAAAAGGATGCCGCTTCAATCGGGGCTAGAAAGGAAACAAATCGCCTACTTGGAAACAAAAACCGGAAAGAAAAAATATTTCTCACAGAAACCACAGAATTCACAGAATAACCCGAAACTTGCAACTTTTAACTCGCAACTTTCAACTCGCAACCTTTCTAAAACTCAAACTCCTTCCCATCTTCCGCCAAAAGCACATTAGGGAAAATAGTTTCTGCTTCAGTTCTAAACAATTCAATCGATTCGTAGCGAGTGGAATAATGTCCAAGTACAAGATTTTTTACATTTGCTTTTAAAGCGATTGTAGCAGCTTGCTTGGCTGTAGTATGCATTGTTTTTTCTGCCAAATGCGATTCTTTTTCTAAAAAAGTAGATTCGTGATACAAAACATCAACATTTTCAAATATCGGAATTAAATCTTCATCATAAACCGTATCCGAACAAAAAGCATAACTTTTTTCGTGGTCAGGATCAAATGTGATTTCGTGATTGGGAATAATTGTTCCGTTATCTAAAGTGATATCGCCGCCGTATTTTATTTTTTGGTAATAAACGACATCAATTCCAAGATTTTGAATTTTATCGATGTTCAATTTTCGTTCTTTATTTTTTTCTTGGAATAGAAATCCGTTGGTGTAAATTCGGTGTTTAAGCGGAATGGTTTTGACAATCACTTTTTCATCTTCAAAAAGCACTTCACTTTCTTTTGATTCTAATTCATGGAAATAAAGGTTGTAACCTGTAAATGAATTTCCGGCACGCAATTGCAATAAAATTAACTCTTTAATTCCTTTTGGTCCATACACATGTAAATCACTTTCACGATTAAGCAGCATAAACGTAGAAATCAATCCCACCAAACCAAAAAAATGATCACCGTGTAAATGCGAAATAAAAATATGATTGATTTTTGAGAATTTAATTTTATTCTTCCGCAATTGCACTTGTGTTCCTTCACCACAATCAATCAAAAACATACGGTTTTTAATTTCTAAAACCTGTGAAGTCGGATTGGTGATTGTGCGTGGTGTGGCGGCGTAACAGCCGAGGATGGTTAGTTTCATAAAGGAAGTTGTCGGTTGTTTGTTGTCGGTTAAAAACCCAAATCCCTTTCAATTTCTTCCATTTCGATGATGTCGTGAGCTTCTAAAAGTGTTGGTACAACTGTTAATTTGGTTGGAACATCATTAAAATCGATATCTTGAACCACGATGACAAAAGATTTTTTCCCTTTTTTATGTGTTTTGGATAAATCACTGAACAATTTTATCTGTTTCAGTTTTACTTCTTTATCCATCGACATATCCAAAATTAAATTCTGATTTTTAAAGCTATTGTGTTGCGTAGTTACTTTTTCAAGAAAAGCTACACAATCGCCTTGGGTATTTTTTAAAATAGTAGTATGTCCTTTTTGATCGACTTTCATATATTGGAGTTGCTGAGATTCTGAGTTGATGAGAAACTGAGTTTTCAATATCTCAACTACTAAAATACAAAAAATTATTTAATCTTAGAAGCCAAAAGATAAATAACCGCCATTCTAATCGCTACGCCGTTTTCAACTTGTTCTAAAATAACGGATTGTTTGGAGTCGGCTACATCACTTGTGATTTCCACTCCTCGATTAATCGGACCCGGATGCATGATGACAATTTCTTTATTTAAAGAGTCTAAAAGTGCTTTATCCACACCATATTGCTGAGCATATTCTCTTGTTGAAGGAAAATAATTCACATCCATTCGTTCATTTTGAACACGAAGCATATTAGCAACATCACACCATTCTAATGCTTTTCTCAAATTAGGTTCAACCGTAACTCCTAAACTTTCAATGTGTTTTGGAATTAATGTTTTAGGTCCGCACACTTTTACTTCTGCTCCTTGCATTTTAAGGGCAAAAATATTGGAAAGTGCCACTCTGGAATGAAGAATATCTCCAACAATTACCACCTTCTTACCTCCTACTTCACCCAATCGTTCACGTATTGAATAACTGTCTAATAACGCTTGTGTAGGATGTTCATGAGCTCCGTCACCGGCATTGATAATACTTGCTTTTACATTTTTTGATAGAAAATAAGCTGCACCGGGATTAGCGTGACGCATCACAACCATATCGACTTTCATTGCCAAAATATTGTTGACTGTATCAATTAATGTTTCTCCTTTTTTTACGGATGATTGAGCCGCAGAAAAACTAATTACATCAGCAGAAAGTCGTTTTTGAGCGAGTTCGAAAGATAATTTTGTCCGTGTGCTATTTTCGAAAAAGATGTTAGCAATTGTAATATCCCGCAAAGACGGAACTTTTTTAATCGGACGGTTAATCACTTCTTTAAAATGATCGGCTGTTTCAAAAATAAGTTGAATATCTTCCGGTTGAAGGTATTTAATGCCTAATAAATGGTTGACAGTTAGTTCAGACATTTTCAGGTGTTTGTGTGTTAGTAGTTATTAAATATACAGTATCTTCGCCTTCATTTTCAGTCCAGCAAACTTTCACTTTTTCATTATTAATGGCGTCCACTTGTCTTCCACGATAATCGGGTTGAATGGGTAAATGACGGCTAAATCTTCTATCAATGAGTACCAAAAGCTCAATTTCACTTGGTCTTCCGAAGGATTGAATGGCAGTCAAAGCCGATCGAATACTTCTTCCTGTGTATAAAACATCATCAATAAATATGACTTTTTTATCTTCGACAATAAAATCAATTTCGGTTTTATTGGCTTCCAATGGTTTTTCGCCACGACGGAAATCATCTCTAAAAAAAGTGATGTCTAACAAGCCGAATTTTATATTTTTAACTTGGTATTCTTCTTGTAAAAGTTGAACGACTCTTTTGGCTAAGAAAGATCCGCGAGGCTGTAATCCGATAATGATTGTATCTGAGAAATCAAGGTGTTTTTCAATCAGCTGACAGGCCAAACGATGGAGAATGATATTGACTTCTTTGGAAGTGAGCAATACTTTTTGACTCATGGTTGTGTTGTTTGGTGTGTAAAGATATAATTTTTTACGATTTATTTTAAAAAAAATCCCGAAACAAAGTCTCAGGATTCTATTTATAACTAGCTATACATTTTCTTTCTCAATTCTTTGATTTTATCATCTTCTAAATATTCATCAAATGTCATGTAGCGATCTATCACACCATTTGGTGTAATTTCAACTACACGATTAGCAACAGTTTGAGCAAATTCATGATCATGTGTTGTAAACAAAACTGAACCTTTGAAGTTTTTTAACGAGTTGTTAAACGCTTGAATCGATTCCAAATCCAAGTGATTGGTTGGTTCATCTAGCATTAAAACATTGGCACGAAGCATCATCATTCGAGAAATCATGCAACGCACTTTTTCTCCACCGGATAAAACTCGTCCGGTTTTAAGAGCTTCTTCACCTGAAAAAATCATTTTACCTAAAAATCCGCGAACATAAACTTCGTCACGTTCTTCTTCTGTTTTTGCCCATTGGCGTAACCAATCGACTAACGTATAATCATTTTCAAAAAAGGCATGATTGTCTGCCGGCAAATAAGATTGTGTAGTTGTTATTCCCCAATCAAATGTTCCTGCATCTGCTTTTAAATTTCCGTTTAAAATTTCATAAAATGCAGATGTAGCACGTGAATCCTTTGAAAAAACTACCACTTTATCACCTTTTGCCATATTTAAATCGACATTTTTGAAAAGTGTTTCACCCTCTACCGATGCACTTAACCCAACTACATTCAAAATTTGATCACCGGCTTCACGCTCTTGGTCAAAAATAATGGCAGGATATCTTCTGCTGGATGGTTTTATTTCGTCTAGATTCAATTTCTCAATCATTTTCTTACGTGAAGTAGCTTGTTTAGATTTGGCTACGTTGGCACTAAAACGACGTATAAATTCTTCTAATTCAGCTTTTTTCTCTTCCGCCTTTTTGTTTTGTTGAGCACGTTGTTTGGCTGCTAATTGGCTACTTTCGTACCAAAATGTATAATTTCCGGAATAATGCGTAATTTTTCCAAAATCGATATCCGAAACATGCGTACAAACCGCATCCAAAAAGTGACGGTCATGCGATACTACTAAAACGGTGTTTTCATAATTGGCTAAGAAATTTTCTAACCAACCAATGGTTTCAAAATCCAAATCGTTGGTAGGCTCATCCATAATCAATACATCCGGATTACCGAAAAGAGCTTGTGCCAAAAGGACGCGTACTTTCAGTTTCCCTTCTAATTCGCCCATCAAATTATAATGATAATCGGCAGAAATCCCTAAGTTAGACAACATAGAAGCCGCATCAGAATCGGCATTCCATCCATTCATTTCTTCAAATTGCACTTGTAACTCACCTATTCTGTCTGCATTGGCATCATTGTAATCGGCATACAATGCATCCATCTCAGTTTTAACGGCATATAAAATTTTATTTCCCATCAAAACCGTTTCCAAAACAGTATGTTCATCAAACATATTGTGATTTTGGTTTAAAACCGACATTCTTTTTCCGGGTTCCAAAATGATACGTCCGGAAGTTGGATCCATATCGCCTGAAATAATTTTCATGAACGTGGATTTTCCGGCACCGTTTGCACCGATAATTCCGTAGCAATTGCCTTGTGTGAAGGTTACATTCACTTCGTCAAACAAAATTCTTTTGCCAAACTGAACTGATAAATTTGAAACTGTCAACATGTATTTTCTATTTTTAAAAAGCGTTGCAAAAGTAGAAAAAATAAAGCACTTTTGAGTTACAGTTATTTAGAATAAATATAGGTTTATTTTAACTGTCTGTTAACAAGATGTAAACATTAGAAAAAATACTTTTGTTATAAACTAATACCACAAAATGATTGCCTATTCAAAAAAAATACTTTTCACACTAAATATCGCTTTACTATTTATAGTATCCGGATGTCAAAAAGAATTTGACAATGATAACTATGTGGCCTATTTTGGTGGTGAAGTAATTAATCCTAAAAATAACTTTGTCTTGTTCCTAAAAGATGATGAAGTTGTTGATACTATTTTTTTGGATAAAAATAACCGATTCATTCACAAGTTTGATTCGTTAGCTCCCGGTTTATATACTTTTAAACACGAGCCTGAATATCAATATGTTTATTTTGACAAAAACGACAGTTTAATGGTTCGCATCAATCCGATTGAATTTGATGAATCAATTGTGTTTTGTGGACGTGGTGATGAAAAGAATAATTTTTTGATGGAACTTTATCTAAAAAATGAAGATGACAGAAACAAAATGTTTGATGTTTTTGATTATGATGTAGATAAGTTTATCACAAATTGTGATTCATCTTACGAAAGTAAAGTCAAATTTTACAATTCCAAAAAAGAAAAAATAAAATGGAATGATGACTTTGATTTGTATGCGAAAACAATGTTGAACTTTCATCATTTTTCAAAAAAGGAAATTTATCCGATGGCTCACAAAATGAGAACGGGTGAAAATGTAAATGAAAAGCTACCCTCAAATTATTATAACCACAGAAATGAAGTAGATTTCAATAATAAATCATTGGTCAATTATTCTCCATTTGTACGTTATCTTACTAATTTTCTGGGAAATGTGTCATTCAGTCAGCCCAATTCAACCAATTTGGAAGATGAAGATTTAGAACAACACATTCATAAATTAAACATTGCCGATACACTTTTTAAGAATGAGAAAATAAAAAATAAAATTCTTGATAATATTGCTTTCTCCTATTTATTAGAAGATCAAAATATCGTTAACAATCAGAAGTTTTTAGCTCGTTATAATGAATTATCGACTGATAAAAGCAAGCAAAACGAGATTAATAAAATTGGTTCATCTATTCAGAATTTAAAATTAGGAAATGATTTACCGGCAGTTACTTTGGTTGATTTGAATGGAAATAAAATCAACAGTCAAACTATTTTAAACAAAAGAACAGTTGTTTTCTTTTGGACAGAAAATGCAGAATCACATTTATTAGCCGTTCATAAAAAAGCATTGGATTTTCACAAAAACAATCCTGATTATCAGTTTGTAGCTATTAATATTGATGAAGATCAAACGAAATGGAAAAAAGTTTTAGAAAATCATCGATTTGGAACTATAAATGAATTTAGAGCCGATAATTTTGAAGAGTTAAAAGAAAAATGGGTAATTACCAAATTACATCGTTCTATGATTTTAGATGAAAATGGAAAAATTCACAATGGTTTTGTAAACTTGTTTGATGTAAAATTTGCAGAGAATTTAAAATAGAAAAATTATAAAATAGAAAATCCCGTCACTTGAAAAAATGACGGGATTTTTTTATGTTTAAAAACTATTGATTTGCTTTTGCATGATCGGCTAAAAACTGAGCCAATCCAATGTCTGTTAATGGATGTTTTAACAATCCTAAAATTGCTGATAAAGGTCCGGTCATTACATCGGCACCGATTTTTGCACAATTTACAATGTGCATTGTGTGACGAACTGAAGCAGCCAAAATTTGTGTATCATAACCATAGTTGTCATAAATGTCACGGATTTCTTCGATTAAAGCTAAACCATCTGTGGAAACATCATCCAATCTTCCAATGAATGGCGAAACATACGTTGCTCCCGCTTTAGCTGCTAATAAAGCTTGTCCGGCAGAAAAAACCAACGTTACATTTGTTTTTACTCCTCTGTCTGAGAAATATTTACACGCTTTGATGCCTTCTTTAGTCATTGGTAATTTCACAACGATTTGATCATGTAATTCCGATAACTCTTCACCTTCTTTTATCATTCCTTCGTAATCGGTTGCGATTACTTCGGCACTAACATCACCGGTTACAATGTTACAAATATCTACATAATGTTTCAATACATTATTTTTGCCGCTAATGCCTTCTTTGGCCATCAAAGACGGATTTGTAGTTACGCCATCTAAAACACCTAAAGCTTGAGCTTCTTTGATTTGGTCGAGGTTGGCGGTGTCAATAAAAAATTTCATATGTGAGTTGTGTTTAAATTCGGATGCAAAGTTACTATTTTTGTTTCAAGTTTCAGGTTTCAAGTTTCAAGTTTTTCTTCAAACAAGCTTTCAATTTATCTCACGCAAAGTCGCAAAGTCGCAAATTTTAGACTTCACTTTGCGTCTCAGCGTCTTTGCGAGATTTTCTTTCATTTTTTCTTTGCATGAAAAAAATATATTAAGTGCTAACTTTAATTCAAAGCTTATAATGATTCATCAACATTTTTTCATAAACCTTATCAGGCAAAATTCGTTTTAAAACAACTGAAAAACGTTGGAGAAAACTTCCTACCTTATAATGAACATTCGGTTTATTAGTTTCAATAATTTTATGAATTGCAAAAGCCATTTCGTTTGGATTACTACCTGAGTCAACGTGTTCATCCATCATTTTTAATGTATTTCCGTATGGGATTTTATAAGCAGAATCGCCCTTTAACGGAGCGTGATAACGACCGGAAGCGATGTTGGTAGCAAAATCTCCGGGAGCAACATTGGTTAATTGAATGCCGAAGGATTTTACTTCCATTCGAATGGCTTCGGTGATGATTTCCAACGCACCTTTTGAGGCAGAATAAACACTTCGATAAGGTAATCCCATGTAGCCCGCAATGGAAGTAATGTTGATAATTAAACCTGATTGTTGACTTCTCATTTGAGGTAAAACGGCTTTTATGACTTCAATTGGTCCAAAAAAATTGGTTTCAAAATTGTTTTTGATTTCTTGGGTAGGAATTTCTTCGAGCGGACCGGTAATTCCAACTCCGGCATTGTTGATGACAACATCCAGTTTGCCTTCTTTTTGAATTAATTCGGAAACTGCATTGTTAATACTGTTCACATCACGAACATCCAATTGTAACAATGGAAAAACAGAATCTTTTACTTGACTTGGATTTCTACTTGTTCCATAAACAACATAGCCTTTTTGATGAAGAAAAGTGCCGATGGATTTACCAATTCCGGAAGATCCGCCTGTGATGAGAATTACTTTTGACATGGTTAGGTTTAAAAAGCAAATATAGTGATTTGAAGAAGTTGTTTAAAATAAATTATATTTGTTAATCCTAACATTAGGAAATACATAAGACATTTGAACCATGAATAAAGTATTGATTACAATTTTGATTTTTATGATAATTTCATGTGGGAAGCTAAACAATGAAAAAGATAATCACAACACTAAAAATGTAAAGACTGAAAAAAGCAAAACACAAAAGAATAACAATCTTATATCGTTTGATGTATCTGGACCTAAAAACCGAGAACAGCATAAAGAGTTTAAATCAAAATTTTCAAATCCAATAAATATTGAGACCGATTACATTGAAGATTATATCGTTGCAACTACCTATGTCATTGGTAATGAATGTATGGGTATTAAAGGTGATTTTATTATTAGAAATGATTCAATCATCTTAATTTCTGAAGAAAAAGGTTCTGAACCTTGCGATGGAATAAGTATAAAAAAATTAGTCTTTAAGATAAAAAATCCTGAGAAAAAAAAATATAAACTTGGTTATGAAGGTGTGTTTTATGATTATAATTTTAATTAAAAAATCAAGCTTTTCACAATTTAGCGACTTCTCCAAAAATTAAATATGAATCTAATAATTTTTATATAACTCTTTTATATTTAAATTTTAATCCCCAACCCCGCATCTTCACTCAAAACCACTCTCCCATTCACAATTTTTGAACCATTAAATGTATCATTTGCAATTAAATTGGCACCATCCAAATCGAGATAATCAGCAAAAGAAGCCAAGGCAATTCCGGCAGAAATACCAACCGTTGATTCAGTCATACAACCAATCATAATTTTAAAATTCATCGCTTTTGCTTTTTGGATAATGGCTAACGAAGGTGTTAATCCACCACATTTCATCACTTTGATGTTGAGTGTTTTGTAATGTGGTTTAAGTAATTCCAAATCTTCAATGGATTGCAAATCTTCATCCGCCATCCAATTGGCATAACTATTTTGGGATAAGTTTTTGTAATTTTCTGCACCTTTTGACATCGGTTGTTCGAAATATAAGAATTTTGCAGAAAGCGGATCATTTTGAATGAATTCACACGTTTCCAATGAAAAACTTCCATTGGAATCAATGCTGATATTCTTTCCGGTAGCCAACAATTTATCCCGTAAGGAAGATGACCATGAATTGACTTTTACTTTACAAAACTCCCAATCCGAATCTATGATCTTCTTGAGCTGAACGGATTCCTCATCCATACTAATTGTAATCGAAGATTGAGGAAAATGAGTCGATTGTAGTTGATTTAATTCGGAAAATGTTTTGTTTTCAAGTTTTCCGTACAAATCCCAAAACGCACAATCTATTGCCGATTGCAAAAAAGGATGCAATGATAAAGCTTGAAGTTTCTTGAAAAAACCAAAAGGATGTTCGATCAGAAAATTGCTAAAAACGGGTTGAATTCGTTGTAAATCATTCACAAAATCAGCTAAATGAATGTGATAATAATCAATTTCGGTACATTCACCAAAACCGGTTTTACCATTGAAATCAATCGAAACAATTAAAGCATTTCTGAAATGATATACACCATAAGCAATTTTGAAAGGTTCTTTCAGTTGGTGTTGCACTATTTTCCAATTTAAATGCATGTTTTTGAATTTGTGAAAGCGAAAGTAATGAAAAGAACTAATTAGAAATCAAAAAAAGTAAATAAAGGCTTTCAACCATATAAGAAAAGTATAAGTTTGTAAAAGAAAACTAATACAAGCTTGAAAAACTTATATTTCATATATGCCTTATACGGTTTATAAAAGTATAATCTTAAAAAAAACTAATACAAGCTAGAAAAGCTTATATTTCTTAAATGCCTTTTTACGGTAAATAAAATGGTGAGATTGAATTCGACTGAAGAGTAAAAAAAAAATGGCAAGCGACCTACATCGCACCGCTACAACCACATACCTTTGCTGCGTTCCCACCCTGGAGGAGTTTGCAGGAGCTGGTCGTGTAGGACTTGCCGGTGCAAATATACAATCTTTTTATGTTTTTGCAAGGAAAATAGTTCGATTCAAATTGTTATATTTGTCGATATTATTACGAAATTCTCATGAAAAACTATAACTTATTCTCATTCATTTTATTAGCCGTTCTTTTTTCAAGCTGTGAGGACTCTAAAAAAGATAAATCAGGTTTATTTTTGTTGAATACAACCCAATCAAAAGCACAATTTTCAACTGATGAAAAAGCTGTTTTGACAATTTCCAACACAAAAAACAAATCAATTGATAGCATTGTTTACTTTGCTAACGATAAAAAAATAGGTTCTGTTGACGGTGCAAATAACATTGAATTTCCGTTATCCGATGAAAAGTTAGGTTATCAAAATTTGAAAGCCTTGGTTTATTATGAAAATGACTATGCCGAAGCAACCTACCGCATTGAACTCATTTCTAAAATTGAACCTAAGTTGCTCAAATATACCTTAGTAAACACCTATCCGCATGACATCAAAGCCTACACACAAGGACTGGAATTTCACCGTGACACATTGTACGAAGGGACAGGAAACGGAGCTGGAAATACTACCGGTTTAAAAGGCGTTTCAAGCTTACGTAAAACCAATTACAAAACCGGAGAAGTCTATAAAAAAGTAGAACATCCGGAAGAAATCTTTGGAGAAGGCATAACAATTTTAAATAATAAAGTGTACCAATTAACGTGGCAAAATTTGGTTGGTTTTATTTATGATGCAGATACTTTTAAAGAAATCAAACGTTTCAATTATTCCAAACGAATTCAAGGTTGGGGATTATGCAACGACGGAAAAATGCTTTATCAATCAGACGGTACAGAGAAAATATACTTCTTAAATCCGGAAACCCTTCAAATTGAAGGAAACATCAACGTGTATTCCGGTGCCAATAAAATCAAATCGGTAAACGAATTAGAATGGATCGATGGAAAAATCTATGGAAACATCTATCAAAAAGATGCTGTAGCAATCATTAATCCTAAAAATGGAGCGGTAGAATCAGTGATTTATTTGGGTGATTTAAAGAAATTGGTTACCCAACATCCTGATATTGATGTGTTAAACGGAATTGCTTATAACCCAAAAACCAAAACACTTTTTGTAACGGGTAAAAATTGGGATAAAATGTTTGAGATTCGGATAGAATAGTTGCAAGTTACGGGTTGCGAGTTAGGGTGTGAAACACGAAACCCGTAACTCGCAACCCGTAAATTTAATGAAACTCCCCAAACACCTTAGTTGCTTCATTATAAGCACTTTCAAAACTCATCGGACTGGTGTTAGTATTTTCTTTTTGGGTAGTAAAATAAGATAATAATTTCTCCGTAGGCATATTTCCGGTCAAATCGTCTTTCGCCATTGGGCAACCGCCAAATCCTTGAATAGCTCCGTCAAAACGGCGGCAACCTGCTTTGTAGGCAGCATCCACTTTTTCAAACCATTTATCTGGAGTTGTGTGCAAATGAGCTCCAAACTCAATTTCGGGATATTTTGTGATGAGATTGGAAAACAAATAATCTATTACTTCCGGTGTAGAACTTCCTACCGTGTCTGAAAGCGATAAAATTTTTACCCCCATTCCTGCCATTTTTTCTGTCCACTCTCCTACTATTTCCACGTTCCACGGATCACCGTATGGATTTCCGAAACCCATTGATAAATAAGCCACCACTTCTTTATTGGATTTGTCGGCTATTTCTAAAATTTCGTTTAATGTTATAATTGATTCCGCAATAGTTTTATGCGTATTTCGCATTTGAAAATTCTCTGAAATAGAAAAAGGAAAACCTAAATACTGAATTGCTTTGTGTTCCGAAGCCAATTCCGCTCCTCTTGTATTGGCAATAATAGCCAACAGTTTGCTTCGGGTTTGCGATAAATCCAATCGTGCTAAAACCTCAGCTGTATCAACCATTTGCGGAATGGCTTTTGGCGAAACAAAACTCCCAAAGTCCAATGTATCAAAGCCAACCCGCAAAAGCGATTGCAAATAGGTAACCTTTCTTTCCGTAGGAATAAACGTTTTAATGCCTTGCATGGCATCGCGTGGACATTCAATTATTTTTACTGGTTGCATAGGAGTTCAAATATAGGAAAGAAATTTTTCCTACGAAATCGTTTTCAGTGAATTTTTTATATCAATCTATTCGGTGATACGTTGGATTTGAAATTGTACTTAGTTTTTCTAAAAGTAAACTCTTCTCTATAGATAGAAAAAAGCTGTATGACAATTATCATTTTTTTTTTAAAGGAACACCAATACCTTTGACTAATGTTTTACTTCGATAGTGAGAAGTTAGGATGAAATGTTCTCATTGATTCTTAACTTTTTACTGTTTTAAAAAAGCGATAAAAAAGATGTCATTGATTCAAAAATATAATGTTCCCGGTCCGCGATACACCAGTTATCCGACAGTTCCTTATTGGGATGAAGATGGTTTTTCGGTAGCCGAATGGAAAGAAACCCTTCAACAATCATTTGTGCAAAGCAACACTTCCGAAGGAATTAGTTTGTATATTCATTTGCCTTTTTGTGAAAGTTTGTGTACGTTTTGTGGGTGCAATAAACGCATCACTAAACGACATGATGTGGAACATCCTTATATTGAAGCTGTTTTAAAAGAATGGCAATTGTATTGCGAATTATTACCAAAAAAACCAGTTATCAGAGAAATTCACTTAGGTGGTGGCACCCCGACCTTCTTTTCACCCGAAAATTTAGAACGATTAATAAACGGTTTATTTGAAAATGCACTAAAACACCCGAAACACGAATTTAGTTTTGAAGGTCATCCTAACAATACCACACGAACACATCTTCAAAAATTATTTGATTTAGGCTTTCGCAGAGTTAGTTTTGGCGTTCAAGATTATTCTGAAACCGTGCAAAAAGCGATTCATCGTATTCAAACATTTCATGATGTGGCCAAAGTGACGTTTTGGGCAAGAGAAATTGGTTATACTTCGGTTGGTCATGATTTAATTTTCGGATTACCATTTCAAACCGTTGAAGATGTGATTGATACAATTGATAAAACCAATTCACTTCAACCGGATCGATTGGCTTTTTACAGTTATGCTCATGTTCCGTGGATTAAAGGAAACGGCCAACGGGGCTTTAAAGATGAAGATTTACCAAAAGATGAAGAAAAAAGAATGTTGTATGAATTAGGAAAAAAACGTCTTTCTGAAAACGGCTATCATGAAATCGGAATGGATCATTTTGCATTGGAAACAGACAGTTTATATCATTCGTTTCAAGAACGAAAATTGCATCGAAATTTCATGGGTTATACCTCATCTAAAACACAAGTTATGATTGGTTTAGGCGTTTCATCCATTAGTGATAGTTGGTATAGTTTTGCTCAAAACGTAAAAACATTAGAAGAATATTATGCCTGTTTGGAAAAAAATGAATTACCTGTTTTTAGAGGTCATCTTTTAACCGATGAAGATTTGATTATTCGCAAACACATTTTGAATATTATGTGTCAATTGCATACTTCTTGGCATGAATATGGTTTTTATTTTTCTGAAATCAATCAAGTACTAGAAAGCCTTAGTGAAATGGAACAGGATGGATTAATCATCATCACCAATCATTCATTATCTGTAACCGAAAAAGGAAAGCCTTACATTCGAAATATTTGCATGGCTTTTGATTTACGGATGAACCGAAACAAGCCGGAAACAAAGTTGTTTTCGATGACGGTTTAGAAAAATATTACTAGATTTTACATTTAAAAAGCCCGATTTTCATCGGGCTTTACTTTTGGTTGCTTGTTTTGAATTTACACTTCTTGTAATTCTTTTTTGAATGACTTAATCAGTTCGTTTTGAATTTCATAAGGCACTTTATCATAATGCGAAAACTGCATCGCAATTTTAGCTCTTCCTTGTGACAGCGAACGAACAGAGGCCGAAAATTCATGCATTTCTGCAATTGGAATTAACGCTTTAATTTTGGTAAAATGTCCTTCTGAATCCATTCCTTCTACCATAGAGCGATGCGATTGAATAGAACTCATCACAGAACCGGTTATTTCATCCGGAGCTGTAATAATTGTGGTATAAATTGGTTCTAACAATTGCGGATTTGCATTTACAAAATTTTCTTTAAAAGCCATCATTCCTGCAATTTTAAAGGAAAGGTCGTTACTGTCTACTGCGTGCATTTTTCCATCGTAAACAACAACACAAACATCTTGCACGTGTGAACCGGTGAGTGGTCCTTCCTGCATTTTTTCCATAATTCCTTTAAGAATGGAAGGATGAAAACGTGCGTCAATAGCTCCACCAACAATACAATTATAATAAACTAATTTTCCACCCCAAGGCAACTCGATTTCTTCTTTTCCACGGATGGAATAGCCTTTTGGATCCGGAGTATCTTCTGTAAACGGATAAATTTTCATAGAAATTTCACCAAACTGCCCTGCTCCACCGGATTGTTTTTTATGACGGTAGGTTGTGTCTGCTTCGGTTTGAATTGTTTCGCGATACGCCACTTTTGGTTTTTGAAAATTGACAGATAATTTATAGGTGTTTTCTAATTTCCATTTGATAACAGCCAAATGAAGTTCTCCTTGACAATGCAAAAGTGTTTGTTTTAATTCGGCAGAAACTTCTACTTGTATACTTGGATCTTCTTCTACTAGTTGATGTAAAGCAGATGATAATTTTTCTTCTTCGCCTTTTTTAGTTCCTTCTACAGCGATAGTAAATGTTGGTGTTGGAAATTCGATTGGTTTAATAGCAATAGGAAATCCTTTTTCGTGAAGTGTGTTGTTGGTATGTGTATTTTTTAGTTTTAAAGTCGCCCCAATATCGCCGGCAGTTAATTCATCTACAGCAATTCTTTTGTTTCCTTCCATTTCAAACAACTGCATGATTTTTTCCACTTGACCGGTTTCTTCGTTAGTCAATTCGTCGCCAACTTTTACAGTTCCGGAAAGAACTTTAAAGAAACTCAATTCGCCCACATGTGGTTCTGCAATTGTTTTATAAATAAAAATGGCTGTTTTTCCTTTATCGGAACATTCTATTTCACGGTTATCAATGGTTAATCGAGGTGGCATTTCATAAGCTGATGGGCAAACATTATCGATAAATCCCATTAATCGACCACCGCCCATATTTTGCTTGGCTGAAATACAAAAAACAGGAAAAATTTCATGGTTTATGAGTGAATGATGCAAACCTAATTTCATTTCGTCTTCATTTAATTCACCTTTTTCAAAATAGTTTTCCATCAATTGTTCGTCATTGGTGGCAATGGTTTCAATTAATTCTTTGTGTAACTGAATGGCTTTTTCTTTTTCTGAATTTGGAATTGGTAATTTTTCCGGTTTTCCACCTTCTGGGGGATATTGATACATGACCATGTTGAGCACATCGATCACAGCATTAAAATTTGGCCCTTGATTTACCGGATATTGAACGATTACAATTTGATTGCCAAAATGAGCTTTAGCTTCGGCTACTGTTTTATCGAAATCGGCTTTTTCATGATCCAATTGGTTCACGGCAAAAATGGTAGGTAACTTGAATTCATTGGTATACTGCCAAATAATATCGGTTCCAACTTCTACGCCCATTCGAGCATTAAGAAGCATTAATCCGCATTCTGCCACTCGCATAGAAGAGATAATATCGCCTGATAAATCATCATAACCGGGAGTGTCTAGAATATTAATTTTATAGCCTTTCCATTTAGAATTAAGTAATTTTGAAAAAAGTGTTTTTCCTTTTTCATGTTCAATATCGGTATAATCGGCAATGGTATTTTGATCTTCCACGGTACCACGGCGATTAATTATACCTGATTCAAATAACATGGTTTCTGCCAAGGTGGTCTTACCGCTTCCGGTATGCCCGAGTAAAACCACATTTTTTACGTGCTTGCTGTCAAACTGTAACATATCCTAACTTTTTATAATTAATACTATAAATTTCGGATTTATTAAAGATAAAAAACATGATTAAAATCAGTTATAAGCACAAAAAAGCGGACAACTTTTTGAGTTATTGTCCGCTAAAAAAAAATTGGAAAACTAAAAAAATTATTAATGGCAATCCGGATTTGCCTGAACGATTAAATTTGTTGTTTTTGGTGAAATATAGGGTATGTCTAATCCCATTCCACGGATGATGAATAATCCGCCAATGATGATTACCATTATTGGAATGAATTTTTGAATTTTGTTTCGAACCGGTACTGTTATGAAATTTGAAATAAGTACCACGGCACTCATCATTGGAATTGTTCCTATTCCGAAAAGAATCATATAGGATGCTCCGATCCATTCATTTTGCATAGCAATAGCTCCAAAAAGTGCGGCATACACCATTCCGCATGGTAAAAATCCGTTTAATAAACCGATGGTAAATAAGGCATCAAATGTTTTCTTTTTGAATTGAGCTCCCAGATGACTTTTTACTTTTGAAATTATTCTGTAAACTGGTTTAGAAAAGTTGTATTGAGCCATTTTTTTTTCGGGAATAATGACAAAAAGAATCATTAAAACACCAACCAAAATGGATAATTGTTGTTGAAATCCGGCAAGGAAAAGTCCTTTTCCTAAAATTCCAAAAAACAGGCCTAGCATTCCGTACGCGGTTAATCTGCCCAAATGATAGAGAAAAAGTTGAAAAACTCGTTTGGCGGCATTGTTTCGATCAACCGGAATCATCATGGCAATTGGGCCGCACATTCCGATGCAATGGAAGCTGGAGAGTAAACCAAATATGAGTGCGGTGTAAAGCATGTCTGTTGTCGGTTGTCTGTTTTCTGTTGTTGGTTTTGCGGTTTTCTTTCCAGGTAGGCGATTTGTTTCCTTTTTAGCCCCGATTGCAGTGGAAATCTTTTTGTTGGCGAGCTTTGCTCGTGAACAAAAAATTGGAACGGAAAGCGGGAATAGGGATGGCTGAAAATGCCCGAGCTATCCGCTTCTTATCCGTTGTCTGTTGTCTGTTATCGGTTATCGGTTATCTGTTGTCGGTTATCTGTTGTCGGTTGTCTGATAACGGACAACGGATAACTGACAACTGTCTATAAATAAATTGTTTTTTTGGTTAAAATTTCTTTTCCTTCATAGGTCCAATCAATAGAAATGTCCCAGCGACCGCCCACCAAATTGTTTTTAGGTATGAGCAAATGTGAACCGGAAAGTGAAATTGGAACTTCAAAATCCAGTTTCTGGTTAGACGGTCGGTAAAGGGACACTTTTCCTTTGATTTTTGTAGCATCTATATCTGTTGGGAAAACGATTTTTAAACCGTCTTCTTGAGCGATAACCTCAACCGGAAGAGCTAAGTTTTTGTCGTTTTGCTCTTTTTCCATTCGTTTTTCAAAAACGAGTTCTTGTTTATAATATTCTTCTACAACTAATTCATTGTCGTATTTACTGTCTGATTGCACTTTGAAAACAAAGTATAATATGAATGTCATAAACAATGCAAATGCAATTACGATTCCTGTTCCCCAATTTATTTTCATAATTTTTGTTTTTTTAGCATCGGACTGAAGTCCGATGAAAGTTAGCTAAAGCAAGAAGATTAATTGAAGCTTCTTGGCCCCATGAAGTTTGTTGTGGTGGTTTCTATTAAGTTTTCACCATCGTAGACTTCGATTTTTATTTTTATTTTATCACCTTCCAAATAGGCAGGATTTATTTCTATGAACAATGTTCCTTTTGCAATTCCGTCCGGTTTTACTTTTACTTTTGGTTTTCCAACTAAAATAATTTTACCTTTAGGTTCTATTAGTTTAAACGTAACTTCTTCAAATTGTTTTGTTGTTTTATTGACGATTTTATAGGTGTAAACGTTGCTAATATTTTCTCCTTTGTGTTGGAAAAGTTGTCCTGGTAATCTTAGAACCGTTGCTTCCACATCATTTCGTAAAAAAAGCATTCCGATTAAAACACCAATTAAAATTACTAAAACTGCGGCATAGCCTTTCATTCTTGTGGTAAAAACGAATTTTTCTTTTTTTACAATTTCGTTTTCGCTGGCGTATCGAATTAAGCCTTTTGGTAAACCAACGCTTTCCATGATGGTGTCGCATTCGTCGATGCACGCTGTGCAATTGATGCATTCTAATTGTGTTCCGTTACGAATGTCTATTCCTGTTGGGCAGACATTAACACATAATTTACAATCGATACAATCTCCTTTTCCGGTTGATGCTCTGTCTTCTTGTTTATTGAATTTGGCTCTTCCTAATTCTTTTTCACCTCGCACATAATCATAAGCAACATTGATTGATTTATTGTCTAATAAAACCCCTTGCATTCTTCCGTAGGGACAAGCAATAATGCAGACTTGTTCTCTAAACCATGCAAAAATGAAATAAAATACAGCTGTAAAAATCAATAAGGCAATAAGTGTACTGGTGTGTAAAGCCGGGCCTTCTTTTATCATTAATAATAATCGATCACTACTCACCAAATAGGCTAAAAAAACATTGGCGATGAGGAAAGAAAATATAAAAAAGATAATCCATTTTGTAATTCTCTTTCTAATTTTTTCTGCGTTCCATTCTTGTTTTTGTAAACGAATTTGTGCACCTCTATCGCCATCAATCCAATATTCGATTCGGCGAAAAACCATTTCCATAAAAATAGTTTGTGGGCAAAACCATCCGCAAAAAATTCTTCCAAAAGCAACTGTAAACAGAGCTAATCCCACTACCCCAATTATCATTGAAACTACAAAAAGGTGAAAATCCTGAGGCCAAAATGGAAAACTAAAAATATTAAACCTTCTTTCTAATACATTGAACATCAAGAACTGATGCCCATTTATTTTAATAAAAGGTGCAGATATTAAGAAAACTAATAAAAAATAACTTAGTAGTTTTCTCTTATCATAAAAAGGACCTTTTGGCTTTTTAGGAAAAATAAAAGCTCTTTTACCTTCTTTATTGATGGTTCCGATCGTGTCTCTAAAACTTTCTTCGGGTAACTTGTTCATGCTTTTGTTTTTAATTTACAAATCCCGCTTTGATACGGGATTTGTATTTTTTATTTTATGGCAACTTCTGCCACTGTTTTGGTAGAATCTGTAACAGTAGAATCTTTACTTGTTTCTGTTTTTGGTGCATTTTCATCAACCCAAATATCTCCTTCGGCAGGTTTTGCATCCGGTGGATTTGTTCCTTGAAGAGATAAAACGTAACTGGCTACTTTTTGCAGATCAGATGGTTTTATGGTAGCTTTCCACGACACCATACCTTTTCCTTCGCGACCACCTTCCATTAATGTATTGAATACGTTTTTAATACCTCCGCCTAAAATCCAATGTTCATCTGTAAGATTTGGTCCGATAGAACCTCCTCCATCTGCTTTATGGCAAGCAACACAACTTGTTTCAAATAGTTTTTTACCTTCAGCTAGAGCAGTTGCATCTGTTAATAAAGTAACTTTATCTTTATCCATTAAATCAGGAGCTGTTAATTTATATTTTTCAACCTCAGCTTTTGCGATAGCCATTTCGGTTTCAAATTCCGTAGCTTGGTCATAATCATTGTAAATGTGGAATCGCACCAAATAAACAAAAGCAAAAATGATAGTTAAATAGAACAAATTCACCCACCAAGGAGGTAGTACATTATCTAATTCTTTAATACCGTCATAATCGTGGTCTAACATTATATCATGTTCTTCTTCGATTTCTTTAGAACGAGTTAATTTTTTTGACAAACTTTGATAAAAAGCACTTTCTGTAAAAGGCAATGATTGTGCTTCCTCCAATTGTTTTTTCTGTTCTTCAGAGAGCATGTGGTAGGTTACTTTATCCACAGCACTTACTACAATTTCGATGGCGACTAATAAGAAAAGGAAAACTCCTAAAAATAAGGCAACCATTGGGTATTCGATAAAAGCCGGTTTGTCTCCTGAGTCTATAAAATATTCCATTGCACCCATTACAAGGGCAAAAATCAACGGAACTCTAACGTATGATGGAATTAATTTTTTCATTTTTAACGTATAAAGGGTTAACTAATTATCTTCTTTTAAAGGTATGTCACCTAGTTCATTGATTGTTTCTTTACTATAGGAAAATACCCAAACCAAAAGCAATACAAAGAATGTAAAGAAAATGCTTAAAGAGATGATAGGATATATTTCAATACCTACAATCGTATCCATGTGGTGTTTAATAAACTTTAGCATGATTATTTATTTTGAACAGTTTCTTTTACTTTAATATCAGTTCCCAAACGTTGCAGATATGCAATTAACGCCGTAATTTCTCTGTCTTTCATCGGAACAAATTCTTCGCCACGAGTTGCTGCATTCTTTTTACTTTCTTCATACGATTTTACAAAATCAGGATCGGCGTGAAGATTTTTTTCGATTAAAGCACCTTGTTCATCAATGGATTTTCTGGCATTTTTAATATCCTCTTCTGTATAAGGAACACCTAAGGTTACCATTGCTTCCATTTTTTTCTCAATTAATGAATAATC
Source organism: Flavobacterium sp. T50_26 (assembly GCF_057652995.1). Lineage (NCBI taxonomy): Bacteria > Pseudomonadati > Bacteroidota > Flavobacteriia > Flavobacteriales > Flavobacteriaceae > Flavobacterium > Flavobacterium sp. T50_26. The sequence goes on from NZ_JBYFCC010000003.1 coordinate 131,346, forward strand.
CATTGGATCATTGTCATACAACCATTTGTAGCCCGGCATAATTGAACCCGGAGATGTACTTTGCGGATCCCACATGTGGTTAAAGTGCCAATTATCATTGTATTTGGCTCCAACTCTATGTAAATCCGGACCTGTACGTTTAGAACCCCATAAGAATGGGTGATCATATACATATTCTCCTCCTTTTGAATATTCACCATAACGTTCTACTTCTGAACGGAACGGACGAATCATTTGCGAGTGACAGCCCACACAACCTTCACGGATATATAAATCACGACCTTCCAATTCCATTGGTGTATATGGTTTTACAGAAGCAATAGTTGGAATATTAGATTTCACTACTATAGTTGGAATAATTTGAATTATACCTCCAATTAAAATAGCTACCAGCGATAAAACTGTAAATTGGATTGGTCTTCTTTCTAGCCAAGAGTGCCATTTTTCACCTTTCATTCTTTTTGAAGAAATCACGGCTAAGGCTGGTGCTTCGGCTAATTCATCTTCTACTTTTGAACCAGCAGCAACTGTTTTGATTACGTTATATACTAAAACTAGTAAACCTGCAACATATAAAGTTCCTCCGATGGCACGCATCCAATACATTGGCATGATTTGCGTAACTGTTTCAAGGAAATTACCATATACTAAAGTTCCGTCTGGATTGAATTGTTTCCACATAGAAGCTTGGGTAAATCCGGCAACATATAATGGTAAAGCATATAAAATGATTCCTAATGTTCCAATCCAGAAATGGAAATTGGCTAATTTTTCAGAATATAATTTGGTTTTGGTCATTCGTGGAATTAACCAATAAATCATACCAAAAGTCATAAATCCGTTCCAAGCTAATGCTCCAACGTGTACGTGGGCAATAATCCAATCGGTAAAGTGAGCAATAGCGTTAACGTTTTTAAGCGAAAGCATTGGACCTTCAAACGTTGCCATACCATAACCTGTAATTGCAACAACGAAGAACTTTAACACTGCGTCTGTTCTAACTTTATCCCAAACACCTCTTAACGTAAGAAGTCCGTTAATCATACCACCCCAAGATGGAGCAATTAACATCACAGAGAAAACAACTCCTAAGTTTTGAGCCCAATCCGGTAAAGCTGTGTATAATAAATGGTGAGGTCCGGCCCAGATATATATAAAAATTAACGACCAAAAGTGAATGATAGATAATCGATAGGAATAAACAGGACGATTAGCCACTTTAGGAACAAAGTAATACATCAAACCTAAGAATGGTGTTGTTAAGAAGAAGGCAACGGCATTGTGTCCGTACCACCATTGTACTAACGCATCTTGAACTCCGGCATAAACCGAATAACTTTTTAAACCAGAAACCGGTAATTCTAAACTATTAAAAATATGAAGAATTGCAACAGTTACAAATGTGGCGATATAAAACCAAATTGCTACATAAATATGACGTTCTCTACGTTTTAGAATTGTCATAATCATATTAATACCAAATACCACCCAAATTAAAGCAATGGCAATATCAATTGGCCATTCTAATTCGGCATATTCTTTAGAAGTTGAATACCCTAATGGTAACGTAATTGCAGCCGCAACAATGATTAATTGCCATCCCCAAAAGTTGATATTACTCAATAAATCACTGTACATTCTGGTTTTTAGCAATCGTTGCATTGAATAATATACTCCGGCAAAAATGGCGTTTCCAACGAAGGCAAAGATTACTGCGTTGGTATGTAAAGGTCTTAATCTACCAAAACTTAGGAACGAGATTCCATCGGTTAAATTGGGAAATAAAAACATGATGGCCAAGATGAGGCCTACTAACATTCCGACTACACCAAAGACGATACAGGCGTAGAGGAACTTCTTTACAATTTTGTTGTCGTAATAAAATTGTTGCATCTCCATAATTATACTTGTTTTTCTTTAATTGTTTGTATTGGTTTTTTGTTTGTTGAGATTTTGAGTTCATCGTCAAAAAGCATTCTGACTGATGGAGTGTAATCATCATCATACTGCCCTTTTTTTACTGCTCTTATAAATGCATACAGAAAAAAAATAGCTACAATAATGCTGATAGTGATTAAAATGTAAATGACGCCCATACCTTAAATTTATGTTAACAAAATTAGACTTACTCGATTTTATAAAATATGATAATTGTCATGCAGTATTATTTTTTGTTGTGGGTTGAAAGTTGCGGGTTAAGGGTTGCGAGTTCCGTGCATAAAAATTTGTCATAATCGTCACAAAACTTACTATAGTAATGGTGCTCAATGGCATAATAATCGCTGCCACTAAAGGCGATAAATTACCAGAAACGGCATAAGTCAATCCAACAACATTATAGGCTAAAGAAAGTGCAAAACTCATATAAATTGTTTTCATGGCATTTTTGGAATAGTTCATAAAAAAGCCAATTTTTTGAAATTGAGAAGCATCCAAAATTCCGTCACAAGCGGGCGAAAAAACATTAACATTTTCGGAAATAGAAATCCCGATGTTACTTTGTGCCAATGCTCCGGCATCATTTAAACCATCGCCAATCATCATAACATTTTTACCTTGTTTTTGAAGTTCTTCAATGTATTCCAGTTTTTGTTCCGGTTTTTGATTAAAAACCAATTTTGTAGTGGATGGAAGCATTTTCTCTAATATTTTTCGTTCACCATCATTATCACCGGATAAAATAATTAGGTTATACTTTTTTGATAAGTGAAGAAATAACTGCTCTAAACCTTCACGATATTGATTATTAAACACATAACTTCCTTTATAAACACCATTGATTTCTACATGTACTTTGGTCTTCTTATGCGTGTTTTCACTCATGTGTTGCAAGAATTGCGAAGAGCCTAATTTTATAGTTCCTTCTTCAAATTTTGCATTGATTCCTTTACCAATTATTTCTTCAAAATGTGTAGGAGTAAGTTTAATTTGTTTGGGAATAAATTCATACAATCGTCTGCTTAAAGGATGATTCGAACCTCTTAATGCATTATTTAATAACTTTAAATCAAAATCAGTTAAAGGAGTTCCTTCATACGTGATAGACGTTTTTTTATTGGTTGTAATTGTTCCTGTTTTATCAAAAACAATGCTATCTACTTTGGCTAATTGTTCAATTACGATGGCATTTTTTAGGTAAAATTTCCGCTTACCTAAAATTCGCAACACATTTCCCAACGTAAAAGGAGCGGTTAATGCCAATGCACACGGACAAGCCACAATTAAAATGGCTGTAAAAACATTAAAGGCCGTGTTGGTATCGATAAAAATCCAATACATAAAGGAAACAACTGCTAAACCAAGCAAAGCTGGTGTGAAATAACGACTGATTTTATCAGTTATAGTTTTGTGTTTAATGTCGATTTTCTTCTGAAAAACATCATTGCTCCACAATTGCGTGAGATAACTTTGAGAAACTGAAAAAAGCACTTCCATTTCTATGACTTTGCCAACTTGTTTTCCACCCGCGAAAATTTTGTCGCCTGATTTTTTTTCAATGGCAACTGCTTCTCCGGTTACAAAACTGTAATCAATAGATGCTTTTTCGGAAATTAAAATGCCGTCAACCGGAATCAATTCTTGGTTTCTAATTAAAAGTCGATCACCTTTTTGAATATCATATACTTGAACAGAAGTTTCGGAACCATCTGCTAAAATCTTTGTTATTGCAATAGGAAAATAGGATTTATAATCACGTTCAAAAGATAAAAAATCATAGGTTTTCTTTTGAAATAATTTTCCTAAAAGCATAAAGAAAATCAGTCCGGTCATGCTATCAAAAAAACCTTGACCGTAATCAAAAACGATGTCAACTGTGCTTCGGATAAACATCACCACAATCCCCAAAGCAATCGGAATATCGATGTTGAGCATTCCCGATTTGATGCTTTTGTATGCCGAAACATAGTATCCGCTTGCCGAATAAAAAAAGGCAGGAAGCGAAATGGCAAATATCAACCAACGGAAAAATCCTCGGTATTCATTTATCCAATATTCTTCTACTTCAAAATATTCCGGAAAAGAGAGCAACATAATGTTTCCAAAACAGAAAAAAGCAACGCCAATTTTATAAATCAAACTTCGGTCGATGACTTTTTTACCTTCATCAAAATTGTCTAAACTGATGTACGGTTCATAACCAATGGAACAGAGAAGTTCAACGATTTTTTTTAATGAAGTTTCTTCGGGATTGAATGTAATTCTAACTCTTTTCTCCGGAAAATTTACTTGAGAAGTGTTTATTCCCTGCTGAAGTTTCTGTAGATTTTCCAAAATCCAAATACACGAACTACAGTGTATATGAGGAATATAGAGTGAAACAATGTGTGTTGCATCCTCTTGGAATTCGAGAAGTTTTGAAACAATATCTTCATTGTCTAAAAAATCATATTTGCCTTTAATGTCAAGTGGTGTTGCACCCGGAGATGCTTGAAAATCATAATAACATGATAAATCATTTTGACTAAAAATTTCATAAACCGTCTTACAACCGTTACAACAGAAACTTTTTTCATCATAAATAATCTCTTCTTTTTTGTTGATTTCTAAACCACAATGGAAACAATTTCCAGTGTTCATAATTTGCTCATTTTACCTGTAACAAAGGTTGCAAAAGGATGAAAATTAAAATATGATATTTGTCATACTTTAATTATCTTTGTAAATACCAATAAATCTAAATAGTAATGAGCAAATGTGAACAATGTATTGTGAGGGAATTCAGTTCATTAAAAGCCCTAAACAAAGATGAGCTATTAAAAATGGCTAATTGTAAAACATCTTACACCATAAAAAAAGGTGAACCTATTTTTGAAGAAGGTGAATCTGTTAATGGTATATACTGCATTAAAGATGGTGTTTGTAAACTATCTAAGTTAAGTGCCAACGGAAAAGATCAAATTGTAAAATTGGTTAAACCCGGTGAACTTTTGGGTCAACGTTCGATGATTAGCGATGAGCCTGCGAATTTGAGTGCCGTAGCTTTGGAAGATATGGAGGTTTGTTTTATTCCTAAATCGGAAGTACTAGGGTTTTTCAACAATAACAACCAGTTTTCGATGAATATGATGAAAACTATTTGTGGCGATTTAAAAGACGCAGATGATCATATGGTTTCAATGGCTCAAAAAACAGTGAAAGAACGTTTAGCTGAAACTTTGCTCTATTTAGAAGACACCTTTGGCAAAAATGAAGATGGTTCACTTCACATTCAATTATCAAGAGAAGAATTAGCAGGAATGATTGGAACGGCAACTGAAAGTTGTATTCGATTACTTTCTGAATTTAACAAAACAGGTTTGATTAATATTACCGGAAAAAAAATAGTGATTTTAGATAAAAATAAATTAAAACGAATGGCGGAGTAATTTTTTGGATAAAGTATATTTTAAAACTGTTTTTTAAACAGTTTTTTTTATTTTTAACGGTACTTAGTTAATTAAAAATAATTTATGCACTCAGGAAGACAATACTCACTCAAGGAATTTTTATTTTGGACCAGAAGAGACATTTATGTTCTCTTATTTTTAGCCATTATCCCTACTCTACTTTTTCAGGTGTTTGAATGCAAATGGATGTCTATTCCGTGGGTTCCGATTGCATTAGTCGGGACAGCCGCAGCATTTATAATTGGTTTTAAAAATACGCAAACCTATAATCGTTTATGGGAAGCTCGTCAAATTTGGGGAGCAATTGTCAATTCAAGTCGGTCTTGGGGAATGATGACGAAAGATTTTGTTATAGCGGATAAAACCATTCATCAGGAATTAATTTATCGTCATTGTGCTTGGTTGACTGCTTTGCGTTATCAATTGAGAGAACCCAGGAATTGGGAAAATATGACCAAAAGTTATAACGTTGAATACAGCCGTTTGTTTACTATTTTAGAAAAATCAATTCCGTTGGAGGAAGAATTAAAAAAATATTTATCCGAAGAAGAACAAAAGTACATCTTATCAAAAAAGAACAGAGCCACTCAGCTCATCGCCTTTCAATCTAAACGATTAGCCGAATTATATCAACAAGGAAAAATCGAAAATTTTCAATATGTTGAAATGGAAAAACGCTTAGCCGATTTATATGACCAACAAGGAAAATGCGAACGAATTAAAAACTTTCCTTATCCTCGGCAATTTGCCAGTATCAATTTATTCTTTATTTGGTTGTTTGTCATTTTGTTACCTTTTGGAATGTTAAACGAATTTCAAAAATTGGGAGAGCATTATGTGTGGTTAACTATTCCTTTTAGCATAGTGGTTTCGTGGGTTTTTGTATCGATGGAAAAAGTAGGCGAAAGTACCGAAAATCCATTTGAAGGAAGTGCAAACGATGTTCCAATTACTGCATTGAGTCGAACAATTGAAATCGATTTAAGAGATATGTTAGATGAAGAAAATCTTCCTTCGCCAATAACAGCAGAAAATAAAATTTTAATGTAAATCTAAAAAATATCAATTATGGAAATTGAAAAAGTATTTAAAAACAACGAAAAGTGGATCGCTGAAAAACTATCAGTTGATGCCAATTATTTTGAAAATTTATCAAAAGGGCAAAGTCCTGAAATTCTCTACATCGGTTGTTCCGACAGTCGGGTTACAGCCGAAGATTTAATGGGTGTTGAACCCGGAGAAGTTTTCGTTCATCGAAATATTGCCAATATGGTGATTAGCATTGATTTAAACGTAATGTCGGTTATGAATTATGCCGTGGATCATTTAAAAGTTAACCATGTGGTGGTTTGCGGACATTATTTCTGTGGAGGTGTTAAAGCAGCAATGCAAGCTAAGGATTTAGGAATTTTAAATCCGTGGTTACGCAACATTCGTGATGTGTATCGTCTTCATAAAAAAGAATTGAATGCTATTACTGATGAAAACGCCCGATATAATCGTTTAGTTGAATTGAATGTGCAGGAACAATGCGTCAATTTAATCAAAACAGCCGCCGTTCAAAAAGCATATCGCGAAAGAAATTTACAAGTACACGGTTGGGTTTTTGACATCCATTCCGGAAAATTAATCGATTTAAAAATTAATTTTAAAGAAGTTTTAAAAGATATTATGGAGATTTATAATTTGGGAGAGTAAATTTTCTCCTAACTGAAAAAAATCAAGTTCGATTAGATTTAATTCTTAATTGAACTTGATTTTTTTTTTATCATTTCTGAAAACTATACTCCTTTTCAACCAAACAAATTCGAACGGTATAATTTTCATACCATTTTGAAATTCCTTTTCGTTGAGCATCCAAATGATCTAAATTTTGTTTCCATTGCTTAATTGATTCCAACGATTTCCAATACGAAACGGTAATTCCTATGTCATTTCTAGCCGATTCTACACCAAGAAAACCTTCTTGTTCTTGGGCTAATTCAACCATTTTTATTGCCATTTCGTTGTATGATTCATCCACTTCTGTTCGAGTAGATGTAAAAATTACGGCATAATAAGGTAGATTCATTTCTTTAAAATTAAGTTCTACTTAGGAAGTTTTTTTGCTTCTTCCCAAAACACATCCATTTCTGCTAAAGTCATATTTGCTAAAGGCTTTCCTAATTCTCCAGCTTTGCTTTCTAAATACATAAACCGTTTCATGAATTTTTTGTTCGTTCGCTCTAAAGCATCTTCAGGATTAATTTTTAAAAACCGTGCATAATTAATCATCGAAAACAAAACATCACCAAATTCGGCTTCCATCTTTTCAAAATTTCCTGATTTTACTTCCTCCTGAAATTCTGAAATTTCTTCCTGAACTTTATCCCAAACTTGATGTGGTTCTTCCCAATCAAAACCAACGCCTTTCACTTTATCTTGAATTCGACTTGCTTTTACGAGAGCAGGCAAACTTTTCGGCACACCTTCTAAAACTGATTTTTTACCTTCTTTAAGCTTTAGTTTTTCCCAGTTTTGTTTTACTTCTTCTTCATTGGCCACAATCACATCGCCGTAAATATGTGGATGACGATCAATCAATTTATCACAAATACTATTGGCTACATCGGCAATATCAAAATCATTGGTTTCGCTTCCAATTTTGGCATAAAAAACAATATGCAACAACAAATCGCCCAATTCCCTTTTGATTTCCTGCAGATCATTATCCAAAATGGCATCGCCTAATTCGTAGGTTTCTTCGATGGTAAGATGGCGTAAACTTTCTAAGGTTTGCTTTTTATCCCACGGACATTTTTCACGCAAATCGTCCATAATATCAAGCAATCTTCCAAAAGCTTCGAGTTGTTTTGTTCTTGTATTCATTTGATTTTGATTTATGTAAAAATAAAAAATCCTACTCGAAAGCAGGATTTAATTATGATTTAATTTTTTATAAAATTATTCAGCCGGTTTTTCAGCTTCTTTCAATTCCTTTGATAATGCTTCAACCGAAACTAATCCTTTTGGTTGCAACATATTGTACCAATTAATGATTTTTTTAATATCCGAAGGATAAACTCTGTCTTCATCAAATTCAGGTAAAACTTCTCTGAAATAAGTCGTTAAAATACTATAATCGTCTTTATGAGAAATAGTAGTTGGTCCGTCATTTTCCTTTGTAGCAATGGCTTTAAAAACTTCTGCTAACTTAATTTCTTCGTTGTAGGTGTAAACGGCAATTTCAGAAAGTAAACTCACATTGCTTCTCATTCCAACTGTGATTTTTTTTCCGTCTAAAAAGCTTTCAGCTACAAATCCTGTTCTGGTTTGAATTTTTAATTCGAATAATCCCGGTTTTCCCGAAATGGCTAATATTTTTTGTAAACTCATTTTTAAAATATAAATTAAACTTGTGTATTATCTTCCTTTTTTGTTGAAAAACTTCATTCTATAATCGGGGAAAATTTTTCCGTCGATGATGTTTTGCAATCTTTTTTTAATTAACGTTTTTTTGAGTGATGATATTTTATCGGTAAACAAAATGCCTTCAATATGATCATATTCATGCTGAATAACTCTGGCGATTAGACCATCGTAAACATCGGAATGTTTAACGAAATTTTCATCAACATATTCAATTGTAATTCGCTCTTTTCTGAAAACGTCTTCACGCACTTCGGGAATGCTCAAACAACCTTCGTTGAAACCCCATTCATTGCCTTCTTCTTTTACAATTTTAGCGTTGATGAATGTTTTTTTAAATGATTTTAATTGCTCTGTTTCTTCTGTTGATAAATCATCACTTTCGGCAAATGGAGCGGTATCAACAATAAATAAACGAATGGCTAAACCAATTTGAGGAGCCGCCAAACCAACGCCATACGCATTGTACATAGTCTCATACATATTTGCAATAAGTTCCGATAAATTGGGATATTCCGGTGAAATTTCTGCACCTACTTTTCGTAAAACCGGATCACCATATCCAACAATTGGTAAAATCATAAGAGCAATTTTATTGAATTAGAATTTAAAAATTTTGATTAAATTCGGATGCAAAAGTAATAAAAAGAATCTTGATTTTTGCTTTAATTCAGGTAGGTTTTCTGTTAAATCATTTTTCTGGTCAAATAATCCTGTAACAAAATGGTTGCGGCAATTTCATCCACTAAACCTTTGTTTTGGCGTTGTTTTTTACTTAAACCGCTGTCTATCATCGTTTGAAAAGCCATTTTGGATGTAAAACGTTCATCCACACGAACGACTTTCATCTCTGGAAATTCAGTTGAAAAGGTAGCCACAAATTTTTCAATAATTGGTGTGCTTTCTGATGGTAAACCGTTCATTTGTTTAGGCTCACCAATTAAAACAGTTGATACATTTTCTTTTGAAAAATATTCTTTCAAAAAAGAAATGATTGTTTCGGATGGAATGGTTGTTAGTCCGGATGCAATGATTTGTAATTCATCGGTAACGGCAATTCCGGTGCGTTTTATTCCGTAATCTATGGCGAGGATTCGTGGCATTTTATAAAGATTCTTTGTATTTAAGAAAACCAAAAATGGTTACTATTTTATTTTCTGTGTCAATGAAATAAACACAAACATAGCCTTTGAAAACGTAATCTCTGATAATTTCATTATCAAAATGTATGGATTTTTTAAAATGAAATGGTCTTTTTAAGTCTTTGCGGAGATTTTTAACCAAATCAGATTTAAACTTTCTTGCAGCTTTTGGTTTATCTTTTGCAATATATTCAACTTGTTCGTTTAATGCCAATAAAAAATCCTTTTCAAATCTAATCTTCATATTTAGAAATCGTTTTTTCTAAATAATTATCAAGTTCATCAAGTGAATAATACTCGGCAGTTCCATTTGCCATTTTTTCTAAAGTGGCTTCAAGTTTTTTCTTATCGTTTATAAATGATGCATCTTCTGTGATTATTTTATAATCGTTTGAAGAAAAATTATTTAAAAACTCTACTATTTTAGTTTTGATACTTGGTTCGCAATCAATTCTTATCGTTTCCATAACAAATACTTTTTACAAATATACATGATTATTTCATCGCTTCAAACCTCGCTAACGGAGCCATTCTTGCTCTATTGAATGATAAACTATTTCCGTTTATACTGTAATTATCAACTTTTTCAAGCATTTCTGCAAATTCTTGTTCAGTTGTCATATCCGGACAAGCCATCATAGTGGAAGCTCCTTTGGTGAATTTGATTAGTGACTTTTCATCTTTCAACTCAAAACCGCCCATCATATTATTACAACCGGCAAAAGCGGAATATCTACCTTCATTGTTCATTCGAATAAACATTTCCTTTTTGTGATCATTATTATTTACAACAGGTTTACCATTAAGTTCAACTAATCTCCATTTATTTTTAATCAAAGAAGTGTTTTCAAGACTCTTAGGGTGATATGAAACATCTTTTATCAATATTGGTGCTGGTGGCGGAGGTGGAGGTAACACTTTTACATTTGATTTCTTTTGCAACACATACTTCTCAGCCAAATCACCTTCAATTTTATTTCCATCCATATCCAATTGTTTTAGATAATTTTCTCCCACAAAATAACGATTGGGAGCATTTTCAATACCTGCTAAAATAATCGTGTTTCCTTCTTCATTCCATGAATAAACTCCACGAACTTCGTTGGTTGTTGAATTCTTTTTACCTAAATAGTTGGTTTTTAAAACATAGTTTTTGTCGTCTTCCAATAATATTGAAGTTTCAATTCCCTCGCAATCAGCACATGGTAAAATACCTTGATACATTCCCATATAATCTAAAGAATTCTTAGCATTATGATCATCATTAACAACAACTTCAGTTGAATCTACGACCGTTGTATCGGTTGTTTCATTTTTATCCTTTTTAGCACAACTCACTACTAAAAAAAATAGAGTCATTAGAGTAATTACTTTTATTTTCATATTTTGCTATTTTTAGGTTTATCACAAATTTACTGCTTTTTGTTTTCAAAAAATTTAAAGTTTACAAAAATCAAACCATTTTTTGTGGTTAAAAGATTTTATCTTTGTTTCAAATTAAAATAACGATGAACGAATTACAACTTATCATAGAAAAAGCTTGGGAAAACAGAGCTTTATTGCAAGAAGAAAATACAATTTCTGCCATTAGAAATGTTATTGATTTATTAGATAACGGAAAACTTCGCGTTGCCGAACCAACAACTGATGGTTGGCAAGTGAATGAATGGGTTAAGAAAGCGGTTGTGATGTATTTCCCAATTCAAAAAATGGAAACGTGGGAAGCCGGGATTTTTGAATACCACGACAAAATGCTTTTAAAACGCGATTATGCCGAAAAAGGAATTCGTGTTGTTCCGCCAGCTGTTGCAAGATATGGTTCATATATTTCTAAGGGTGTGATTTTGATGCCAAGTTATGTGAATATCGGAGCCTATGTTGATGAAGGCACGATGGTGGATACGTGGGCAACCGTGGGAAGTTGTGCTCAAATTGGAAAAGACGTTCACTTGAGTGGCGGAGTTGGCATTGGTGGCGTTTTAGAACCGCTTCAAGCAGCACCGGTTATTATTGAAGATGGAGCTTTTATTGGTTCACGTTGCATTGTAGTAGAAGGAATTCGAGTAGAAAAAGAAGCCGTTTTAGGAGCGAATGTGGTTTTAACCGGTTCAACCAAAATTATTGATGTTACTGGCGAAAGCCCAGTTGAGTATAAAGGATTTGTTCCTGCTCGATCGGTTGTAATTCCGGGAACCTACACCAAGAAGTTTCCTGCCGGCGAATTTCAAGTTCCGTGTGCGTTGATTATTGGTCAGCGTAAACCATCCACAGATTTGAAAACGAGTTTGAACGATGCTTTGAGAGAATATAATGTGGCGGTTTAGTTTTTTTGCAACTTAATCAATTTGGCATACTTTGCGTAAGAGAAAAAACCTTGAATTAAAGAAATTGTTAGACCATCTAAGCCGTTCAAAAATCCTTTTTTGAGAAAATAACATCTTAAAAAAGCAACTGAACCGTTTAGAACCGGTTTAAAAGCGTTGATTCTTTTTCCTTGATCATAAAGTTGTTGAGCATGCCACGTTGAATATTGATTTTTCTTAGCAATTATTTGGTCTAAAGAAGCCCAGCCATAATGAAGAATGTGAACTGAAACCTTTTTTTCATTTTGCGTAATGATTTTTTGATGTACTTTTGAATCAGACGGTTTGGCAGTTTGCTTATTAAAAAATCTAACTTTATGATCGGGATACCATCCTGCAAAATCAATTAATTTATCTGCAAGATAATTTTTAACTCTAAAGCTAAAAGCATCGTAATTTCCAATTAAATACTTTTCTTTTACAATAAATTCTTCAGCATCTTTGTCTAAAAATTCATCGGCATCCAAATTCAAAATCCAATCATTTTTGCAGTAAGGCAAACCATGAGATCGCTGCGGACCATCACCTAAAAAAGCTTGTGAAATAACGATCGCTCCTTTCTCTTTAGCAATTTCAACCGTTCTATCTTTACTTAATGAGTCAACGATAATCACTTCGTCACACACTTTAAACAATGCATCGATGCACTTGCCAATCATTTTTTCCTCATTAAAAGTTATAACCAAACCACTTATTGCCATTTTCTAAAAATCATTAATTTGAAAACAAAAGTATAACATTTAGCATTATTTTATTCAAAAAGTGTGAATCAAAGAAACCGTTCTACAAATAGTTTGTATTTTAGCAACCGGATAAAACCTTAAATAAATATGAAAATTTTAGTGATTCAACAAAAGAGAATTGGCGATGTTTTAACGAGCACTATTCTTTGTAACAATCTGAAAAACAAATATCCGGATGCTAAAATTGATTACATGTGTTATCCAAATTGCATTGATGTTTTGCTTGAAAATCCATCGATTAATGAAATCATAGTTTTAACTAATACGGTTAGAAAATCGTATCCAAAATTATTCAAATTCATTTTTGAAATCAGAAAGAAAAAATATGATGTGGTTATTGATGCTTACAGCAAATTAGAAACCAATTTAATTACTTTCTTTTCAGGAGCAAAGTATAAAATTTCTTATGATAAAGGCTATTCGTCATTTTTTTACAATCACAATATCAAGCGATTTAAAAACGGGACAAAATCGGAATTAGGTTTAGCAATTGATAATAGACTTTTGCTTTTAAAACCATTAATTTCTGAATCGATTACAGATTATAAACCAAAAATTTTTCTGAGAAATGATGAAATTAAAGGGGCAGAGCAATTGCTTCAAAAAAATGGTATCATTTACGGTCAAAAGCCTTTAATTATGTTTGGAATTTTGGGGAGTGAATGGTATAAAACCTATCCACTTGAAAAAATGGCCAAAATTATTGATTTTACGGTTGAAAAACTAGATGCAGATATTGTCTTTAATTATATTCCTTCTCAGTTGGAAGAGGCAAAAAAAGTCTATGATTTTTGTGATGAGAAAACAAAAAGCAACACCCATTTTGATTTGTATAGTGAAGGTTTACGACCTTTTTTGGCTTTACTTTCACGTTGTTCAATGTTAATTGGAAATGAAGGCGGAGCAGTAAATATGGCAAAAGCATTAAGTGTTCCTACTTTTTCTTTATTTTCTCCTTCGGTGGATAAAGAAACCTGGCAAATTTTTGAAAATGAAAAAGAAAATGTATCAATTCACTTAAAAGATTTGAAACCGGAAATTTATGAAGAGCATGATGAAAAATACATCAAAGAGCACACTTTTAAGTATTTCGATGAATATCCGTTGGAGTTAATTTTAGAAAAATTGAATGATTTTTTCAACGAATTAAATATCAAAAAAGCTTAAAGCGAATCAATTCCTTCTTCAATTTTAATCACTTTGTGCTTTTTATTATATGCTCTAATAGCGTTATTTGTATTCCATATTTCGGTGGAAGAATAACCTCTTTTGTGATCTAAATGCAAGCAAATAGCACTGTATCTAATTTGTTTAGACAACAATCCTAAATTAAACAATCGCTCACCTAATTCTCTGTCTAAACCGCCATATTTCATTTGGTGATTAAATCCGTTTACGGCTAGAATATCCTTTTTAAATCCGGAAGAATTGTGTCCGTTCCAGGAGCGTTTTGTTGGTGTAAGCCAATTCATAAATCCTGCAAAAAGCCTACTGTGTGTGAGTTTTGTGAGCTTAAAACTCACTTTGAGTCCATGTTTTTTAAGCCAAGCAATTTGAAAACAGTTTTGATTGAGAATATTTTCTGCTGAAATTGCCTCAGAAATAAACATTGGAAGTTTAAAATATCCACCGGACAAAAAATAGCCTTCTTCTTTATTATTTAGATGGACTTCTACAAAATCTTTTCTAGGAATACAATCTCCATCTGTAAACAAAAGATAATCTGAGGATGATTTAAGTATGGCTCGATTTAAAATTTTTGATTTTTGAAAACCATCATCTTCATGCCAAACATGAACAATTGGATGTTTAAATTTTGATGAAAAGCTATCAATTATTTCTTTTGTTTTTGAAGTAGATCCATCATCGGCAATAACAATTTCAAAATCATCTACAGATTGAACGCTAAATCCAATTAAGACTTTTCGCAACCATTCCTCTGCATTGTATGTGGTGATAATTATTGAAACTTTCATCAACTCTTTAAAAGAATGGAAATTTAGTGGTTTTTTTAGACATATTATTTCCAAAAAAGGAATTTCTTTTTCAATCTTTTTTTTCTGTAATATTTGTACTGAAAATCAGCAGTATATTTCCACAACGTTTCAAAAATTAAACTTTCAGATTCTCCGGAAATTCTAGCATACTCGTTACTCATGACGGCTACCATTTCTTTATGAGGAGTAAGTCTGCATAGGTTTTTCATTCGAAGATTAAAATCCATTTTATCATGAAATTCCATCCGATTTAAATCGACTAAAAAGAATTCATATTCTCCATTTTCGGTTTTCTTAATTAAAGTATTTCCCGGAGAATGGTCTTTAAACTCAATTCCTTTTTGATGCAATTGATAAGAAAACTGAGTAAATTGTCTTAAAATTTTATCTCGATTAGGATAATCCGGAATTTCAACCAACTCACGGTAAGTCAAATCACAATTTAAATGTTCGCTAACATAATAGCTGTCCTTCAAACCTATCCAATCATAATTTTCTAAAAAAGCAAAGGGTTGCGGAGTGCCAATTCCGTTTTCTAACAATTTATTTGCAAACTCAAAGGAACGTCTCGCTTTAGATTTTCTAAAAAAACGATAAACTATTTTGTTAATGAAGTTTGGGATTTTAAACGACTTTACATTGATTGTTATTTCATTAAATTGAAAAAGTTTAATTTTATTTCGCTTTCGATCATCAAACAATTTCCCTTTTTGATTGAAATTTTCAATTGCATCAACAATTTTTTCTTTATCAACATTTTGTTGAATCAAAAAGGATGATTTCATATTTCTAATAGATGAATAAATCTTTAAATTTTTGTTGAGCCTCGGATGTTTTTAAATACTTGGGTAAGTTATACGATAAATCAACAACTTCAAATTCCATATCTCTTCCAAACAAATCTTTACCCTTTTTTATCAACTCGCTAATCTTATTGATATCTTTAAATTCATCTAGATTATACTCTGTATGAGAAAATGATTCCAACTTTTCAACTATTTTTTTTGCTCCACCAACATACGTAAAATGCCATCCAGCATTTGGAAGAATTTCATAAACTTCTCCTCTTCTTTTCGTTCGCATTATCGTTTTTCTAATTTTATAGGGTTTTTTCTTTAAAAGTTTATAAGGCAATAATGCTGTACAGTGCCATATACCATCTTTTGATTCTTCTTTAGACATGTTACTTCCTCCATCAAAAGTGAGTTTATTATTAAGATAGTACATAAACATATCCATCTTTAATCCATATATCTTATGAACTCCTTTTTCCATTTGATATTTAATTACTTCCGGATTTGGTATTTCATCTACATCCGAAATCATGATTATATCATCAGGCTTACAGTTAACTAATCCATTAACAACAGAATCACGTTGAAAAAATTCAATTTTCCATGGCGAAAATGGATTAATAACCGGTATAAATAATGGATATTTAGTAAGTTTTATGTGTATTATTTTATGTAAATACTTTGAAAAACGTTCTTTATTTTCTTCAAAAATGAAAGGTTTTTTTGTATTTTGAAATGTTCTGTCAGCTTCAACTAAAACAAATTTATCAACCACACCATCTAATTCATTCAATCTAATTTCCAACAAATCCAATTCGTTGAAAAAAATGAAACAATCATATAACATAATGTATTTTTTACAAATATAAAAAAATATCCTAACTTGCCAGATTATTTAAAAGTATGAAAAATAAACTTAAATGTTCACTCGTAACTCCAACATACAATTGGCCGGAGGCATTGGATTTGTTGTTATTGAGCATAATGAATCAAACGGTTTTGCCAAATGAAGTAATCATTGCAGATGATGGTTCAAAAAGTGATACAAAAGTTTTAATTGACTATTATCAAACCATTTTTCCGGTTCCATTAATTCATATTTGGCAAGAAGACATTAAAAATCGTAAGCCGCGAATAATGAATAAGGCTATTGCCAAAGCTCAATATGACTATATTATTGAAATTGATGGTGATATTATTATGAACAAACATTTTGTTGAAGATCATCTTCAATTTGCTCAAAAAGGGTTTTATCTTTTTGGCTCAAGGGTTAATATTCAACCATCGCTTTTAGAGGATCTTTTTTCAAAAAAAATAATTCATTTTAATTTATTTTCAAACGGAATAAAAAAACGAGGGAGAACAATTCGCATTCCGTTCATGATGAACTTTGCTAAAATTGTAGAGAAAAGATCCTCAAAACTTAGGGGTTGCAATATGTCATTTTGGCGAGAAGATTTCATTAAAATAAATGGTTTTAATGAAGATTTAGTGGGCTGGGGCATAGATGATTCAGAAATGATTGAACGATTGCATAATTTAGGAATCAAAGGAAAACGCCTCAAATTTGCCGGAATTGCGTATCATATTTACCATAAAGAACAATCAAAAAGTCACATCGAAATTAACCATGAAATTGAACGTCAAACAAAAGAAAAAAAACTGACTTTCATCGAAAAAGGAATAAACCAATTTTTATAATATGTTTGATATTGCAATAATTTTGATCAATTATAATTCAAGCGAGTTAAGTATTGACTGTATTAATTCAATTTATGAAAAAACATCAAACGAAATTAATTTCCAAGTAATCATAACTGATAATTGTTCTGAAAAGAAAGATTTTGAAAACCTGAAAAGCTTTTGCGATAATTCAAATTTACCCAATTTAAAACTGCTTAAAAATAATATTAATGCGGGTTTTGGTGGCGGAAACATGTATGGTTTTAAACATTCTAACGCAAAATATCTTGCATTTGTAAACAACGACACACTCTTTTTGAATAATTGTTTGGCTATTTTAAAAAATGAACTTGACAATAATTTATCGATAGGAATTGCAGGAGCTCAAGCATATAAAGAAGACAATAAATTTCTAATTTCATTAGATCATTTTGCCTCTCCAGCTAGAGAAATTTTTGGAAGAAGTTTTTTGGAACTAATTAATCCTAAAAAATACCCTAAACGAAAAAAGAAATACAACTCGCCTATCCAAGTAAATTTTGTTCCGGGAAGTTTCATGTTCATTAGAGTTGATGATTTTGTAAAAGTGGGTGGTTTTGATCAGCAAATTTTTTTGTATTACGAAGAAACTGACCTCTGTTTAAGACTCGCTAAAATGAATAAATTTGCCTATTTAATTCCTGGAGCAGAGTTTATCCACTTTCACGGAGCAAGTACCGAAAAATCGTTAGCCATAAAAAAAGAACTCAAAATTTCCTTGCTTTATATAATGAAGAAACATTACGGTAATTTTGGTTATCAATCAGTTCGATGGTTTTTACTTTTTAAATATGGATTGAGTAGTTTAATTAAAGCTAAAAACAGACCTTTGTTTTCATTAATTTGGAGAGGAGCTCCAATGAGTGAATCACTCCAGTACAAACAAAAATAGTTATGAACGACATCAACACCGAAATCCACAATGCATACGAAGTCATTCAAAACGGAGGAATCATCCTCTACCCTACCGATACAGTTTGGGGAATTGGTTGTGATGCCACGAATCCAGAAGCCATAAAAAAAATCTATGCTCTTAAAAAAAGAGAAGAATCAAAAAGCATGATTGTGTTAATGAATGGTGAAAAAATGATGTATACTGTTTTCAAGGATATTCCCGAAGTAGCTTGGCAAATTCTCGATTTATCAGAGAAACCAACGACTTTAATTTTAGATAAACCACGAAATGTGGCTCCAAATATCATTGCAGAAGACCAATCGTTGGCCGTTCGATTAGTGAAAGAACCATTTTGTTTTAAATTGATGGAACGCATGAAAAGACCGTTGGTTTCTACTTCTGCAAACATTTCCGGACAACCTACTCCAAAATCATTCAAAGAAATCAGTCCCGAAATTATTAAAGGTGTAGACTATGTTGTAAATTTGCACCGCGAAAAAATTTGTGATAAGCCATCCACGATTATAAAATTAACGTTGGATAGTCAGGTTCAGATTATTCGGAAATAAAATGTGACAATTGGACAATGTGTCAATTAGTCAATTGGAGAGATGTCAATTAATCTAGTTTAATTGATAACCTCTCACTGTCACATTGACAAATTTTCACATTGACACATTAAAAAAATGAATTACACACAAGCCCTACATAACCCGATCTTCAAAATCATCTCGCAAGCAGCACAAGAGCTTGGTGTAGAAAGCTACGTGATTGGAGGTTTCGTGCGTGATTTTTTGTTAGAAAGAGATTTCAAAAAAGACATCGATATAGTTGCCGTTGGAAGCGGAATTGAATTAGCTCTCAAAGTTTCAGAACTTCTTCCCAACAAACCAAAAGTACAAGTTTTTAAAACGTATGGCACTGCAATGCTTCGCTTTCAAGAAATTGACATTGAGTTTGTAGGTGCTCGAAAAGAAAGTTATCATTTTGAAAGTCGAAATCCGGTTGTAGAAAACGGAACCCTGAAAGACGATCAAAACCGACGCGATTTTACCATAAATGCCTTGGCTTTTTCGTTGAATGAAAAAAATTATGGCGATTTAATCGATCCTTTTAATGGTTTGGAAGATTTGGAAAATAAAGTCATCCGAACACCTTTGGATGCCGATATTACTTTTTCGGATGATCCATTGCGAATGATGCGTGCGATTCGTTTTGCCTCGCAATTGAATTTTTCGATTGAAGAAAAATCATTAGCCTCCATTTCAAAAAATTGTGAACGAATAAACATCATTTCCGGCGAACGAATTGTGGATGAATTAAACAAAATTTTATCCACAGAAAAACCGTCAACTGGTTTTATTTTATTGTATGAAACCGGTTTGTTAGATTTGATTTTACCGGAATTGACCGCTTTAAATCAAGTGGAAGAAATAGAAGGTCATACTCACAAAAACAACTTTTATCACACGTTAGAAGTAGTGGATAACATTTGTCCGAACACCGATGATGTTTGGCTACGTTGGGCGGCTTTGCTTCACGATATCGGAAAAGCTCCCACAAAAAAATTCAACAAAAAACAAGGTTGGACGTTTCACGGACACGAATTTTTGGGTGGAAAAATGGTCAAGAAAATCTTCGAACGATTACATATGCCACAAAATCATAAATTGAAATATGTTTCTAAGTTAGTGATGTTGAGTTCGCGACCAATTGTACTTTCACAAGAAATCGTTACTGATTCTGCAGTTCGACGTTTGCTTTTTGATGCCGGCGAAGACATTGAAGATTTAATGATTTTGTGCGAAGCAGATATCACGACCAAAAACCCAAATAAATTTAAAAAATACCATAATAATTTTAAGGTCGTTCGCCAGAAAATTGTTGAAGTGGAAGAACGCGATCATGTTCGAAATTTTCAACCGCCAATTTCCGGAGAAGAAATTATGGAAATTTTCAATTTAAAACCCTCTCGTGAAATTGGAGTTTTAAAAGAAGCAATCAAAGAAGCTATTTTAGAAGGTGAAATTCCTAATGAATATGAGGCTGCTTATGCTTTCATGCTAAAAAAAGCTGAAAAATTAGGATTGCATACGCTTAAAAATTAACGATAAGATTAACTTTTGTTCATAAAAATTAATGAACAAAAGTAATGTAATTTTGTATTAAGTATATTAAACATGAAAACCAACAAACCCGTTATAATTTGGCTTCTTTCCGGCTGTGTTTTATTGTTTATTATGGTAATGGTTGGTGGTATCACTCGCCTTACCAATTCCGGACTTTCTATGACCGATTGGCATTTGGTTACGGATACTTTCCCTCCTACTTCAGACCAAGCTTGGAATGAAGCTTTTGAAGAATATAAAAAATTTCCCGAATACCAAAAAATCAATATTCACAACGATTTTACACTAGACGATTACAAATTTATTTATTTCTGGGAATGGTTTCACCGCTTCATCGGTAGAATTATTGGTGTTGTTTTCATCATTCCGTTTGTTTATTTTCTGATTAAGAAAAAATTAGACGCTTCAACCATTAAAAAATGTATCATCCTTTTATTTATGGGTGGATTTCAAGGATTTTTAGGTTGGTTTATGGTGAAAAGTGGCCTAATTGATAATCCGGATGTGAGTCATTATCGACTGGCTTTGCACCTTACTTTTGCATTCATCACATTTGCATACACACTTTGGGTTGCGTTGGATTTAATTTATCCCAACAAAATCGAAGTCATTTTACCTTTGAGAAAATTAGCTCGAATCGCGATGGTAGTTTTGATTATCCAAATCATTTATGGTGGATTTGTAGCAGGTTTAAACGCCGGATTAATTCACAATCACTGGCCATTGATGAGTGAAGGAAAATTAATTCATGAAACGGTTTGGATTGAACAGCCCACTCTTTTACAAAACTTAACCGAAGGAAAAAGTGGCGTGCAATTTGTGCACAGAACACTCGCTTATGTTGTGGTTGGATTGATGATATTATTATTTGTTAGAAGTAAAAAATATTCTCTTTCAACGCTTCAATCAAAATCAGTTAAAACATTGGTTTTGTTTGTATTTATTCAATTTATTTTGGGTATTTTTACCCTTTTATTTCATGTTCCACTTTGGCTGGGATTGGCTCATCAATTGATGGCTTTTTTACTACTTAGTGCCATGACGTTTACTTTACATCGCTTTAGTAAATAAATTTTCAGACTATATTGTCGCAGTTTCGTTAGAATACATTAAATGTCTAAACTCGCCGTCGAGGATAAATTTTTAGATTTATCAGATTATGGAAGAAGATTCGGAAGAATTTTTGCTTTACAATTAAAAAATACTCGCTTTACACCTATTCACGTGACGCTCCTTTTTGGAATCAGCGGATTACTAGCGATGTATTGCATCCTCTATAATCATTATGTTTGGGCTGCTTTTTTTATCATTTTAAAATCCATTATTGATGCCGCAGATGGTGAATTGGCTCGGTTGAAAAAAACGCCATCCTACTCCGGAAGATACTTGGATAGTATTTTTGATATTTTCTTAAATTTCGGATTTCTGATGACAATTTGTTATGTTTCTTCCACCTCGTTTTGGTTCACAATTTTAGCTTTTATTGCCATTCAATTACAAGGAACATTATACAATTATTACTATGTAATCTTACGAACAAAATCAGTTGGAGGTGATTCAACCAGTAAAATATTTGAATATAAAACTCCCAAAGCACTGCCTGGAGAGAGTCAAAAAGTAGTTAATATTCTTTTCAAAATTTATACGATTGTGTATGGATCATTTGATAAAATAATTCACTTTTTAGATTCGGATGCCTACAAAGTCAAAACCTTTCCAAATTGGTTTATGACGTTACTTTCTGCTTATGGATTAGGATTTCAATTGCTAATTATTGCCATTATGCTTCCATTGGGTTGGATAGAATGGATTGTGCCGTTTTTTGTAATTTATTCTGTTTTACTATTTGTTTTAATTGCAATTCGGAAAACATTCATTTCATAAATTACTTCAAGCTTATTTTTAGTTATATTTGATAATTAAGCCAAAATTATCACTATGAATTTACTTTGGAAATATTTAAAGCCATACAGCAAATGGGTTTTTCTTGCCTTATTTTTAGCCGGAATTGCACAAATTTTAGCTCTTTACGACCCCATCATTTTTGGTCAAATTATTGATGATTATGCTCTGAATCCCGGAGATAAAACCAATGAAGAAAGAGTTAACGGTGCTACAAAATTACTTTTTCTTGCCATCGGAATTGCATTGGCTTCGAAACTGATTCTATCGTTCAAAGATTATTTTATTCGTTTAGTAGTTCAAAAATTTGGTATGCAGATTTTTAACGACGGACTTCGACAAACTTTGCGTTTACCTTTTCAAGAATTTGAAGATCAAAGTAGTGGTGAAATTTTATCGATTTTACAAAAAGTACGTTCGGATACAGAAAAATTTATTTCTTCCTTTATCAATATTTTATTTTCCTCAGCAGTCGGAATCGGATTTCTGCTTTGGTATGCCATCACAAAACATTGGGCTTTAATTCCTGTTTTCTTAATCGGAATTGTGTTGCTTGGCGGATTAACGAGTGTTTTAAGTCGTTCCATCAAAACTTTACAACGATCATTGATTCGACAAAATCGCCAAATGAGTGGAACAATTACTGAAAGTTTACGAAACATCGAATTGGTTAAAAGTTTGGGACTCACCTACCCTGAAATTCGCCGATTAAAAGTTCATACGCAGGAAATTTATGATTTGGAAATGGAAAAAGTCAAAAAAATGCGAGTGCTTACTTTTTTGCAAGGAAGCATTTTGACGCTTTTGAAACAATCCATTTTATTCATTTTGTTATGGTTAATTTTTAAGGATGTTTTAACGCCGGGAGAATTAATTTCGATGCAATTTATTTCTACCGGAATCATTGGTCCGCTACAAGATTTAGGAAGCATTATTTTGTCGTATCGCGAAGCTGAAACTGCCTTGCAACTATTCAATGAATTGATGCAAAAAAAGCCGGAATTCAGTCCCGAAGAACCTGTAGATATTGGTCCGATTGGAGAATTGTATTTTAAAGATGTTGTTTTCCGACATAAAAATGCAAGTTACAACGCCATTCAAAATATTTCATTTAAAGCAAAATTAGGCGATACCATTGCATTCGTGGGTCCATCCGGCTCAGGAAAATCAACTTTAGTGAAATTATTAGTGGGATTATATCGTCCGATTGAAGGTGATATTTTATATGATTCCATTTCGATAAAAGAATTACGTTACAACAGAATTCGTCGACAATTAGGATTTGTAACGCAAGATACTCAACTTTTTTCGGGAACCATTCGTGAAAATTTATTGTTTGTAAAACCCGAAGCGACCGAAGAAGAAATGTTAGAAGCCATCAAAAAAGCATCGGCGATTTCAATTCTTCAAAATTCAGAAAAAGGATTGGATACGGTTTTAGGTGAAAACGGTAAAAAACTTTCCGGTGGCGAAAAACAACGCTTATCGATTGCCAGAGCTTTGCTGAGAAAACCACGTTTATTAATTTTTGATGAAGCTACATCCGCCTTAGACTCACTAACAGAAGAACAAATTACGGAAACTATCAAAGAAATTTCGGCCAACAAACAACAGATGACGATTTTGATTGCACATCGATTATCAACAATAATGCACGCTGATACAATCTATGTTTTAGAACGAGGAAAAATTGTAGAAGAAGGCAACCACGACGAATTAGTTGCAAAAAAAGGATTGTATTTTGCGATGTGGCGTCAACAAATTGGTGAAAGAAAGGTTTTTGAAGTTGTTGAGGATTAATTTTATGTTTGCCACGAATTTCTCTAATTGCACGAATTAACTTGCGGATATTTGTGAAATTCGTGGCAAAACTAAAGTGCAGAATTTTAAACTATTTCCAAACCAATAAAAAACCACAAATTCTCAAATTTTAAATTCGTGAATTTGTGGTTGATTTATGAATTCTATTTACTATTTCTTAAAAAGCTGTATTAATAGAAAGTGAAAAACCTGTACTTTCCGGAACAAAACGACAAACTCCTCCCACACACACTAAACCACCACGTTGACGACCGTAATTCATCGCTATTCTAGTTGAATTGATACGATACGCTCCACCAAAATTGTAATAATGTTTTTGTTTGGAAGAATCATCATTACCGTAATTGATAATATCCCAAACATAGAAAGAATATTTGTCATTCAAGTTAAGTTCAACAGTTCCACCAGCCCAATTCTTGAAATCGGCATCGGCCCACATGTGTTCTGCTTCAAAACGGATGGATTTATTAGATTCAAAGTTATAAACAGCTTCTGCAGTAACGATATTTGTTCGAACATCAGAACTACCGTCTTCAACCCAAGGTTTGTTGTAATATTGGTTGATGTAATAAAATCCGGTTCGCCAATTTTCAGACAATTGTTTTTTAACTTCTAAATTATAATCGGAAAAATATTTTGTTCCAACTCCAAAAAAGTTGGTTTCATATTCAGCCGGAGTTAATCGGTATTGACCGGGTAAATTATACCATGAAGCCATATTTAAAGCAACTTTGGTTCCATACTTTCCGCCAAATTTCGTGTCCTTAGCAAATTCATAAAACACATCAATTTGTCCTCCGGTTTCACCTACTTTTAAAATACGAGGATCTTTAAAATCAAAACCAGCTTGAGCTTGATAAACATATATATTAGCCAAATTAGAATGATGCTGCTTGGTGAGTGCCGGAGTAAAATTGACTACTTTATCATTAAAATTCAAACTAGTATTATCACCTGAAACAGTTGGAACTCTTTCGGATAAAAAAGTCATGTTTTCGGTTCTACGCAAAGTAGCATCGATTCCTAAACCTTGCTTAGAATAACCTAAATTTAAACTCACTGCGTTACCATCTTTAACTAAATCTTCATTCAGTGTGTTACTGATTCGATTTAAAACGGCATCTTTGGATTTGTAATTGTATTCAAAATTAGAATAAAAAGAATTGTATGAATAATTCATTCTTCCAGAAATTCCATGTGTAATTTCATCAAATTTAGGATTTTCAATGGATGGATCAATCGCTTCATCTCTTCCCACGTAGCTTAATCCAAAAGACAAATCAGATTTATCAAATTTTAATAATTGTGCTAATTGAAAATCGGAATCAAAACCGAAAATCTTACCATCAGAAACATCAAAGCCGGTTCGTTGTTGACCATACAAACCTGTAAGTCTAACATTATCAGAAGGACGATAAATAATTCTACCTCCACGCAACGCCGTATTTATGCCTAATGCTCTGTCTTCCCAAGCACGAAGTAGCATTCCGCTACCAAATTGTTCGTAAAAATATCCGGCTGTTATATCAAATTTATTGGTTTTATAATTGATAAAATAAGTAGCAACATTGGTTCCTTCAAATTCCGGATTGTAGTTTAGTAAAGCATTTTTTTCATATGCTTCTACTTGCACTCCGGCTGTCCATCCTTTAATTTGGTAATTTAAAAACAGATAATTATTTGAACGAATTGGATCTTCCGGTTGAATGATTCCTCGACCTTTGTCATTCAAATACCATTGCGAATTGGATTCAAATCCACCAAAAATTCTGCCGTAATCTTTTTCAACTTCTGTTGAATCAATTTGAGCGAAAGCCAAAGCAGAACAACTTAAAAAAGTTGTTACGAATATTTTTTTTAAATACATTTTTTAAAGTTGTTTCAATTTATTAAACAACTCTTTTTCTGCACCTTGACTGTAACCATTGTGTACATATACAATTTTTTGATTCTTTACAACCACTGTATAAGGAACGTTGGCAATTGACAAAGCTCTTTTTAAATCTTGATTAGTATCTAACAGAACTGTGTAAGGCCAATTTTTTCCATTTAAAAGTGGTTTTACTCGTTTTTGAGTTCTGGTATCATCAATAGAAACAGCAACAACTTCCATATTTACTTCTTTTGTCCATTCGGAATAATTTTCCTTAATAGCATCTAATTCATTGAGACACGGAGCACACCAAGTCGCCCAAAAGGTGAAGACATATAATTTATCTTTTTCATTAAAGTCATTTTTTACATTAAATGATTCATTGTCATTTGATTTTAAAACAACATTTGGCATTTGTTTTTGTGCATGAAGGCTTAAACTTGCAACAAAAAGAAGGATAATAAAAAAATTTTTCATTGTTTTTTGTGGTTTGTGAAAAGTAGTTAGTTTAAAAATTGTTTGTTTTATGAATTTAGGACAATATTAAAAAAATACTTTCAAATTAAGTTTAATACTTAAAAAAATGTTTAAAAAAAATTAATGAAATGTAAATTCTTTTGAAAAAAAGTATATTTTTGGGAATTATTAAACTTTAGCTAAACTATTAATTAACAAACCACTAAACAACTTTAATTAACAAACCACTAAACTATGAAAAAAACACTACTTACAGCAATTTTGCTGACTTTTGGTTTTGCAAACAGTCAAACTTTCGTTAGTACTACACCAGAAAACAAAAAAGTTATTTTAGAAGAATTTACAGGTGTCAATTGCGTTTATTGTCCACAAGGGCATACTATTGCAAATAATATCAAAAATGCAAATCCAGACAATGTTTTTTTGATTAATATTCACCAAGGATCATTTTCAACCCCCGGAGCTGGGCAACCAGATTTCAGAACAAGTTTTGGTAACGGAATTGCAAATCAAGCAGGAATTGCTGGTTATCCTGCAGGAACCGTTAACCGAACAGTTTTTACAGGTCTTTCACAAAATCAAGCAACTGGAACTGCTATGAATAGAGGAAGTTGGGCAACTGCTTCTAATCAAATATTAGGACAGAGTTCTTATGTTAATGTTGGTGTTCAAGGAGTTATCAATGCACAAACTCGAGAATTAACAGTGACTGTTGAAGTTTACTACACTGGCAATAGCCCTGTAGCCACAAATAAACTTAATATAGCTCTTTTACAAAACAACACTTTTGGTCCTCAAACAGGAGGAAATATGGGTAATAATTATAATCACCAACATCGTTTAGTGCACATGCTAACTGGACAATGGGGTACTGATATCACAACTACTACATCAGGATCTTTTACTACGCAAACATTTAATTATACTATACCAGCGAGCTACAACAATATACCTGCTGAAATTGGTGAAATGGAATTAGTTGCTTTTGTAACAGAAACACAACAAAAAATCATTAGCGGGAATGGTGCAAAACCAACTTTTACTGGTTTAGCTGAAAATGATGTTAAACTAAAAAGTATTGAAGGGATTAGCACGCAATGTGTTTCATCACTTAGTCCAAAAGTAACGATTCAAAACATGAGTCAAACTGCTATCACAAGTTTACCAATTGAATATAGTATAAATTCTGGTGAAGTTTCGGTTTATAACTGGTCTGGAAATCTTGCTCCATTAACTAGCACAATAGTTCAACTTCCAAATTATAACTATACTTTAAATCCTTCCAACACACTGAGCATTTCTATTCCAAGTGATGATAATAATAATGATAATGCTGGTATTACAAATTTCAACAAAGCTATTGAGACCGATCAAACTAACATTACTATCAAAATTACAACAGACGCATATGGTTCTGAAACAACTTGGAATTTAAAAAATGCTGCAGGAGTAAATGTAGCACAAGGTGGGCCCTATGGTGATGCTCCAGCTGCTGGTGCTTTTCCACAAGCAGATGTTAATGTAACTTTGCCAAATGATTGTTATACTTTTACAATTAATGATGCTTTTGGTGATGGTATGAATAGTGCTACCTATGGCTTAGGAGGATATCAAATTTTGGCCAACGGTGTTTTAATTTCAGGAATGAGCGGTGGTGTATTTGGAGGTTCAGACATGAGAAGATTTGGTGTTAATACAAATTTAAGTGTTGAAGATTTCAATGCTTCTTTAATCAAATTTTATCCAAATCCTACAAATGGACTACTAACTATTTCTTTACCTGAATCAGCGACAATCACTTTAACCGATTTGAGCGGGAAACAAGTTTTAATTAATAAATTTGAATCAGGTGAATCAACTTTAAATTTAGGTTCACTTTCTAAAGGATTATACTTAATTAATTTTGCCGGAGATAGATTCTCTAAAACGGACAAAATTATTGTAAAATAAATTAAATAAAGGGTGTTAATTTTAATGATTTAACACCCTTTTATTTCCCTAAATCTATTTTTTAATTAGATTTGTAAACTACTAAAACTTCAAAAATGAAAAAAATTACATTATCTATTTTATTTTCAATGGTATTTCTGAATGCATTTTCTCAATTTGTATTTAGAAAATCAGACGGAACACCGATTACAGACGGAACTGTTTTAACTTATGGACCAGGAAGCAATTATCTTAATTTTAGAGTTCAAAACACAAGTAATCAAGACCTTGACATCAAAATAAAATGTACTAATCTTGTAAACACAACCGGTACACAATTTGAATTATGTTATGGAGGATCTTGTTATGAAAGCGTGGCTTTAAATGGAGTGTATCCTGAATATGAAAACCCTTTAACACCGGGTCAAAGTAATCCTGCACAAGGAGATCATTTTGTAAATTTTAATGCGGGTAATGGAGAAGTAATGGAACTACATTTTTCTATATATCCAATTGGTTTTGAAAACGATGCAATTAATTTTACTTATCGTTTTGATCCTCTTTTAGGAGTTAATTCTTTTGAAAATTTGTCATCACTAGGAATAAATATTGAAAACACTACCATAAAAAGTGATTTAAAATTCAATTCTACTCAAAGCGGAAATCTTTCTATTTTTAATTTGAATGGTCAATTAATAAAAGAATATAAATTTTCAGAAGGTGCTCAAAATTTAAGTTTATCAGAATTGAGTTCAGCAATTTATGTTGCAAATTTTTCAACAACAGAAGGAAAAACATCCTCAGTTAAAATAATAAAAAACTAATTAAATGAATAAATTTGGTTTAATAGGTGTTTTTGTTGCTTTTATCTGCTGTTTTTCTTGCAGTAGTGATTATACTATTTTAGATTCAGTAGAATCAATCAGTTTAACGGCTGACAGTTCTGTTAAAATTATTGGTGAAACCATAACTTTTTCTATTACTACCAATGCCGGAAATAACATTACAGAGGAAGCGACGATATTTGTAAACGATAATCAAATTGAAGGAAATACTTATACAGGTTCAGAAACAGGCGATTTAACTATTTGGGCAGAATACCTTGGAGTAGAATCTGCACCGATAACAATTCGTTTTCACGATGGCTCCGAAACCAATTTTGTTAAACGTGTTTTGATTGAAGATTATACCGGAACGTGGTGTGGTAACTGCCCGAGAGTAAATCATGCTGTTGAATTAGCTCGTGCTCAAACAGATAAAATTGTGACAGTTGGAATACATCGCTCAAGCTCTAATCCTGCTGATGCGAATTATGATCCTTATAACTTTGATACTTCAGAATTAGAAGCAATTCTTAATATGTCTGGTTATCCAAAAGCATTATTAAACAGAATGACTCGTTGGCAACCATTAGAACAGAATAACATTACACAAGTTATCAACTTAACGCAAGGTGAAAATCCTAAATTAGGTTTAGCCATGGATGTTTCTATTGTGGGAAGTACTTTAAATTTAGAAACGAAAGTAAAATTTAGCAAAGACTTTTCTAATTTACGATTAGTAGTTTATGTTTTAGAAAACGGATTGATTTATGACCAAGTGAATTATACAAATTTTTATACTGGTCCTGGAACAATTTCAAACTTTCTTCACGATCATGTATTAAAAGCATGTTTAACGCCATTATTGGGTGAGACGATTGCAAATAGTAACACAACAGTTGGACAGACTTATACGAAATCTTTTTCTGTTCCTGTTCCTAGCACTATTTCGAACTTAAACAATGTTGAGTTTGTTGCTTTCATTGTAGATGAAAACAATAAAACTATCAATGTGAGAAAAGCTGGTGCTGGAGATAACCAAGATTTTGAAGAATTATAATTAAAACCAATTCTATACTTGAAAAGGCTGTCATTTTTGGCAGTCTTTTTTTATTCTAACCAAATTTTAAAATCATTCACTCGTTCACGACTCACTATTACCTCATCGGCTTTGTAAGTTGGTAGAATAACTTTTAAACGCGAATTACTATAAACCACAATATCTTTAATTGTTTTTAATGGAATGATGAATTTTCGGCTGACTCTGAAAAAATTTTTCGGATTTAATTCGGTTTCCAATTGTTCTAATGTATTATCTAAAAGATAATCTCGGTTGTCTACTGTATGAAGATAAGTTCCTTTGTTTTCGCTGTAAAAACATTCCACCTCATCAATAGAAATCATTTTTAGATGTTCGCCAATTTTGATGGTAAAACGTTGTTTATATGTTTTTTCTGTGGGATTAACTAACATTCGTTTAATGGCTTCAAAATCTAAAGAAGATATACTACTTTTTTGAAATTGATTTTTGAATTTCGCAATTGCAATTGATAAATCATCTTCATCAATTGGTTTTAATAAATAGTCAATACTGTTTAATTTGAAAGCTCGCAACGCATATTCGTCAAAAGCGGTGGTGAAAATTACAGCACTTTTGATTTCGATTTTTTCAAAAATTTCAAAGGATAATCCGTCTGATAATTGAATATCTAAAAATATCAAATCCGGATGTTGATTCAAATTAAACCACTGCAACGCTTCTTCTACAGAATGAAGCATTGTTTCTACTTGCATTCCTAATTTCTCAACTTTTCTTTGAAGCAATCGGGCGGCGGGCTTTTCGTCTTCGATGATGATGATTCTCATTTATTAATGGTAATGGGTTATTGGTGATAGGTTTTAAAAAAATTAGGTTAAAGGTTTTGCCCGCGTTGGCGGGAGATTACTATTTCGACTTCGTCATCTTGCGGAATGACAAAACCTGAAAACTATTCCCATTTTTTATTTTTCTCTTTTTCCATGAATTCTTTGATTTTGCGTTCTTCCCAGTTTTGACCCATGATCCAATTAGGCATGAAAACTGAAAGTCCGTGGGCAACTAACCCAATTCCCCAAAAGAAAGCAGTCATGAAGTTTTTAAACTGAAAATAACTTTCGCCTTCGTTCAGGTTTTGAATGTTAATTATGACAATCATTATATTCACAATGATATATACAATTGCGTGTGTGTAGAAGCCTTTTATTTTTTTTACTCGTTTTAAAGCTTCTTGATAGTTGATTTCTTCTTGTGTGTTCATGATATTTTTGTTTTCTGTTGTCTGTTGTCTGTTTTCTGTTGTCTGTTGTGTGTTATCTGTTGTCTGTTATCTGTTTTTCTGTTGTCTGTTGTCTGTTGTCTGTTTGTGAAATTGCTTCTAATAACTGAAAACTGCTACTTTTAACTGAATTCCTGCCCCAGATAGTAGCGGAAAGCTTTTTGCTTAAAAAATTTAGTTTTGTTGCTATAAAAAAGCGACCTAAGAAGCTCTTTTTATAGCTTACAAAAACTTATTTTTTGGGCAAAAACTTGTAGCGAATAGCTGGATTAGGCCCAAATTATTCCCATTTGGTATTTTTTTCTTTTTCAATGATTTCTTTAATTTTATTTTGTTCCCATTCTTTTCCGAAAAATGGAATGAAGTTAAAAACTGCTACAGCGTGAAAAAAGAGTCCGATTCCCCACCCTAACATTGGCCAATAAAACCAAATGCGTTCTGGTGAAAAGCGAAAATTGAGAAAAGCCAAAAACAAAATCACTAAAATAAAACTCGCTAAATGACCATAGAAACCTTTGATTTCTTTGACACGTTTTTTGGCTTTTTGATACTTTTCTACATCAAATTGATTTGATTCCATGACTATTTCCATTTTTTTGAGTTGTTATCTTCTTTGTTCATTAATTCGTGAATTTTGCGTTCTTCCCATGATTTTCCGTAGCCAAATGTTTCGAGTGTGTGAAAGATTAAGCCCATTCCCCACCCTAACATTGGGAACCAAAACCACTGAAAGTCTATTGTTCTCAAATTAATTAAAATCAAAACCGGAATTACGATGCAATACGAAATTAAATTTCCATAAAATCCTTTTAATTGTTCTACTTTGTCTTTTGCTCGTTGGTAGGCTAAATTTTCGTTGTATATATTTTGTGTTTCCATAATTGTAATTTGTTTAGTTAAAATAGGTAATAAAACTTTGAATGTGTTTTCTTTTTCTTCTACTAACACATTTCTTTTGGTTAAAATGGCGTAACGACTCACTATATTTTGTAATCCGACCCCTTTTCTATCGGACAAAATTTCTTTTTTTTGTAAATTGTTTTCAACTACTAAAAAGTTGTTTTCAATATAAATTTTGATATGCAACGGTTTACTCTCACTCACCACATTGTGTTTGATGCAATTTTCTAAAAGCAATTGTAACGACAATGGCACCACTTTGGCTTCTTCGTTATCAAAATTCTCTGGCAACTCATAGGTGATGCTGTTTTCAAATCGCATTTTCAACAAGTTCATATACGTTTTTGCAAAGGCTAATTCTTCCTGAATCGAAACCAATTCTTTGTCCTTTTGTTCCAAAACATATCTGTAAATTTTGGATAAAGAAGTGGTGAACTTTTGTGCGTTCTCCGGATTTTCTTCAATTAATGAACTCAACACATTTAAACTATTAAACAAAAAATGCGGATCGATTTGATTTTTTAAACTTTCAAATTGTGCAGAGGCATTTCCGGCAATTACTTTTTGTTCTTTTACTTTGTTTTCCTGATAATCTTTGTAAAAATAAAAGGCATGAATGGCAAGTGTAACAATGAGTGTGATGACCATTGCAACGATATAATTACCGGGATTTTCATTGGCTAGAAAATCGTTAAAAGACTTATTTTCAATAATAACATCTTCTAAAATCCGCAATAAAAAAATAACCAAAAGTGTAATTAAAAATGAAGCAAATGCACCAACGAAAAGTCGCACTTTTGTAAATCGATTGTTTTTAAAAACATCATCTAATTTACTAAAAACAAAACTGTTAGCAAAGTATAAAAAATAACCATAAAGCATTGTGTAGCCAAAATTTACAAGTAAATTGTTGTCGAAAATTACTTTTTCGCCCATTAAAAAACGAATTAAGACAAGCACTAAAAAAACGCTCACACTAATCCAGGTTGCTCTGGGAAATTCTTTGATATACTTTTGCATTTGTTATTATTGTTTACAGTCTTTTGCAGCTTCTTGTGCTCTTTCTAATCCCCATTTTGGATGAAAAACCGTTTGAGGTTTAAAAGTAGCAAAAAGTTCGATAGATTTTTCAATTTGAGCACAGATTGGTTTAGTATCTGTTCCGAAAAATTTGGCAGAACCCATTTCAAATTCGGCTTTACTAAACACAACTCTTGGATTATTTGGCTCAATTTGTTCTGCTTTTGCATAGATTTCCATTACTTTTCCGGATAATTTCATTCCGTTGGTCATTGGATCAAAAGCTATCCAAGCTGTGTGAATCATGGCTTGCATCACTAACAATTCTGCATTGTTTGGATATTTGTTCAACTCCACATCCAACGCAGATTGAGCTTTGCTTAATAACACATTCACTTGATCTTTGTCTTTCGTTGCAAAAGCGGTAGTTGTGTTTACTAAAGCTAAATAGTAATTTGGTAGCCAGTTGTCTTTTTCGGCCGAAGCAATTCGTTCAAACATAGCTGAAGCTTCTGTGTTTTTTCCTTCTCCCCAAAGTGAGAAAGCTTTTCCCATTCCTTGTTCAAATTGACCTTGTGAGAATAATTGCGATGTTACAAGTAATACGATGGTAATGATAATTTTTGTCATAATATAAAAGTTTAAATTGTTTAAGATGATTTAAAATTGTTTAATGTTGTTAGTTTGATGAGTCAAATTTCCGTCATAAAATCAGGTTTTAAAAAAGAGTTTGACTGAGTTGTTGATTTTTTGGGATGAATTGATTTTTTGAGTTACTGAGATTCTGAGTGGATAAGTTGCTGAGAAAATTGACTGTAAAAAACTCAGGTACTCAGCATCTCAGTAACTCAGCATCTCAGCCTACAAATTCTCCAATTGATTCGTTTTCTTATTATCGCTAATCGTCCAAAAGAAACCTACAAAGAAAAATCGATCTGCAGGTTGACCGATAGCTCTACGTTGAAACTGGCCATTCATATCCGGTGAATTGGCGTATTGATATCCAAAAACATTATCAGTTCCAATAATATTAGAAACCGAGAAATACAAAATCTTTTGCTGCGAAATCAAATAAGCCCAATTGAAACTCAAGTTTTGAAAAGCTTTTGTTTTTCCATTCATAAATTCCATTTCATTTGGATTATTGTAAGGTCGACCGGAATTAACAGTGTACGAAAACCCAATTTGCGATTTCCAATCTTCAAACCAATGTTTGGTAACAATGGATAATGTGTGATTAGCAATAAAACTTGGCGTAACTTGGTTTGGAAAATTCAAATAATCACGTTCTGAATCGATGTACGAATACGAAACCCAATAATCGGTGTTTTTGAAGGTTTTATTATCTCTCCAAAAAATATCAATTCCTTTGGCAAAACCGGAACCTTCGTTGTTGAAAGCCGAATTAAATTGAGCTGTTTCTGTATCAAATTTCACTAAATCGTCATATTTTTTATAATAAGCCTCCGCTCTAAATAAACGACCATCTTTGTTATGTTGAAAATTTAAAATAAAATGACTTGCTTTTTCCGATTGAAAATCATCCGAATATTTGATATAATCTGCTCTTGGAGTTTGAACAAAATCGCCATAAGCAAATGAAAATTGTCCGTTTTTTGAAACTTTATAAGCAAAAGAAGCTCTAGGCGAAAGTCGGAATTCATCCAACAAGCTGTTTTGCGAAGCCCTTGCTCCTACTTTCATCGCTAATTTTTTACTAAAGAAAATATCTGATTCAGCATAAGCTGCAGCAATAGAATTTTGATAACCTACATTAAAAGTTTCTCCTTCAAATTCAGTAAATTTTTCATCAAAATCAGTCACAAAATAATCCCCTCCGGCTGTAATTTTAATTCGTTCGGTGATTTTCTTACCAACTTTCATTTTTAAATGAATGGCATTTTCATCATTTTCAACTTGATCAGAATTGATTCCGATTTTATTCACACCTAAACCATAACTCAATCCTGTGTGAAGATTCCAATTGCTGCCAAACGTTCCTTTGTATGAAGCATTTCCATAAAAATTATCATTTCTTAAATCAAATCGAACTTTCTCTGGCTGGTTAATATCTTCCTGATTAATATCAAATTGCGACACATCAAAAGCTCCGTAAACTTTCAATAATCCATTCTTAAATTGATAACGATAAACCATTTCTCCGGCTAACGATTGATAAGGTTTATTCCAATCAACTGCTTGCGGAATCAATTTTTGATAGGGTTCTAAATTGATGTAAGCCGCATTAAAAGTCAACGAATTTTTATTCCATTTTTGCGTATTTCCGATTCCTAATCCAACGGTCATCAACGAAATATCGGTTTGTTCTTGTGTTGGTTCGTCGATCGTATTTAATGTCAACACACTCGAAAGTGCTTCACCAAATTCGGCACTGTAACCTCCTGTTGAAAACGAAATTCCGTTAAATAAAAAGGGTGAAAAACGTCCGCGGGTTGGTAAATTCTGTGCCGTTGCACCGTATGGTTGAGCTACTCGAAGTCCGTCAACAAACGTTTGGGTTTCATCGGCTTCACCACCTCGAACGAATAAACGTCCGCT
Organism: Flavobacterium sp. T50_26; assembly: GCF_057652995.1. NCBI lineage: Bacteria > Pseudomonadati > Bacteroidota > Flavobacteriia > Flavobacteriales > Flavobacteriaceae > Flavobacterium > Flavobacterium sp. T50_26. The sequence goes on from NZ_JBYFCC010000003.1 coordinate 167,543, forward strand.
TTCTCCGACAGTTTGAGTTCCTGGCAAGGTATTTAAAGCTCCGATGATATCTCCGGCTGCACCGGCTGTAGTGACAATGTCTAAAGGTTTTAGCACAGAAACTCGGGCTTTATCACCTGCTTCAAAAGTTCCGGCAGTAACTATAACAGCATCCAACGTATTGACACTTTCTCTGAGTTTTATGGTTTGATTTTTGAAATTGTTTACATCAATTTCCTTTTTAAATGTTTCAAACGAAAGAAAACTAACCACAATTATTTTAGTTCCCGTTTCTGAAATTGAAAATGTAAAATTTCCATTTTCATCGGATGAAGCTCCGTCATACGTTCCTTCTAAATAAATGTTTGCACCGGGAATGGCGATTCCTTTTTCATCAGTAATTTTTCCCGAAATTTCAGATTGTGCATTGCTTTGCATTGCTATGATAAAAAGTAAAAAAGTAATAATAGATTTCATTTTGTTTGATTTTGATGAGACAAAATTGCTTCAAACTACAGAATTTTAAAATTGAATGTTGCTGAGTTGTAAAAAATGATGGATGAATTGTGTTTTATGACATTATTTTTTTTAACAATTAAGAAGTTAAGAAAATTAAGCCTTTTTCATTAAGGTTTATTGTATAAATGTTACAAACTTAATGAACCTTAACTACTTAATGGTTTAAATTTTTAGTTATATCAAATCGAATAAAAACTTCATTTCTTCGTTTAAGTTTATGATATTTGTAAAACCAGAAAATAAGCTCAATGAACCCAAAAATCCAAATCACCAAAACCGAATTACTTTCCGATAATTGGTATCTTCTTAACAAAGTTACCTACGAATTTACTCCCGAAAACGGTGAACCCGAAATCCAACGCAGAGAAGTGTATGATCGCGGAAACGGTGCGGCAATTTTGTTATACAATAAAGCTAAACAAACCGTTATTTTAACCCGTCAATTTCGTTTACCCACTTTTTTAAACGGAAATGAAAGCGGTATGATGATTGAAGTTTGTGCCGGATTGTTAGATAAAAAAAATCCCGAAGACTGCATCAAACGCGAAACCGAAGAAGAAACCGGTTACCGTATTCAAGACGTAAAAAAAGTATTTGAAGCCTACATGTCGCCCGGAGCTGTCACAGAAATTTTATACTTTTTTACTGCCGAATACCAACCGGAAATGAAAGTGAGTGAAGGCGGCGGATTAGCAACTGAACACGAATACATTGAAGTTTTAGAACTAGATTTTAACCAAACTTTGAAAATGGTCTATAATGGAGAAATTAAAGATGCTAAGACAATAATGTTGTTGTTGCACGCTAAAAATCATCAACTTTTATAATCCAAAATCTTATCAACAAAAAACAAATCTTCCCACATAAATCGTAAATAATCGTTACTTTTGCCTTCCGTAAAAATGCAACGAAGATGATTTACAAATTACGAGTAATACTCGACAACGAAGAAGATGTTTTTAGAGATTTAGCCATTGAAAACAGCGATACTTTAGAAGATTTACACAATGCGATTGTGAATGCTTTTGGCTTTGACGGAAGTGAAATGGCTTCTTTTTACACCTGTGATGACAACTGGAATCAAGAAGATGAAATTCCGCTTTTTGATACTGGCGATGTTCCCGGCGAAATGCGAATCATGAGCGATTTGTCGCTGGAGGATATGCTGTATGAAAAGCAAACCAAAATCATTTATGTATATGATTTTCTAAATATGTGGACGTTTTTAGTTGAATTAGCCGCCATTGAAGAAAAACAAATTGGAGCAACATACCCCGATCTATTGTTTTCACACGGATTAATGCCGCTTGGAGCCAACGACCCCACTTTTGAGGCAGATGAAGACTCTTTATTCTCCGAATTTGAAGACGAGTTAGACGAAGACGATTTGGATATGTTTGAAGGCGGAGATGATTCGTTTGAGGATTTTGGTTTTGAAGAAAACTGGAATTAAGTAGCTGAGTAGCTGAGTAGCTGAGTAGCTGAGTAGCTGAGTAGCTGAGTAGCTGAGTAGCTGAGTAGCTGAGTAGCTGAAAATAAAATATATAAACCATTTAAAACAATTATAAGCATGAAAAATTTCAGATCTTTACTCATTTGGCAAAAATCAATGTCATTGGTTACAGAAACTTATTTATCCACAAAAGAATTCCCAAAAGAAGAAATTTTTGGATTAACATCACAAATTCGAAGAAGTTCAATTTCGATTCCTAGTAACATTGCAGAAGGATTTGGAAGAGATGGAAATAAAGAATTTTTACGATTTTTAAAAATTTCATTAAGTTCACTTTTTGAATATCAAACCCAAATTGAGATTGCAAAAAACATAAATTATTTAAACGAAAATCAATTTAACAAATTATACGAGTTCAGTAGAGAACTAGAAGCTATGCTTGTTTCATTCATCAAAAAAATTGAAGAATCAAAGTAAAACTTAGCAACTCAGTATCTCAGCAACTCAGCAACTAAAAAATATGATCAACCTTTTCAACGCCCACATCGAATCTCTTTCCATCCACAGAGTTGGAAACAAAAGCCGTAACGAAGCTATTTTTTTATCGGAACAACCGTATCAAACCAATGACGAAATTACGCCTTTATTGAAAGAGTTTTTCCTGAAATCGTTTCGTGAGAAAGAAGAAAACTATTATCAATTTGCTCACGAAGTAGATTTGGAATACAATGATATGTTCAAATTGGCTTCAGAAGTTTTTGAAAATCCATCCAATGTTCACGATGTTTCAAAGAAAATTACGAAACATTTGTTTGAACAATCCAATCATCCGCACATTAAAAACGGAGAAGTTTACGTGGTTCATTTTACAAATTTGACCATTGATAACAATCAAGTTGATGCGATTGGTGTATTTAAAAGTGAATTGCAATCAGACTTTTTACAGTTTGAAGAAAAAGGAACGAATTTAGAAATGTTGCTTCAACACGGCATCAATTTGAATAAATTAGATAAAGGTTGTTTGATTTTCAATTATAAAAAAGACGAAGGTTATAAAATTTTGACCGTAGACAGTAATCGATATGATGCTCGTTATTGGTTGGAACATTTTTTAAGCGTTGATGCTTTTCAAGATGAAAATTTTATCACCAAAAAGTACTTGAAATTTTGTCAGGATTTTGCAAAAGATGTAGTATTTCCTGCTGAAGACAAAAAACAAGAAGTAATGTTTATGAATCGTTCGGTAAATTATTTTGCTAAGAACGATGAATTTGAAGAAACTAATTTCTTGAATGAAGTTATGGATAATCCTGACTTGATTCCTGAATTCAAAAGTTATAAAGTGGACAAAGGCGAAAAATACAGCATCGAAGATGTAACCAATTTCCCGATTGCCAATGCTGCCGTTTCCGATGCAAGAAAGAAAATTAAAAACGTGATTAATTTGGACACTAACATTCAAATTAAACTTGATTTCATCAACCCAGAAAGTGCCGAAAAATTTGTTGAAAAAGGTTGGGACGAAGAAAAACAAATGTATTATTACTTGGTTTATTTTAATAAAGAACAAAAATCATAATTAACATATCCTCAATCAGTTAAAACGGTTGAGGATTTTTTTATTCCTTCAATTTTGTAAGTTTTTTATGTCTTAAAATTAAAATTTCAATCAGTTTATCGACTTTTTTTGGCACTTCATCTATGTTTTTGTAGTTTTCGCTAACCACAAATTAAATACCACATTTATGAAAACCTACACAACCAACAATTCCGTTTCTGCCACTTCCGTAATTTGCTCCGTTTTGGGGCACAAGTATCGTTCTTCGCGTAAAATCACAAATCATTTTAGCGAATACCAATGTCGCTGTTGCGGAAAACAAATGACCGAAGACACAAGAGGTCGTTTGATTTCATTAACACCCGAACTTCGTGATATTAATGAAACGCTGAATATGATTTTCACCAGAAGGCAAATTCAGTTGTAAAAATTCAAAATAAGGTTTTTCAAGAAACATCCGTAACAAATTGCTATCTTAGTCGTCCTATCAATAACGATTAAACAATTTATCTTGGAAACTATTCTCACTATCGAAAATCTGAACAAACGATTCGGCCCCGTTCATGCGGTTAAAAACGTCTCGCTTGAAATAAAAAAAGGAAATGTTTACGGAATTCTCGGTCCAAACGGCAGCGGAAAATCGACTACGTTAGGAATTGTATTGAATGTTGTGAACAAAACTTCCGGAGAATACCGATGGTTTGGCGGTGCGATGGAAACGCACGAAGCTCTCAAAAAAGTGGGAGCCATCATCGAACGCCCCAACTTTTACCCTTATATGACTGCCCAAGAAAATTTGGAATTAGTTTGTAAAATCAAAGGAACTCCGAATACCAAAGTCATTGAAAAATTGGAAGTCGTTGGACTTTTAGATCGAAAAGACAGCAAATTCAGAACTTTTTCATTAGGTATGAAACAGCGTTTGGCAATTGCTTCTGCACTATTAAACGACCCAGAAATTTTAATTTTAGATGAACCAACAAACGGATTAGATCCGCAAGGCATTCGTCAAATTCGTGATATTATCAAAACCATTGCTTCACAAGGAACTACTATTTTGTTAGCTTCACACCTTTTGGATGAAGTAGAAAAAGTGTGTAGTCACGTCTTAGTTCTTCGAAAAGGCGAAATTTTATATTCAGGAAAAGTGGACGGAATGATTTCAAACGAAGGGTTTTTTGAACTTCAATCAGATAATTTAAATGAATTAAAGTCAGCTTTGCAAAATCATCCTTCCATAGAAAAAATGGAAATGGAAGAAGGTAAATTAGTTGTTTATTTAAAATCAGCTTTGGAAGCAAAAGATATGAATAAATATTTAGTTGATAAAGGAATTTACCTCAATCATTTAGTCAAAAGAAAACACAGTTTAGAAGAACAATTTTTACAATTGACTAATAATAACTAAACCTTTTACCCATTACCAATAACCCATCACCTTTTTATGATACGTCTTCTTCAAATAGAATTTCAAAAAATATGGAAAAACAAAGCGAGTAGAATACTAACGATTTCTTATTTTGTTATTCTTTCTTTCATTGCGTTAATTGCTTCCATAAAATTTAACATAGGGAATTTTGAATTGCGAATTGCCGAACAAGGTATTTTCAACTTCCCATATATCTGGCATTTCAACACGTATATTGCGGCTATTTTAAAATTTTTCCTTGCCATTGTTATCGTTTCGATGATGGCAAACGAATATACGTACGGAACATTAAAACAGAATTTAATTGATGGTTTAAGTAAGAAAGAATTCATTCAATCTAAATTTTTAACCGTTTTAGCATTTTCAGTTGGTTCAACAATTTTCGTTTTCATCATGAGTTTGCTATTAGGTTTAAGTTTTTCATCGTATAATGAAATCGGTATTATTTTTTCAGATTTAGAATATATTCTCGCCTACTTCTTGAAACTGACTGCCTTTTTCTCTTTTTGTTTATTCTTAGGAATATTGGTAAAAAGATCCGCTTTTGCAATTGGTTTTTTGTTTGTATGGAATATTATTGAAGGAATAATCATTGGCGTTATGAAATGGAGAATCTTTAAAAATTCTGATACGGCTGATACTATCGCTCAATTTTTACCTTTGGAATCCATGTCAAATTTGATAAAAGAACCTTTCACTCGTTTAAGTGTTATTAAAAACATAGAAGAAACCATTGGTGGTGTTCCAAACGTAAAAGATTACGGCGTTCATTGGTATTCCATGCTCATTGTAATTTGCTGGATTGTTATATTTGTGTTAATGTCGTATAAAATTCTTCAGAAAAGAGATTTGTAGTATCTTTGCAAACGCTATGAAGTTTGCTAAAAACATTCTATTTCTATTCTTTTCGATTGCTTTTTCACAAAGCATCACAGCACAATACATTCAGGTTGATGACAACCGAACCGTTGAAGATTTAGTAGAAAATATTCTAATCAATTCTTCTTGTGCTAATGTGTCGAATATTTCGGTTTCCGGCTGGGCTTTTACGAGCGGAAATAGCTATGGTTATTTCAATGGTGCCGGTAGTTCTTTTCCATTTGCAGATGGTGTTATCATTTCCACAGGAAGAGCTGCTTCTGCGGTTGGTCCCAATTCAAATTTGCTGAGTGAAGGACCAAGTTCTTGGCAAGGTGACCAAGATTTGGAACAAGCAATTAATGAAGGAAATACGATTAATGCAACCGTTATCGAATTTGATTTTCTTCCGTTTGCTAACAAAGTAAGTTTTGAATATATCTTTTCATCAGAACAATATTTATCCAATCCAAATCCAAATCAATGTAATTTTTCGGATGGTTTCGCTTTTTTATTGAAAGAAGCCAGCTCATCAAATTATACCAATCTTGCTGTTGTTCCCGGCACCAATATCCCCGTAAAAATACCAACTGTTCGAGGTTCAGGAACCATTTGTACGCCAGCCAACGAAGAATATTTTGATGCTTTTAACGGAAACGAACATCCTACAAATTACAATGGTCAAACCAAAGTTTTAAAAGCCGAAAGCACTGTTACGCCCGGTGTTTTGTATCACATTAAATTAGTCATTGCTGACCAAGGAAATAATTTATATGATTCAGCTATTTTTTTAGGTGGTGGAAGTTTTTCTGTTGAAACCGATTTGGGTGTAGACCGATTAATTTCTACCGGAAATCCGCTTTGTCCTGATGATACTTTACTTTTAGATGCAACAAATGCAACTGCAATTGGTTATAAATGGTTTAGAAATACGATTGAATTAGTGGGCGAAACCAATCCAACGTTGTTGATAGATGAATTTGGACTTTATGAAGTAGAAGTTATTTTTAATCCAACTTGTTCTTCTTTTGGCGAAATTGAAATAGAATTTAGTACGAATCCAATTCCAAACAACACAACTATTACACAATGTGATTCGGATGGAGATGGTTTGGCCTTGTTCAATTTAAACGATGCAAATGCGGCTGTGATTGGGGCAAATACAAATGTTGGTTCACCTTTTTATTATCTCACACAATCAGATGCTGAAAATAATGTAAGTTCAATTGCAAACTTTTCATCTTTTCAAAACACAAGTGTTAATCAGGTAATTTATGCCCGATTACAAAATAATTTTGGGTGTTTTGGAGTTTCGGAAGTAACGCTTTCAACCTCAACAAGTACTGTAACGATTGCTTCGTTTGCTATTTGCGATGGTGATGCAGTTCAAGACGGAATAACTTCCATCGATCTGAATACTGAAATTTCTCCAACAGTTTTATCAAATTTTGCACCAGGTTTGTTAGTATATTATTATCAATCGGAAGGTGATGCTCAAGTTCGAACCAATCAAATAGCTTCACCTTTCACGAATTCAACAGCTTTTGAAGAAATTATTTTTGCACGAATTACGGACGGAGTGAGTTGTTTTGGTATTATTCCCATCACAATAAATATCAAAACATTTGAACCGGCTAATTTTGAAAACGAAGAACTTTTTCTATGCGAAAATGAATCGATAACAATTGGTGTGAATACTATTTTTGAAAGTTATGTATGGAATAATGGTGAAACAACTCCGGAAATTACAGTTTCTCAACCCGGAACTTATACAGTTGTAGTTAGTAATATTGATGGTTGTTTAGCTCAAAAAACTTTTTTGGTTACAGCTTCCGGCCCGGCAACAATTACTTCTATTTCAATAAATGACTTTCAAGGAAATAATAATACCATTCAAATCAATTATACCGGTATAGGGAATTATGTTTTTTCAATTGATGGAAGTTATTTTCAAGAAAGTCCAGTTTTTTACAATGTTGGTGCAGGCGAATATACCATCACAATTAATGATTTGAATGGTTGTGATTCCACTTTTGAATCCATCTTTGTGCTTGATTATCCTAAATTTTTCACTCCAAATGGTGATGGAATTAATGATTTTTGGAAGATTGAAAATCTCAATCAATCGTATGCCAAAATATACATATTCAACCGTTACGGAAAATTACTAAAACAAATTGGCTCCAACGGAACTGGTTGGGATGGAACATTTTCTGGTTCACAACTTCCTTCTTCTGATTATTGGTTTACATTATTTTTAGAAGACGGAAGAATCATCAAAGGACACTTCGCACTGAAAAGATAATTCGTTATCTTTGTTATCCTTTGAAAAAGAAAAATGAAAAAAATTGCTATATTTTTTCTATTATTTACGTTGAATTGTTTTGCACAATTCAGTAAAACGCATTACATACCACCCATTACCGGAGCAAGTATTCAACCTATTCAAAATCAATTTATTTATATTTCTTCGCCAAGTTTAACACCGGTTAATTTTACGATCAATTCTATTGGTGGAAATACGGTAAACGGAACTGTTTCCAGAGATCAACCCTATGTGTATAATATTGGATTTGGAGATAACACCTCTTTATTTGTTTCTACAGGAAATCTAAATACTGTTTTTAATAATAAGGGATACATTATTGAAGCAGAAGATCAAATTTATGTAGCCATTCGATTCACAGCATCCAACGAAAACAATCAAGCTAGTGGAATTGTCTCAAAAGGATTAGCCGGACTTGGAACAGACTTTAGAATTGGAGCCTTCATTAATACTGGTTTATCAAACTTTGGTTACACAAATAATCATCTTACATTTATTTCAGTTTTGGCAACTGAAAATAATACAACTGTGTCTTTTGACGACATTAAACCCGGTGTTCAATTAATTGGTAATGCTGGTGTTGGAAATGCTCCAGCAGATGTAATTCTAAATCGTGGAGAAAGCTATGTGATTGCTGTAACCGGTCCAACTTTTGCAAATCGAGATGGATTAATTGGATCTTTGGTTAGTTCAGATAAACCAATTGTGGTTAACTGTGGTTCCTTTGCAGGAACTAATGGAAATGTTGACAATAATTTAGATTTAGGAATTGACCAAATTGTTTCAGCAGAGAGAACAGGGACAGAATATATTTTTGTAAGAGGATTTGGTGATGATTTAACCGAAAGAGCTTTGATTGTTGCCCATGAAAATGCTACAGAAATTTCAATAAATGGAAGCATATTTCAAACAATAAATGCTGGCGAATATTTAGCAATTGATGGTAGTTTTTATAGCCCTGACGGCAATATGTATGTGCAAACATCTAAAAATGTATTTGCATATCAATGTGTTGGTGGAGCCATTCAGGCAAATCAAGAAATGTATTTTGTACCGCCATTAAGTTGTCAAACACCAAAAATTATTGATAATATTCCGTTAGTTAATTTAATTGGAAATATATCCTACACCACAAACAGCGGAATTAATATTGTGACAGAAACCGGTGCAGAATTGAATTTTATTGTAAACGGAATAGATTATACGTTGTCTTCGCTTCCGGTAGGAATTAATGTGCAAGGACCTTTTTCAATTACAGGAAATTCTGATTATGAAACCTATCAAATTGTAGGACTAACCGGAAACATTTCTGTTTTTTCTGATAAGCAATTATATTTATCTTATTTTGGTTCTAATAATGCTGCAACCTATGGCGGCTATTACTCTGGTTTTACTTTTCAACCTGAAATATCATTCAATCGATTAGATGTAAACTCATCTAATTGTATTCCAAATGTTAGTTTATCGGTAAATACGCTTTCTCCTTTTGATACGTATCAATGGTATTTTAATGGCTCACCAATTGATGAAGTTGATCCTGATAACAGTCCAACTCAACCCAATTATAAACCCGATCAACCCGGATTATATTATCTCTCTGCCACAATTGTAGGTTGCACCACTACTTTAACGCTGGTATCGGATGAAATTCCTGTCAGTGCTTGTCCGATCGATACCGACAACGATGGCGTTAACGATAATATTGATCAAGATTTAGACAATGACGGAATTGCCAATTGTACTGAATCGTTTGGCAACCAAGATATTAATCTAACAAATACGGCTTTAGGTTCAATTGCCGTTGGAAATTACAACAACACTTTTACCGGAACAATTACAACTGGAGGCCTAAATGCTGCAGTTGCACAACCTTTAGTTGGAAATAATGATGGAAATTTTGTCACTCAACCCGCAGATGGAAAAGATAATACAGTTTCGTATCGATTAGATTTTGCTCAACCAATTAGCTTATCAATGGAATATGTTTTAGTAGCAAACACTATTGATTTACTTTCTTCTACCGGAGAATTTATTATAGAAACTTCTGTAAATAAGACAATTACCTTACTCAATCCAAACGGGCAATTGTTAGTTGATACTAATTATGACGGAATTTTTGAAAACGATGTTACGGAATATTCTTCATTTCAAATTCGTTTCCGATTAAAGGATGCTGTTCCGCTGGCAGCAGGTTCGGGGACTTTTAAATTCATGGTTAATTTAGCTGATTATATTTCCATAACACACAAAAATATTTCTGATAATTCATCAAAAGCAACTTTCAAATTTATCGCCACTTGTGTTCCAAAAGATACTGATGGCGATGGAATTCCAGATACATTAGATTTAGACAGCGATAACGATGGTATTCCTGATAACATTGAAGCCCAAGGTCAAAATTTTATTCCTTTTACCTCAGATGATTTGAATAATGATGGTATAAGTGATGCCTACGGACTTGGATTAACTCCAACTGATACAGATGGAGATGGCATTCCTAATTATTTAGATTTAGACAGTGATAATGATGGAATTTATGATTTAAACGAATCGGGTTCAAATGCTCCTGATGCTGATTTTAATGGTGTTATTGATGGTACTAATTTTGGCACAAATGGTTTATTTTCTTCGTTAGAAACTAATCCAAATAGTGGTGTTTTAAATTATACTATTGCCGATACAAACGCAAACGGAATTGCAAATTATATTTCCTTAGATAGTGATGGTGATTTGTGTAAAGATGTTATAGAAGCCGGATTTTCAGACTTAAACGGAGATGGTTTAGTAGGAAATACAACTGTTTCTGTTGATGCAAACGGAATTGTTTTAGGCTCAGGAGGATATACCACACCAAATCAAAATTACATCATTGCTGCTCCAATTGAAATTTCTACGCAACCAACAAACCAAACAACTTGTAACTATCAAAATGCAAGCTTTACATTAAACGCAACAATTTCAGACAGTTATCAATGGCAGTTGAGTACAGACAACGGAACAACTTGGAATAACATTACAAACAACACAACTTATAACGGAACTACTTCTGCTGTTTTGCAAATAAATGGTGCTGTTAATTCGATGAACAATTATCGCTATCGTGTAATTTTGAACAGAATTGGCAATAGTTGCGAATTAATTTCTGCAGATGCTATTTTATCAATTAATCCTTCACCTATCTTAACGTCGCCAATTTCAATTGTGCAATGTGACGACGATTTTTCTATTGATGGAATTTCTGATGTAAACTTACTTCAAAAAAACGATGTAATTTCATCCAACTTTGCTAATGAAACGTTTACCTATTTTACAACACAAATTGCTGCACAAAATAATGATTCTTCACTTCAAATTACAAATCCATTGGCTTTCAACACAGGAAATTCAACGGTTTGGGTTCGTGTTGTAAATGCATTGGGATGTTATGAAGTTGGAGAAATAAATGTATTCGTTTCTGCAACACAAATCCCGAATACTTTTTTACGAACTTTTGCCAAATGTGATGATTTTGTTGATACAATTAATGATGATCGAGATGGAATTTCTACTTTTGACTTTAGTAGTGTTACCAGTGATTTGATTGCGATTTTACCTTCTTCCACACCATTTACAATAAAATACTACAAAACGGAAGCCGATGCTTTGGCAGAAACTGACATAAATGGTAACTCATTAGAAATTACTAACATCAATAATTATAGGAATAGTGACTTTCCTGGATTTCAACAAATTTGGGTTCGGGTCGATAGCACTTTGGATAATGCTTGCTATGGATTAGGTCCATTTATCGAATTAACCGTTGAACCTCTACCAACATTAAATCAAATTCCGAATATCATTAAATGTGACGATGATCAAGATGGAGAATTTCCTTTTGACACATCTACTATTGTTACTGATTTATTAGGAACTCAAAATCCAACTGATTTTATCATAACTTATTTTGATGAAAACAATGTTCCGTTACCAAGTCCGTTACCAAATCCTTTCTTAACGGCTTCGCAAACTATTAGAATTTTTGTAACCAATGCAACCACACAAGATCCGGACGGTCCATGTTCTGAAGAAACAACTTTAACTTTTGTAGTCGATAAACTTCCGTTTATAGCAAACACAATTCCAGACCAAATTAGTTGTGATGTTGATGGTGTAGAAGATGGTTCGTATGGTTTTAGTACTACAACTTTTGAAAGCTCTTTGCTAGGAAGCCAAACCGGAATGGTTATCACTTATTTTGATGAAGATGGAATTCAGATTAATCCGCTTCCGTCAACGTTTGAAACTAAAACACAAACGATTACGGCTGTTATTACGAATACATTGAATGCAAATTGCACTGCTTCAACAAACATCAATTTCATTGTTCATCCTTTACCACAATTAGAAGATGGTTTTACAGAAATAATTTGTTTTGGAGTTGATTCGATTACGTTTGATGCCGGTCTAAAAGAAGGAAATATTTCAGACTTTACCTATCAATGGTATCGCAATGATGTAATTATTGTTAATGAAACAAACTATGAATTAACCGTTGATGAAGATGGTTTTTATAAAGTTATAGTAACAAATTCATTAGGATGTATACAAGAAAGAACTGTTGAAATCGTTTACTCGCAACCTGCTACTTTTAGCGATATAATTGTTGTAGATTTAGTAGAAAACAACACAGTAACAATTATTGTAACTGGTACTGGTGATTATGTTTACAGCCTAGATTCTGCTAACGGATTATATCAAACTTCGAATATTTTTGAAAATGTGATTGCCGGAATTTATACTGTTTACGTAAAAGACACGAATGGCTGCGGAATTGTAGAACAAGAAATTGCTGTTTTGGGAGTTCCAAAATTTTTCACTCCAAACGGTGATGGGTATAATGACACTTGGAAAATTAGAGGTGCAAACGAAAAATATAACTTTAATTCGATTATTTATATTTTTAACCGTTTCGGTAAATTAATCAAACAAATAGGAACCACCGGAGAAGGTTGGGACGGAACTTTTAATGGTACTCCACTTCCTGCAGATGATTATTGGTATTCCATTCAATTTGAAGATGGAAGATCAGCCAAAGGACACTTTTCTTTAAAAAGATAATAATGAAAAAAATATTCTTACTACTACTCATTTGCTTGTGTTTTACCTCTGCTATTGCTCAAAAAATAACAGTAAAATATGGACTTTTAGAACTCTATGAAAACTTTGCATCAAAAAATGTGCAACCAAGAAATGTTGGTGTTTGGCTTCCGCAAAATTATTCTCCTAAAAAAAAATATGCCGTTTTATATATGCATGACGGACAAATGCTTTTTGATGCTGGCATAACATTTAATCAAACAGAATGGGGCGTTGATGAATGTTTGACAAAACTCTTCCGCGAAGGAAAAATAAGAAACACAATCGTAGTTGGTATTTGGAACACCAAGGAAAATAGGCATCAAGAATATTTTCCTCAAAAACCGTATGAAAATTTATCTACAGAAGACAAAGAAAAAGTTGGCCTTTCATTAGAAAAAATTGGTTTATCTAAAGAGTTCAAACCAACTTCAGATAATTATTTAAAATTTATTGTTGAAGAATTGAAGCCTTTTATAGACAATGCCTATTCCACCTTTAAACACAAAGAAGCCACTTTTATAGCCGGTTCAAGCATGGGCGGGCTAATTTCGTTGTATGCCATTTGTGAATATCCTCATATTTTTCAAGGTGCAGCATGCATATCAACACATTGGCCGGGAACTTTTGAGGCAGAAAACAACCCAATTCCGGAATCTTTTTACATTTATTTAAAAGAAAAATTACCTGAGCCAAAGAATAATAAAATCTATTTTGACTACGGTACTGTTGATCTTGATGCAATGTATCCACCCTTACAAGCCAAAGTTGATGAAATTATGCAATCAAAAGGTTTTACTAAAGAAAATTGGACAACTCAAAAGTTTGAAGGCGAAAATCATTCTGAAAATGCATGGAAAAAGCGACTACACATTCCAATGGAATTTTTACTCAAAAAATAAAAATCCATTTTTAAATTTATATTTATGATATTTTTTTGTTGAAAAAAGTTATTAAATAGGAATGTTAAAAAATAAATTAACTTCAAGAATTAAACGTGTTATAAATTGCTAAATTAGTTTACTTAAATTAGTTATGAGCACTATGAAAATTACACAGAAACTTAATCCATTACTTTTTTGCCTTCTATTACTATTTCTCTTTAATGGCGAAAATAGTTATTCGCAACTCGCAGTTCCATTTAAAGTTCGCTATCAATCATATGTAAAAGGTGATATGACTGTTATTTCTAATACAATTGTGAATCGAAAAGATAATAGAAATTCTACTTCAGACCCTTACAACGACATCACAGAAATTGCAAAATTAAATGATCAATTTGAAATGAATTACATTGATATTGACAATGATAAATCAACTTTCAGCTCAAGCTCGGCAGAATTAAATTTAGAAAATTCATCTTCAAAAAAAATTAAATATGCGGGTTTATATTGGTCTGCAACTTATAAATATGATACAGGAATTAGAGATAAAAAATGGAATTATGTTGCGGTAGATAACAACAGAGCTTCCGTAAACGAAATTAAATTAAAACTTCCCGGTCAAAATGAGTACATCAACATTAATGGTGATATTATTTTTGATGGTCTTACTGAAAAAAATTTTAAAGAAAGTGCTCCTTATGCGGTTTATGCCGATGTTACAAAACACATTCAATCTCTTCAAAATGCAAATGGAGAATATACCGTTGCAAATATTCGAGCTACTCAAGGTATAATTAGTGGCGGTGTTGCAGGTGGTTGGACATTATTTTTAGTGTATGAAGATGAAACAGAAACCGGTAAATTTATCACTTCGTTTGATGGTTTTGTTGGAATTACGGCCAGACCTGTAGAAATATTATATTCGGGATTCAGCACTCTTCCTGAAGGAAAAGTAAATGCAAAACTGGCAGGATCTGTTTTAGAAGGCGATAGAAATTTAGTTGGTGATCAATTGGAAATTAAATCCGGAGAGAGTAAAAATTACACTTTATTGAGTCATTCTTTAAAACCGATTGATAATTTCTTCAATAGTACGATTGTTATCAACGATTCCTATTTTGAAAATAGAAAACCTAATAGCATGAACACATTGGGTTTTGATACTTTTTTAATTCCTATTGAAAATGAAAACAATTCAGTTATTCAAAATAACAGTTCAAAAGTTTCTTTAAAATTAAAATCCTCCGGCGATCGCTATTCAATGTTTTTTAGTGCTTTTAATGTAGAAGTACAAGATCCTGCAAGTGAAGTGGAACAATTAATTTCGAGTCCTGAAACTACTTCTAAAATTGTAAAACCTTCTGTTTCTGAAATGTTAATTAATGCGATGCCATCGAACGTAATTAATAATGAAGAAAAAAAGGTAGCAGAAGTTGGTCAACCGGATTCGACTCAACAAACAATTGCCAATACTGCATCTGAAAAGAAAAACAGCGAACTCACTCCGGAAGAAATAAAAGCAGAAATGGAAAAACTTTTGGTGGACGAATCTTTCAAAGCAACTGAAACCAAATTTTACAGTATTCGCGACATGATTAAAGAAAGTGAAAAATTAAATGCTGAAATTGATGAAAGTAAGTCAAAAAAAAGAAGCACTGTTTTGCCGGGAGCCGATGTTTTAATCCCTAATCAACCCAAAGGATATTATGTGGTTGCCAATGTTTTTGCAAAACCAAATAACGCAGAACGATTTGAAGCTAAATTAAAAAAGAAAGGATTAGATGCTCAAATTTTATATAATCCAACAACAAATTTAAAAAGTGTTTATATTGGAAAATTTGGAACTTGGTCTGATGCAATTAAATTCTATTATTCCAATGCAGAAGGAAACTACCATGATGAATTATGGATTATGTTAGTCAATACATCAACAGGAACAATTTTATAAAAAATTACAAAACCCCTAAAAACAAAAAATCCCGATTGCTCGGGATTTTTTTATTATTTGTAGCGAGAACTTATTTAGTTCTGCTAGCGTATTTAGTTTTGAATTTATCAATACGACCTGCAGTATCGATAAGTTTAGATTTACCTGTATAAAATGGGTGAGATGTTCTTGAGATCTCCATTTTAAACACCGGATATTCAACTCCTTCGTGTGTAATTGTTTCTTTTGTTTCAACAGTAGATTTAGTGATAAAAACATCTTCATTAGACATGTCTTTAAAAGCAACTAATCTGTAATTTTCTGGGTGAATTCCTTTTTTCATTTTGTGTAAATCTTTTTCTTATTAATGGTTGTGCTTCTTTTTGCGGCTTTTCAGTTAGAAAAGGTATAAACGAGACACAACTTTTTGTTTATACTTTTTGAACGTGCAAATTTACAACTATTTTTCAATATTCAAACCTTTCAAATACATTTTTTTAAATTCTTTTAAACTTTGATTTTCCTTACCATATTTGTAATATTACTATATTTGTACATTAAATACTTTAAATTTATGGAAAACATTATCAAAAAGAACGGTTCAACTTATGGTTTGATTTTAGGAATAATTTTAGTTTTGTTTACCACCGTCATGTATGTGGTTGATTTATCATTATTTACAAGTACTTGGGTTGGAATAGTCAATTTTGTTATTATAATTGGTTTTGGAATTTATACTTCAATTGTAAATAAAAAAGTACTAAAAGGTATAATGACATACAAAGAAGCCTTTTTAAGTTTCATTCTACCTATAATTATAGGAATGGCGATATATGTTTTGTATAATATTCTTTTATTTAACGTAATTGACCCGGAAGCTAAAGGAGTCATCACTGACAACATTGTTAAAATGACAAGAGACATGATGTCTAAATTTAATGTTCCAGCCGCAGATATCAATAAAGCAATTACAGAAATTGAAAATAAAGACAATTTTGGACCTTGGCCTCAAATTCAATCGTATTTTTTTATGATTGTTTTCTATTCTGTTTTAGGTTTACTAGTTGCCTTAATTTTTAAAACTCCTTCGAATAAAGAATAAATGAATTTATCCATAGTTATTCCATTACTTAACGAAGAAGATTCAATTCGAGAACTTCATGATTGGATTGTGCTTGTCATGAATTCCAATAATTTTAGCTACGAAATTATTTTTATTGATGATGGTAGCACAGACAATTCATGGAATGTAATTGAATCACTATCTACTCAAAATCCGAACGTAAGAGCTATTCGTTTTCTAAAAAACTTCGGAAAATCGCAAGCTCTTCATGCCGGATTTGCCAAAGCTCAAGGCGATGTTGTGATTACGATGGATGCTGATTTACAAGACAATCCAGAAGAAATTCCGGAATTATATGATTTAGTTTTAAATCAAAATTTTGATTTAGTTTCCGGTTGGAAGAAAAAAAGATATGATTCTATTGTTTCTAAAAACTTACCATCTAAATTATTCAATTGGGCTGCCCGAAAAACTTCCGGTGTTCAATTGAATGATTTTAATTGTGGACTAAAAGCGTATAAAAACCTTGTAATTAAAAACATAGAAGTTTCAGGTGAAATGCATCGCTACATTCCGGTTTTAGCCAAAAATGCCGGTTTTTCTAAAATTGGTGAAAAAGTAGTGAAACACCAAGCAAGAAAATATGGCGAAACCAAATTTGGAATGGAACGTTTTATCAATGGTTTTTTGGATTTAATTACCATTTGGTTTTTGTCAAGATTTGGAAAACGACCGATGCATCTATTTGGTGCTTGGGGAGTTTTGATGTTTATTATCGGATTTTCTACTGCAGGTTACATCGGAATTTCAAAATTATACCGATTATATAATAATTTGCCGTATGATTTAGTCACCAATAGTCCGTATTTTTATATCTCATTAACAACTATGATTATTGGAACACAATTATTTTTAGCCGGATTTTTAGGAGAAATTATTTTACGCAGTAAAGAATCAAGCGAAAATTATAAAATTTCAAACGAATTAAATATGAACTAAAAAACTCAACGCCATTTAAAATTAATAAACGCCATAATCATGAAATTAGAAATTATTCAACAACAAATCATAGAGTTAAGAGGTCAAAAAGTAATGCTCGATTTTCATTTAGCCGATTTATATGAAATCGAAACAAGAACTTTAAAACAAGCCGTCAGAAGAAATAGTGATCGATTTCCTGACGATTTTATGTTTGAACTCAATGAAAGTGAAATACAATATTTGGTGTCACAATTTGTGATACCATCAAAAAGCAAATTAGGTGGTGCCAAACCTTTTGCTTTTACAGAACAAGGAGTTGCAATGCTTTCAAGCGTTTTAAATTCTGATAAAGCCATCGCTATAAACATTGCCATTATGCGAACATTTGTTTCACTAAGGCAATTTGCACTGAATTATAAAGATCTAAATGATAAAATAACTGAAATAGAAAAACAATTTCCTGACATCTATAAAATTTTAAATTTTTTAATGGATAAAGAAAATTCAACTTCATCGAAAGAACGAAATAAAATAGGATTTAAAAAATAAGAATATGAATATTCCACAAAACATTTTAGACAAAGTAAACGAATGGTTATCTCCTGTATTTGATGCAGAGACGCACAAAATAATTGAAGAAATGATGACTTCTTCGCCTAAAGAATTAGAAGAAAGTTTTTATAAAAATCTAGAATTCGGAACCGGTGGTATGCGAGGAATAATGGGTGTTGGAACCAACAGAATAAACAAATATACGCTTGGAAAAAACACACAAGGTCTTTCGGATTATATTTTAAAATCGTTTCCTAAAGAACAAACCAAAGTTGTAATTGCCTACGATTGTCGTCATAACAGCGACACATTAGCCAAAGTGGTTGCCAATGTTTTTTCAGCCAACGGAATTAAAGTTTATTTATTTTCGGCTTTACGCCCTACTCCTATTTTATCGTTTGCCTTAAAATATTTAAACTGTCATGCCGGAATTGTTTTAACCGCATCACACAATCCGCCGGAATACAATGGATACAAAGTCTATTGGCAAGATGGCGGACAATTAGTTCCACCACAAGACGAGGAAATCATCAAATTAATTGAAGAATTAAACTACAGCGAAATCAAATTTTCTGCCAACGAAGATTTAATAGAATATATTGATACGGAGGTGGATCAAGCTTTCATTAAATCATCTATTGAAAATGCTAGTTTTAACACGCCAAAAGAAGCGAAAGAAAATTTAAAAATCGTTTTCACTTCGTTACACGGAACTTCAATCACATTAGTTCCTGAAACATTGGCAAAAGCAGGTTACACGGATGTCAATATCGTGAAAGAACAAGAAGTTCCCGATGGAAATTTTCCAACCGTAAAATCACCAAATCCCGAAGAACCGGAAGCTTTATTAATGGCAACCGATTTAGCCGAAAAAATAAATGCTGATATTGTCATTGGAACCGATCCTGATGGAGATCGATTGGGAATTGCCGTTCGAAATTCTGAAGGAAAAATGACGTTATTAAACGGAAACCAAACCATGGTCATCATGACCGCCTTTTTATTGGAGCAATGGAAACGTGCTGGCAAAATCACAGGAAATGAATTTATTGGTTCTACAATTGTATCAACGCCAATGATGACAGAAATTGCTTCAGGTTATGGTGTAGAATGCAAAGTGGGATTAACCGGATTCAAATGGATTGCCAAAATGATAAAAGATTTTCCTAACCAAAAATTCATTGGTGGTGGCGAAGAAAGTTTTGGTTACATGGTGGGCGATGCCGTTCGCGATAAAGATGCTATTGCCGCTACCCTACTCGTTTGCGAAGTAGCTGCTCAAGCAAAAGCCGCCGGAAGCACGTTGTATCAAGAACTTTTAAACTTATATGTTGATTTCGGATTTTATAAAGAATATTTAATCTCTTTAACCAAAAAAGGAATTAAAGGAGCAAATGAAATCAAGCAAATGATGATTGATTTACGTGAAAATCCTTTGAAAGAAATTAATGGACAACGAGTAGTTTGTGTAGAAGATTATCAAAATTCAACTGTTTTAAATTTATTTACCAATGAAATAGAACCATTACATATTCCAAAATCGGATGTGTTGATTTATTATTTGGAAGACGGAACAAAAATCTGTGCCCGCCCAAGTGGAACTGAACCGAAAATTAAATTCTATTTTAGTGTGAATGAACCGTTGGATTCCATAGAAAATTTCAAAAAAGTGGAAGCTAATTTAGATCAAAAAATTAAAAACATCGTAGCAGAAATGCAGTTAAACTAAATGAATTATTTCAAAAAAATATTTCGCTTTGCGAAGCCCTACAAAAAATACATGTATCTGAATATTTTCTTTAATATTTTGTATGCATTATTCAGTGCAATTTCTTTTGTAGCTCTCATTCCTATGCTTACCGTTTTATTTAAAGAGGATAAGAAAATATATGAAAAGCCTCAATACAATGGTTTGTTGGAATCGAAAGATTATCTTGAAAACTACATGAGTTATTTCATCACAACAAACAATGAAACGTATGGTTCACAATACACACTTTCGTTGATGATTATTGGAATAATTACTCTTTTTTTATTGAAAAATCTCTTCAATTATTGGGCTATGTATTTCATTACATTTCTCAGAAATGGTGTTTTAAAAGATATTCGAAATGCCATGTATAAAAAAACGGTAGAACTTCCGTTGAGTTTCTTTTCAGAAAAAAGAAAAGGTGATTTAATGGCACGAATTTCTTCGGATGTATTAGAAATTCAACATTCCTTTCTATCTGTTTTAGAATTGATTGTGAGAGAACCTCTTACAATTATTTTTACCATCGGAATGATGTTTTTTATCAGTTCTGAATTAACAATTTTTGTTTTTATTTTTATTCCTGTTTCCGGAATCATCATTTCTCGAGTTGGAAAATCATTAAAAAAACAATCAGATCGGGCTCAACAAGAACAAGGCTTTTTTCTGTCCATCATCGAAGAAACGTTGGGTGGTTTAAAAGTTATTAAAGGTTTTAATTCTGAAGTTTACTTTGAAGACAAATTCAAAACTTCAACAGAAAAATTTTATAATTTATCAAACAAAATATTAAATCGCCAAAATCTATCTTCACCCATGAGTGAATTTTTAGGAATTTTGGTTATTGGTATTTTACTATTATATGGTGGAAATTTAGTTTTGGTTGAAAAAACCTTGTCTGGAGCTGCATTTATTTCCTATATGGGATTGGCTTACGGTGTTTTAACGCCAGCAAAAGCAATATCTAAAGCTTCATACGGAGTTAAAAAAGGAAATGCCGCAGCAGAGCGAGTTTTAGCAGTTTTGGAAGAAGAAAACCCAATTACTAGCAAACAAGGTTCTGTTAAAAAGGAAAATTTTGAAAATGAAATCTCGATTGAAAAAATCAATTTTAGATATGGAGAAGAAAATGTACTTAAAAACTTTTCATTAAAAATTCCGAAAGGAAAAACGGTTGCTTTGGTTGGACAATCCGGAAGCGGAAAAAGCACCATTGCTAATTTGTTAACACGTTTTTATGATGTAAATGAAGGAAGTATCAAAATTGATGGAACTGATATTCGTGATTTTAATCTACAATCCTTGCGTGGTTTAATGGGCTTAGTAACCCAAGATTCAATCTTATTTAACGATACCATCAAAAACAATATTCTTTTAGGAAAGCAAAATGCAACAGATGATGAAATCATTGAAGCCTTGAAAATTGCAAACGCCTATGAATTTGTGAAAGATTTACCAAGCGGAATAAACACAAACATTGGTGATGCGGGTGGAAAATTATCCGGCGGACAAAAGCAACGTCTTTCTATTGCAAGAGCCGTTTTGAAAAATCCACCGATTATGATTTTGGATGAAGCTACTTCTGCACTAGATACCGAAAGTGAAAAATTTGTGCAAATTGCTTTAGAAAATATGATGCAAAATAGAACTTCAATAGTTATTGCTCATCGCCTATCAACCATTCAAAAAGCAGATTTGATTGTTGTAATGCAAAAAGGCGAAATAGTCGAGCAAGGAACGCACGATGAATTGTTGACCAAAAACGGAATGTATTCTAAACTAGTTATGATGCAGTCTTTTGAATAGGTTGAAAGTTACGGGTTACGAGTTGCGTGTTGATGAAAATAATTAATCTTAACAAAAATAAAATGACAAGAACAACTTTCACAATTATTTTCATGCTAATTGTCGGAATATTCCTTTATACAATGGTTCATTTTGAAAAATTGGATTTGCTTGGGAAATTTAGTTTTATTCTAATTTTAGCTGGCTATACTGCCGGACAATATTCAACAAAATTTCCTAAAGAAAAAGAAAAATCGAATAATCCAAAAATCTAAAAAATCTAAAAATCCAACAATCTAAAATCCAAAATGTTCATCCATAATCCAACAATCAACCTTCCTGAAGATCCGGACACTATTGTTTGGAAATACTTGGATTTGTCTAAGTTTTTGGATTTGTTGCTTTCAAAGAAATTATTCATGTCGCGATCGGATAAGTTTGAAGACCAATATGAAGGAACTTTTAGCGAACCCACTTACGAAGAAATTAGAAAAATTGCCGAAAACAATCCGAAGTTTTTAGATTATTATAAATCGCATCGCGAAAAAATTGTCATCAGTAGTTGGCATATAAACGAATACGAATCGTTTGCCATGTGGCAAATTTTTACCAAAAACAATGAAGGTTTGGCAATTCAATCTACTGTAAAACGTTTACAAGAAGCTTTGAAACCCGAAAGAAAAACCGAACAATTTATTGGTGAAGTAAATTATATCGATTATAAAAAAGAATATATTCCTTTTGATGATACCTTTTTCCCTTTCTTATTTAAACGAAAAAGTTTTCAATATGAAAGAGAAGTTCGAATTATCTCTGATGTTACTCAAAATAATATTTCAGTAAATGAAGGTGTAAAAATCGACGTGGATATTCATCAATTAATTGAACGAATCTACATTCATCCCAAATCTGAAAACTGGTACAAAAATTTGGTCATTCAGTTAATGGAACAACTCGGTTTTAATTTTACGATTGAAAAATCAGATTTAGAAAGTGATATTCTGATTTAATTAAATGGTTTGTATTCGTTTAATTTCCATTCTGCGTCCATCAAATCTACAAAGTAGTAAAAAACAGCATCATCTTTATCAAAATCCCCATTTTTATTAGAGTCTTGAATTGTTCTAATATACAAACGATTTTTGACTTCCATTAAATTCCAATCTATTAACTCTTGAAAATCGGGTGTAATTTTGGTAAAATTATCTCCTGAAATATCGCTGATATAAAGCGATCTGATATCATTAGCATCTAATTTCCCATCTCGATTGGTATCCATATCCGAAATAGAATAAACTAAAATATGCTTCTTTGATTTTTGAGCAAACGTATTCAAATACGTCGCCGTTTGAATCACCATCGATTTATCTGTCAATGGCTTAGAATTCAATGAATCAATATGTTGAATGTAAATATTTTTTAAAAAACCGGTAATTTCAAAACGATTATAATTCGAAACTGCATAGCTCACACGACTTGTACTGGAAGAACCATAACTCATTTTAGATTTGGTGTCATACACTCTCACCTCACCAACCGGATGAAGTAAATAGGAAGTTCCATCCATGTGCACAGGAAGATCGGCCACTCTTATTTGAGTCGTATCAACTTTGGCTTCCACCTTGGTTGCCGACTCTTCATAAATAACTTTAGGCTTTTCTTCTTCTTGCTCTTTGCAACTGAATAAAACCAAAACCACCAAAAAACTATAATTGAAATTGAAACGCATACAAAATAGAGTTATGTTTCAAAGATATAAAATTTAATCAGATTATAACCTCGCTGTTAACTTCAAATTAAAAACTCTAGTAGTCATATAATTTGGTACACCATATTGGGTTTTTGTATAAACATCTCGAACCCAAGTGTTTGTAATTGCATTTTGATTATTAAACAAATTAAATATCTCTAAACCTAATGATAAATCTTTAAAACGTTTTAGCCAATGACCGTCTGGTTTCAACTCATTCTTTTCCGTCAAAACATATTGAAAACCGATATCTGCTCTTCGGTAATCACGCAAACGCAATTGATAATCATACGGATCGGCATAGGAAGGCGAACCTCCAGGCAAACCAGTGTTGTAAACCAAATTCAAATACATTTTTAAACTTGGAATATTTGGAACATAATCCTGAAATAAAATACCAAACTTCAAACGCTGATCAGTTGGTCGGGCAATAAAACCTTTGTCTTGATAATTTTCTTCTGTTTTTAAATAACCAAAACTAAACCATGATTCGGTTCCCGGAACAAACTCTCCGTTTAAACGCATGTCTAAACCATACACATACGCTTCTGCTTCATTATCAGCAATGTAACGAATACGAACATTGTCTAATGTATAGGTATTTACGTCGGTTAGATTTTTATAATACAATTCACTTACCAACTTGAATGGTCTGTCCCACATTTTAAAACTGTAATCATTACCAGCCACAAAATGAATTGATTGTTGGGCTTTTACATTAGGTCGAACTTGTCCGTCAAATCCGCGAAGTTCTCTGTAAAAAGGTGGTTGATGATATAATCCTCCAGAAACTCTAAAAACCATATCTTTTTCCCATTCCGGTTTAATGGCAAATTGAGCTCTTGGACTAAATACCATTTGGCTTTTTCCATCTAAATCATCGCCTGAAACTTGCCATTGATGCATACGCACTCCTGCATTGTACCAAACTTCACTAGAACCTAAATTCGATTTTCTACTCCATTGAGCATAGCCAGAAAATCGATCTATTGTTGTAAAGTTCGTAGCACGAACACTTTGAAAAGGAACCAAAGGTCCAACATACGGATTATAAGGTTGGTCGTTTACAGGAAAATCACGTGGTGGATTAATAGAAAATCCCGCAGAATCAATAACTTCCCATTCTACTAAACGATCACGAATATCTTCTTTGGTATATTTTAATCCCCATTCAAACGCATTTTCATTGAGTTTATGAAAACCTTTTACTTCTGCATTGATAATTAAAGCATCTAAATCATTTCGTCCGTGATTCAATTGAGTTCCGATTCCACGATTAAATTTTACATCACCAAAAGTTTCCGAACCGATGTTACTATCAACTTCTCCTAAAAAGTAAGCAGCAAAAATATCAAAATGCTCTTGCTCTTGCGTGTGATAAGCCGATCCGATGAACTTTAAAGTATTGTTATCATTGATATTGTAAGACGTTTTTAACGCCCCAAACAACGTTTGATACTGGTCTTTTTCTTGTCCGTCATAAAAAATTTGCAACGCAATTGGTTCATCAATAGTTCCAAAATTGGTTTGACGAGTCAACGGTTCATAGTTGTATTTATTTTGAGAAATATTTCCTAAAAATCCAAATTGCCATTTCGTATTTGGCGTAAAGGTCAAATATGTTTGCACATCTGTAAATGTTGGACGAAAGTTAGATTCCGTTTCCTGACTATTTACCAACAAACTGTTATCTCGGTAACGAACTCCGGTAATATTAGCCCATTTTTGATTTTTGCTCACGCCTTCTACTGTTAAACTTCCACCTAAAAAACTGGCTTCTAAAGCGGCTGCATAACGAGTTGGAATTCGGTATGTAATATCTAAAACCGACGACAATTTATCACCATATTTTGCCTGAAAACCTCCGGCAGAAAAGTCAACGTTTTGCACCATATCGGTATTGGTAAAACTCAACCCTTCTTGCTGACCGGAACGAATTAAAAACGGACGGTAAATTTCAATTTCATTGACATACACAAGATTTTCATCATAATTTCCACCTCGAACGGAATATTGTGTGCTTAATTCGTTGTTGGAATTAACTCCTGGCAATGACTTTAATATATTTTCAACTCCGGCATTTGCTCCAGGAATTGTTCTGATAACGGCGGGTTCAATTGTAGTTATTCCTTCTACCCTTTTTCTGTTTCCGGCTGTAACAATCACTTCACCTAATAAATCTTCAGAATCACTCATTTGAAAATTATATTCATAATCTTCATTGGTTTTTAATTCTAATCTAAGCGTAGCTTTTTTTAGAGAAACATGCGTAAAAACAAGCGTTATTTTTTGGTTTGCAGGAATCGTCAAGGCATAAAAACCATTCACATTTGTGGTAGTTCCTTTATCTTGGTAATTGATATTTACACCTTCAACCGGATTATTATTTTTATCTAAAATGATTCCTTTTATTCTGGCTGTTTGTGCATTTGCAGCAAATCCGATGCAAAAAAGCATCAATGCCACTATAAATTGTTTTGTTTTCAAAAGATGAATTTAAGGTTTTTGACTTCTAAAAAAATGTGATTCAAATATAGTAGAATTTCCGACATTATCCACAACCACAATCTTTAATTCGTTTCGTCCTTCTATAACGATGTTATCTGAAAAATCGTGTACAATCTTGTCACTTTTATAATCATAGTCAAACAAAATCCATTTTCCATTCAAATAACCGTTATAGGATTTGATTCCTGAAAGATCATCTGAAATTGTAAATTGCAGATCATTTTGTTTACTCAACCACTTTCCTTCTTGGAAATTAACGGGTTTTATTTGTGGGGCAATCACATCTTTTACCAATTTAAATTGACCTAAATTTCTAGTCCAAGTGCTAAAAACATTCTCCTTAATTTTGGTAGAATTATAGGTTATTTTGCTTCCTTTTACCGTTGCAATAAAATATTTTTCTCTTTCTTCAGGCGAAATTGAATCAATTTGAAACGTAATGTTCAAATTAGAATGAACCGGAGTGGCATCATCTTGCAAAGTCAGCACATTATCTTTCACATCAAAATTCAAATAAAAATCTTCATAAAATGAATTTTCAGGAATGAAAACAGAAATATTGTCTTTTGTAAAATTGTAATCGTTCGAAGATTTTACAAAATAGTTTGTCTTTTGTTCTTTTTTAGGAATTTTTACCAGCTGGTTTGAATATTGAATCGGAATCGTTACCGTTGTTTTATTTCCATGATAATCTGAAACTTCCATTTTATAATTGTGCGAAAGATTATTTCCAACTTTAATAATTCCATTGTTTTGATTGGAAGAAACTAAACTCAACGGATATTTTTTGGCTAAGAATAATTTTTGAACACGTTGATTCATTTTTTTGAAGCGATGGTAATCTATATAAGCATTAATATAACGCGTTTCGTCATAACTAAACGTATCAAATGTAATTTCAAATGAAGGTTTTCCGTCCAAAGTTGAACTAATTTTATACACGCCATTTTTACCGTAATTATTATCCGATTGATCGTATGTATTTACACCAATACCAATTTCGCCTTTTGCAAGAACTTTTGTAGCCAAATAACTTCCGTCTTTTTGTTGAGAAATCGGAATTTGTATTGGAATTTGCGATTGATTGACCAAACCATCTTCACTCAACGGATAAACCACAATTTCATTAATAACCGGAATTCTTGTATCTTTTACGTTTATATCCAATCCAAAAAAGAAAGGATTAATAATTTTCTCTGTTTTGGTGTCGCGGTATTCAAAATGTAAATGAGGTCCGCCGGAACCACCTGTATTTCCTGATAAAGCGATAATTTCACCTTGTTTTACAACCAAATCTTCGGGTTTTGGAAAAATATCAATTTCAAAATTTTCCAAAGCATAATGTTGCTTTTTCAAATAAGAATCAATTTTTGAAGAAGTCTTCAATAAATGACCGTAAACCGAAGTATAACCATTTGGATGAGTAATATAAATTGCTTTTCCATAACCGAAAGTGGATATTTTGATGCGGGAAACGTAACCATCTGCAACGGCAATAACATTTAAACCCTCTTTTTGTTGGGTTCTAAAATCGATTCCGGAATGAAAATGGTTTGAACGTAATTCGCCAAACGTTCCCGAAAGTGAAAGTGGAATATCTAATGGCGGAATAAAATCTTCCTTTGGATATTGATTTTGAGAAAATATCGCAATTGGGGCAAACAATACGATGTAAAAAATATATTTCATGGCTTAGAATTTTTGCTAATTTAAAAAAAGTAGTACAAAATTCAAACCAAATTCAAAAAAAATCAATATTTTACTGATTTACTTGATTTTATCTCAAAAATAAAAATGAAAACAAAATTTATTTTTTTTATTTGCGTTAATCGTTTAGGAATACTAACTTTGTAACTCGTGTAATGAATACATGCTCCTATGAGTGAAATGGTAGAAATTGTTGATTCTCTTGAAAATAGGCTCTCAAAACTGATTAGCAAAATGCAAAGTTTAGAGACAACTGTTCAGGAATTAAAGCAAGAATTGAAGAATTCTACCACAACTATACAAAAACAAGCCGCTGAAATGGAAGGTTTGAAAAAACAGTATGAAACACTCAAAATAGCCAATTCATTATTAGGCAGTGACGAAAATAAAAGAGATACGAAGCTTAAAATAAATTCATTAATTCGTGAAATTGATTACTGTATTGCACAGTTATCTGATTAATACAGCATGAACGAAAAGCTTAAAATTAAAATATCAATTGCAGACCGAGTTTATCCGTTAACGGTTGAACCTACGCAAGAAGAAGGACTTCGAAGTGCTTCTAAAAAAATTGATGTAATGATTAAGCAATTTGAAGAAAATTATGCTGTGCGAGACAAACAAGATGTGTTAGCCATGTGTGCTTTACAGTTTGCCTCGCAATTAGAGCAAAAACAAATCGAAAAAACGGAAGACAATCAGGAATCGTTAGAAAGACTGAAAAAAATAAATGATTTATTGGCCAATTATCTGGAAAAATAAATACGTTCTTACACATTAATTAAGATACTGCCTACATTAGTTTCTATTTGATAAACTCAACACTAACATTTTAGAATGAGCAAATCTTCATTACTATAGCATGCCCACCTTGTAGTGGGATCCTTGAACAGTGAGTTAGCTCAAAACTTGTCATAACGAGTTTATACAATCACCTAATGTAGGCTTTTTTTATATATAAACCTTACCTAAACAAATGGACAGTACATTACTACTTATTATCGCCGGAATTGTTGGTCTTGCAGCGGGTTTTGCAATCGCAAAAGTCATTGAAAAGAGCAATGTTTCCAATCTTATAAAAAATGCAAAAAAAGAAGCCGCTTCCATCCTAAAAGATGCAAAAGTAGAGGCTGAAAACATCAAAAAAGACAAATTACTTCAAGCAAAAGAGAAGTTTTTAGAATTAAAATCGGAACACGAAAAAGAAATCTTATCAAAAGATAAAAAAATTGCTGAAGTTGAAAAAAGAGTTCGCGACAAAGAATCACAAGTTTCAAGTGAATTGGCTAAAGCAAAAAAATCAGCTGATGATTTTGATGCTAAAATTATCGACTACAACAACCGAATTGAACTACTTGATAAAAAGCAAATTGAAGTTGAAAAACTTCACAAAAGTCAAGTTGAACAATTAGAAGTTATTTCCGGTTTATCTGCCGAAGAAGCCAAAGAGCAATTAGTCGAAAGCTTGAAAGCTGAAGCTAAAACGAAAGCGATGGCTCACATTCAAGATACTTTGGAAGAAGCTAAGTTAACTGCTCAACAAGAAGCCAAAAAAGTTATCATTAACACTATTCAACGTGTTGGTACAGAAGAAGCAGTTGAAAATTGCGTTTCTGTTTTCAATATTGAATCAGATGATGTGAAAGGTAGAATTATTGGTCGTGAAGGAAGAAATATCCGTGCTTTAGAAGCTGCAACCGGTGTTGAAATTATTGTTGACGATACGCCTGAAGCTATTATTCTTTCGTGTTTTGACCCTGTTAGAAGAGAAATTGCTCGTTTAGCTTTACATAAATTAGTAACCGACGGTCGTATTCACCCTGCCAGAATTGAAGAAGTTGTTGCTAAAACGACGAAACAAATTGATGATGAAATCATTGAAGTTGGTAAACGAACAGTAATCGATTTAGGAATTCACGGTTTACATCCGGAATTGATTAAAGTGGTAGGTAGAATGAAATACCGTTCTTCTTATGGACAAAATTTATTGCAACACTCGAGAGAAGTTGCTAAGCTTTGTGGAATCATGGCGGCAGAATTAGGTTTGAATGTGAAATTAGCTAAACGTGCCGGACTATTGCACGATATTGGTAAAGTTCCTGATACCGAAAGTGAATTACCACACGCGATATTAGGTATGCAATGGGCTGAAAAATATGGTGAAAAAGAAGAAGTTTGCAACGCCATTGGTGCTCACCACGATGAAATTGAAATGAAATATTTGATTTCACCAATTATCCAAGTTTGTGATGCGATTTCTGGTGCAAGACCGGGTGCAAGACGTCAAGTTTTAGATTCATACATTCAACGTTTAAAAGATTTAGAAGCGATTGCTTTTGGATTTAATGGTGTGAAAAGTGCATATGCCATTCAAGCCGGACGTGAATTACGTGTGATTGTAGAAAGTGAAAAAGTTTCTGATGAACAAGCTGCTAAACTTTCCTTTGAAGTTTCTCAAAAAATTCAGACTGAAATGACTTATCCGGGACAAGTGAAGATTACGGTTATTCGTGAAACGAGAGCGGTGAATATTGCTAAGTAAATTAGTAAAAAAAAAACATAAATAAATAGGGCTAACTACCCTATTTTTTTTTTACTTTTAATTCCGATAAATAATTTCAAACATGAGCGGAGAAACTTCTAGTGAAACAAAAACCTTATTTAAACAATGGCTAGAAAAATTACAACAGGAATCATGGCAGTTGGAATTACTTATTTCAGGTTTTGCATTATTTGGAATTTATTCTTCTAGAATTTTAATAGCAGATTTTGGTTTATATATTGAAAATGATATTTCTAGTGACAATTTAAAATCATTAGTAAAACCCTTTTTCATCATTTTAAAAGTAGGATGGGTTATATTCTTTTTTAATCTGTTAGGTCATGTAATCATGCGAGGTCTGTGGATCGGTGCAATTGGATTGCGATATGTTTCTCAAGAAATAGAATATGACAAGTTTAACTATTCCGAAATTTTTACTCAATTCCTCAAGAAAAAAGTTGGTAGTTATGATGATTGGATAGAACGACTGGAAATGTTATGTAGTGTAATTTTTGCTTACACATTTCTTTTGTTTGCTTTATTTATGTCTTTGGTCGTTTTTTTTATTCCTGTGATATTAATTAGGCTTGTATTAGAACTTTTCTTTAGTGGATTTGCACTAAACAATATTTTTGGTTTGACTATTGTTGCTTATGTAGGATTAGGAATATTTGTACTATTTGACCTAATTACGCTAGGCGGAT
Source organism: Flavobacterium sp. T50_26 (assembly GCF_057652995.1). Lineage (NCBI taxonomy): Bacteria > Pseudomonadati > Bacteroidota > Flavobacteriia > Flavobacteriales > Flavobacteriaceae > Flavobacterium > Flavobacterium sp. T50_26. Next base: position 198,933 of record NZ_JBYFCC010000003.1, read on the forward strand.
TAAAAAGAATTAAAGAAAAATCAATTAGCAAAATCTACTTTTATATTTATAGATTTTATAGCACTATGACATTGTCATTTCTTTACAGACCACTGCTCTATAACTTTATTGATCATCCATATACCAAAAAATTATTTTACTTATCTATACCATATATCTTATTAGTTTTCTTAGGAGGACAAATGTTTACAAATACCTACAATCCATATTCACCGGATAGAAATACATTATTAGAAACAGGTGAATTGTTAGACGATTATTTTTATGATGATTTAAGAGAAAAGTACTTAGTTGAATATCCCAATGAGGAAAGAAAAATCAATAAAGACATAATCAAACGAGTATCATTAGAACATTTTAATATCAAGGAAAATTTTTCATCTGTATTTATTAAAATTACACCTGAACTAATTGAATTACTTGAAAACGATCCAACTTTATCTCCTTATTCTTCTAAAGGGTTATCATTTACATTCTTTAACGGAAATGAAGTTGAGGATCAAAAGATTATTTCCTTAGAAAAACAAAAATCGAAAGTAATTTCAGATTTATTAAAAGAAAAGAGAGCTGTAAAAAAAGATAAAAATGATTCTGAACAAAAATCTAAAATCCAAAATTTAGAACGACAAATCGAGATTGAAAAAGAAAAATGGAATACAATAATTAGAAAAGCAGAAATAGATAAATCTAATACAATAAAAAAAATCTATTTATCACATTTTGAAATTTTTATAGATAATAAAAATATTCCGTTAAATCAATGCGTGTACTACACTCATCCACACGGCAAAGAAAAAGGATTAAAGTGCATTTTTGAAACGGATTCATTGCCTAAAGGATTGCATCAATTCAAGTTTTACTATAATTTTTTGAAGTCAGATTTTGATTCTAACAAAATAATTGCAAAAGATTCACTAATATTACCCATTCTAAAACATTAATCAAAATGAAAAACTTGCAACCATCTATTAAATACGGAATTATTTATGGTGTTATTTCGATTTGCATTTCATTATTTACTTTTCATGTACATTACATTGGAATGATTATGCAAACCCTCTTATCGTTCGCTTTGCTAGTTATATTCCATTATTTTACGGCAAAAGCATATAAAAATCAAAACGAAGGCTATTTAAGTTACGGAGAAACGTTTAAGTATTTATTTATTATGAGTGTTGTAGGTTTTGTAATCAGTACAATATATACAATAGTTTATATGAATTATATAAACCCTGATGCGGTTGCTTTTTTAAATGAAAAAATAATTGAAGGCTTTGAATCGACTTATACTACAATGGGATTGTCCGAGGAACAAGTAATGGTAGCCATTGAAAAAATGGAAGAGGAATTTCAAAAAGAAAGTAGATTTTCTATTGGCAATATGCTATTTGGCTTTTTTACGAATATATTTTTTGTAGTTTTTTTGGTAGCGATAACATCTTTAATTTTCAAAAAAGTAAAAAAAGAGTAAACTATAAACTCAAAATAATATTCTAAAACCGTTTTAAGATTTTAAGACGGTTTTTTTTACTTGGATTTTTACTGAAAACCAATAACAGATAACTTACAACAGAAACTACTTCCTCGGATGAAACTGATTCACAATTTGCGTTAAATGCTTTCGATCTAAATGCACGTAAACCTCCGTGGTAGTAATCGATTCATGTCCCAACATTAGTTGAATAGAACGCAAGTCGGCTCCGTTTTCTAAAAGATGCGTTGCGAATGAATGACGAAATGTGTGCGGACTAATCGCTTTGTTTAAATTGATTTTTACGGCTAAGTCTTTAATAATAGTAAAAATCATCGCTCTGGTAAGCTGCTTTCCTCTTCGGTTGAGAAATAGCGTGTCTTCATGTCCTTTTTGAATGTTTAACTGCGTACGAATATGATTTTTATATAAGTCAATAAATTTTTGTGTTGTACTTCCAATCGGGACAAAACGTTGTTTGTTTCCTTTTCCAGTGATTTTGATAAAACCTTCTTCAAAAAATAAGTCCGAGATTTTGAGAGTGATTAATTCGGAAACTCGCAACCCACAACCGTACAAGGTTTCAAGCATAGCTTTGTTGCGTTCTCCTTCCTCTTTTGATAAATCAATAGCCGCAATCAAGGCATCAATGTCTTGAACGGAAAGCGTATCGGGTAATTTTCTGCCAACTTTAGGTGTCTCAATTAATTCCATTGGATTATCAGATCGATAATCTTCAAAAATTAAATAGGTAAAAAAACTTTTTAAACCGGAAATAATTCTGGCTTGCGAACGCGGATTAACTTCTTTAGAAACTGAATAAATAAAAAGCTGGATTTCCTCTTCACCAATAGTAATTGGATTTTTAGAAATAGAATTGTCATCCAAAAACTGCGTTAAACGTAATAAATCAAACGAATAATTATCGATGGTGTTTTGCGATAAACCTCGTTCAATTTTTAAATACGACTGAAAACTTTTAATATACGCTTGCCAATTCATGTTTCAAAGTTCGACAATTTGGTGGAATAAAAAAACCACGCACGAGGCGTGGTTTAAAATATTAAATTCTATTATTAGAATCTATAATTTACACCAAAGGTTACTGCTCTCCAATCACCTCCAAAAGAAAAAGTATTAGTTTTTTCAGCACCATCACCTCCATTATCATTTGTTGAATAGCCTAAAACAGCAACGCCCGCTTCAATTGAAAAATTAGACGAAACAAAATAATTCATTCCAAATCCTAAACCTAAACCAATTTCATTGCTTTCAATTGAGGATTCAGGTCCGGGAAGAAGCACTAATTCTCCATCAACAATAAAAAACTCATTATCAAACGAAGTATAATCAATATCAAACTCAGCAAATAAAGAGAATTTATTTGCAGGTGTAAAATAATAACGTCCAAAAGCACCAAGACCTAAACCAGCATTTGATGCATCTGAACCATAAATATCAAGCTTTTCTGACTGGTAACCAATAGACGCACCTACTACAATTTTCTCAGTTACAAAATAACCTACTCTAGGTGCAATTTCAAGAAAATTCACTTTGAAATCTCCTGTTTTTGAAGAACTTATTGTAAAAGCACCTGATAAAAAAAGATCTCCTTTAGCAAAGCCGCGTTCGATTTTAGCTTCTTGAGCATTAGCAGTTCCAAAAGCAGCAACTGCCAAGATTGATAAAATAATTTTTTTCATTTTTATATTTTTAAAAATTGAGTGCAAAAGTAAATAAAAAAATTACTACAAAGTATGTACAATAAAAAACCACGCTCAAGGCGTGGTTTAAAATTTTATTTCCTAAGAATTAGAATTTGTAGATAAGACCAAAGTTAATTGAACTTAAATCAACATTTAATCCAAAAGTGTTTGTTTTTTCAGCTCCGTTACCTCCATTATCATCAGTGTTGTAACCTAATCCTGCCCAACCAGCTTCGATAGCCCAGTTGTTAGACAAGAAGTAGCTAACACCAGCACCAGCATTAACTCCAAAAGTTTTAGATTTGTTTTCAACGTTTCCAACTTCAGTTTTAGAAGAACCAACACCAACAGCTAATTCACCAAATACTGAAAATTTAGCAGCTGGAGTAAAATAATATCTACCAAATGCTTCAACACCAAATCCACTAGTTTTTGTTTCTGCAACGCCATTATCAACTTTTCCTGAATCAACATCTAATCTTGCACCAAGAGCAATGTTCTCAGAAATGAAGTAACCAATAGCTGGTGAAAAATTCACTCCATTAGTTTTTACATCTCCAGTTTTAGAAGAAGAAAAACCAATACCACCACTTAGGAATAAATCTCCTTGAGCAAAACCACCATCAGTAGTTGTTGCTTCTTGTGCATTAGCAAATCCGAAAGCGAATACTGCCGCAACTGTTAAAATAATTTTTTTCATGTTTTACTTGTTTTAAAGTTATGGTACAAAATTAGAAACTCTTTTTGTAAGTAATTATTGGACAAATTGCAGTTATTAACAATTTTATCAACAATAGTTTAATATTGATCATCATTTGTTAAACAATAAAATTGCCATAAATTTGTTTTAACAATAAATCAACTAAATAATTAAAAAATGAAAAAGCTACTTTTTTTTATCGCATTCCTGACAATTGGGATAACCCAATCGAATGCTCAAATGTTGAAATTTGGTGTGAAAGCCGGAGCAAATTTTGCCAGTCTTGAAGGAGATGGTTTAGAAGGTTTAGAAACCTATACAAGTTTTCATTTTGGTGCTTTGTTAGAATTAAAAGTATTTGAGAACTTCGCTCTTCAACCGGAATTATTGTACTCTTCGCAAGGAGCTAAAGTCAATGATGACAACGTTAAAGACATCAACTTCAATTATGTTACCGTACCGGTTTTAGCAAAATTTTATTTAATTACAGATAGATTAAGTGTGGAAGCAGGACCACAATTCTCATTTTTAATTGATGATAATGTTGGTGATCAATTTGAATCAGAATCATTTGATTTTGCTGCAGTGGGTGGTTTAGGTTTGAATATTACAGATAATATTTTTGCCCAAGCCAGATATGTTGTTGGTTTAACCGAAGCTTCAAAAGATGCAGAAGTTAAAAACAGAGTGATTCAGGTTTCTCTGGGTTATCGATTCTAACCAATAAAAATTTTAAACCATATAAGTCATATAACTTTTAAGACACTCTAAACTTATATGACTTATATGGTTATTTTTTTTCTATTTTACTTTATCCGAAACAAAGCCGCCTTTGGCACTAGAAACCTCAACGGTTGCTCCGTTTGCATTTCCGCTAACAATCCAGCGAACTTTAATGCTACCCATTCCGCGAATGTTATCTACTTCGATTGATTGTGGACTGTGTTTTTGCTCTGTAAATAAATTCAAATCTTCGTTTTGAACGGTCATTCCGGCAACCACTTTTGCACCTTTTAGCGTAATGAAATCCGGTCGTTCGATTTTATTCTTCACATCAATAGACGAATGCGTTGGAATGATGCGTGTATTCATAATAGTGGCTGTAACGGCTGTTAAACCTCCGGAAAGTTTTTCAGTTTTAATATCAAGAATCTCTAATTTTGGTGTTTGATAAGCGTGATATAATGTGAAAGCCATGTTTCTATGAGCATCTTCCTGCAACATAAAACCGGGATGATTTCTAATGTAATTCTTTTTAGCTCCACCAATTTCAATTTCACCAAATTGCGGATGATTGAATGGTTTCCATTCCACATAACCATCTCCGAATAATAAGTATTTATCAAATTCGTTAAACTCATCGTTATCCCAACGACTGCCTGCATTTTTTTGATTGAATAATTTATAGGAAGTCATTAACTCATTGCTAAACGTAAAAATGCCTCGTGTTAACGACAGAAAATCAATTTCTCCTCCATAAACAGTGTATAAATCTTTGTGCAACACAAAATAATTATAACCCGGAATCATCTTTTCACCTAATTTACCGATGTTATCATACACTTCAATATCTTGTCTGCTGAACAACGCATCATCTTCGGCAGCACCCGGACCGCGGAGAAACATCCCACCATAATTATGATAACTTTGTGCTCCGGCTATGTTTGGATGGCTAACAATAAAATCTTTTACAGCTCTGGTTTCAGGCAACGTTCCGGGATAAAAAAGAGCACCTCTTTGCACATAATCGGGTTGCCAATTCCAAGCCCAGTCACGATTTGGATCGTAGGTTCCCAATTGGTCTTCGTTTACTAATCCGTCTCCATCAGCATCAAGTCCTTCGTAACCCAATAATTCATATTCACCCATTTCATCGCCCCGTACTTGATACATTCTGCTTGGGTATTTTGGATCAATTTTATATCGTCCGGTTTTAGATTTTCTTCTCATCATAACGATATTTCCATCGCCATCTAAATCATTATACTTATCTTCATTCACCAATCCATCACCATCATTATCAAAAGGACGCATTCCTGAACGAGAAGAATTAGCCGTATTCTCTTTGTGTATAAAATTTTCGCGAGCATCCGGACTAATTGTTAACGCAATATAAAATACCTTTTCCTTTAATAAAGTATTGATGAATTTTACGGTTTGAAAACTTTCTGCCAAATACCAAGCAGTATACATTGAAATTTCAACCCCTTGCAATTCGTTGGCATGAATTCCACCATCAATATAGAAACCCGGTTTATTTTCTGTTTTATCGGTTTTGAAATCGGAAACCGTTAACAACCAAATATCTCTTCCTTCAAAAGATTTTCCGATGGATTCCATTTTTACTAAGTTTGGATAGGCTTTTACCAAATCTTTTCCAAACTGCGTAATTTGAGCATAATCATGGTACCGATCCCATGACATGCGAACTTTTGGATTGGCTGGCGAACCAATTGCTCTCATTCCGTTTAAATCTTGCGGAGCAATATCATTTTTTTGAGCATTTACATTTGTCATCAACAAACATAAAATAGTAGTCAGTATATATCTTTTCATGTTTATCTTATTTCAATTCAACCTTAATTTCTTTGATTCCCGTTGTCGCACAACCCGTTGCTATTGTTGCCGTTCCCGATCCGGAAACCAACCACGAATATTCTTCTGATTCATCGGGTTGAAGCGTGTTTCGTAAAAAGTATTTTCTTCCTGAAACCATTTTCTGATTATTGTTCAGCATAATTTCGGTTTTCATGCGAGAAACGAAACGGATTTTATCACCAATTTCGGCATACGTGGGCAACATTCCTTTGTTAACCACTTTAATGGTGATGCGAAATAAATTGCTATCTAACTTTTCTACCACAGGAATTGACGTTTCAATTTTTGGCATAGCATTCATTAATTCTACCAAAAATAATTTGTGTTTTACTGCTGATTCATCTAAAAATTTAGATGGTGGATTATTCATCACATACGGAACAAATCCGCCAACTTCTGCTTTTTGGTTAGGAAAATCAGGATGTTTGATGCTTGTCCAATTCACAAAAACATTATTTAACTGATTTCTTTCTGCCCATTTAAAAAATTCAATTTCAGGATTTACTTCTGATTTTTCTCCCTTTTTAGGTTTCTCAGTTTTTGCTTCGGTTGAATCTTTTTTCTCTTCAGCTTTGTCTATCCACCAACCAGGCGTTGAAAAACTGAATTTTCCGGCATGATAATAAACAGTTTGAGCAAAATTACCTTTTGTCATCGGCAATTTTGGTCCGTCTTTGATGGCTGCTTTTTCGGTGTAAAGTTTTGAAACTTGTTCGGCAGCTTTTACATCATTTTCCAACCAACTTTTTACAATTCTACTGCTAGCCGATTTGCTGTCGAATTTTGGAGCTTCCGACAAATTGTTGTGCATACCAAATGTTAGCACACCATAAATTTGTTGATTGAGGTATAAAAAATCCAACAATGCTCTGGTTTCCGGTTCAGAAGCAACATAAACACCGGAACCTTTTTCAAAAACGGGATGATCAAACGTGAAATTTTTATCGATGTTTACACCTTCCGAAATATCCTCGTTGAATTTACCATCTTTATCATTATCAAATCCTTCGGAAATCAAATTATATTTTCCAACCTGATTTTTTGAAGGATCGGCTTTGACTAAAATTCGTTCATCATCGGGACTTTCGATATAACTTCCTGTTACATCTTCAATTCTAACTTGAGTGATAAAACCGTCGTTATTTAAATCTTCAAAACCATCTTCGCCTATTTTTCCATCACGGTCATCATCAGTTTTGGTTGCATTTCCACTTTTTTCATACTTTAATTTAGTGAAGTACGCCGAAATGGCATCAGGATTTACAGAAGGAACAAAATACAACGTTTTTTCTTCTAACAATTTAGAAAGATTGGCATCGTCAAGCAATTGCTCAATTAGTTTAACGGCAATTTGAGTACCGACTTGGTGTTTTCCATCAATTCCGGCAGTAATTAAAAGTGCGGGTTTTGCTTTTTCGGATGATGAAAGTGTTAAGAGCCAAATGTCTTTTCCGCCACTACTCTTTCCGATTGATTTAACGGAAAACGATTTGTTTTTTGAGGCTAATTCTTTGAGTTTTTGGGATAAATCTTCGTAGTTGAAGTAATCATTTTGGGCTTGACTGAATCCGAAAATGAATAGGAAGAAAAGTAGTATTTTTTTTCTCATGTGATGCTATTTAGTTAGAAGCATAAAAATAGTTGATTCAAACCTATCAAAATGTTAATATTAAACTAATGTTTTTAAGTTAAAGATTTGAAAGTATGATTTTTTTGATATTTTTACTCAAAATCGGTTAACTATGAAAATTATAATAATTAATGGTCCAAACTTAAATCTTTTAGGAAAAAGAGAACCGGACATTTATGGTAATCAATCGTTTGAAGATTTTTTTAAATCGCTTCAAGAGAAATATCCTAATTTGGAACTGTTTTATTACCAAAGCAATATAGAAGGAGAATTGATTAATAAAATTCAAGAAACCGGATTTTCATTTGATGGAATTATTTTAAATGCTGCGGCTTACACACATACTTCTGTTGGAATTGGAGATGCTGTAAAAGCCATTCAAACCCCTGTGATTGAAGTACATATTTCCAACACATTTGCTCGTGAAGAATTCAGACATCATTCCTTTATTTCGCCTAATGCTGCCGGAATAATTGTTGGATTTGGATTAAAAAGTTATGAATTGGCCCTTCTATCATTAATAAAATAAAAAAATTCACTTTCAAATTTATACTACTAACTCGTCTCGCAAAACCTACACATGAAATATTACATTGTTCTATTACTTAACTTAGTAACATTAATATCATTCGCTCAAATTAAAGGAAAAATTACTGATGAGTCAGGAAATCCTTTGCCTTTTGTAAATATTTATATTGAAAACACCTATATAGGAACAACTTCAAACGAAAATGGATTCTATGAACTTAGCGTTCAAAATCAGGAAAAAGTGGCTGTTGTTTATCAATATTTAGGATATAAAACGCAAAAACACATCTTAAACATAAACAAATTATCCTATACTTTTGATGTTAAATTAATTGAAGAAAATTATAATTTGAATGAAGTTGTTTTGAGTTCAAAAGATAATCCGGCCAATGCAATTATTCGAAATGCAATTGCAAATAAGCAAAAAAACTCAATGAAAACAGCTCGATTTACAGCTGATTTTTATTCTCGTGGAATTTTTAGATTGAAAAATGCTCCTAAGAAAATATTAGGTCAGGAATTGGGCGATTTTGATGGTGCATTAGATTCTACCGGAACCGGAATTTTGTATTTATCGGAAACCGTTTCCAAAATCATCTTTGAAAAACCTGATAATTTGAATGAAAAAATCATCGCTTCAAAAATTAGTGGCAGAGACAATGGTTATAGCTACAACACAGCCAGAGCAACCATGTATGATTTTTATGACAATACAATTAATGTAAATATCAGTATGATTTCACCACTTGCAGAAAATGCATTTAGCTATTATAAATATACTTTAGATGGTGCTTTTTATGATGAACGAAACAACTTAATCAATAAAATAAAAGTAATTCCGAGACGAGATGCAGAGCCAGTTTTTGAAGGTTACATCTATATTTTAGAAGATAGTTGGGCGATTTATGGAATTGATTTGGATATTAAAGGATACCGAATGAAACAAGAATTTTTGGATGTGATGAAGTTGAAACAGAATTTCAGTTTTAATGACAACAATCAACTTTGGGCAAAAAATTCGCAAAGTTTAGAATTTGAAGCCGGTGCTTTCGGAATCACATTTACCGGAAAATTTACACATGTTTACAGCAATTATGACTTTAAAGAAGCCTTTGATACTAAAACTTTTTCGAGAGAAATTTTAAGTTTTGAAGACAATGCAAACAAAAAAGATGATTCGTATTGGAATCAAATGCGACCTGTTCCGTTAACCGAGGAAGAAAGTGAAGATTACATTAGAAAAGACAGTATTCAGTTGGTTCGAAAATCTAAACCCTATTTAGATTCAATTGATCGTTTGAATAATAAATTTAAAATTCAGAAAATAATCTCGGGTTATTCTTATCAAAATTCAGAAAAAAATTGGCGTTTAAATTATGCCGGATTGTTTAAAATTCCGCTCTACAACACTGTTCAGGGTTGGAATTTATCTACTTCCTTATCGTATACTAAAAGAAGCGAAGATGATCGAAAATATACCACCTTTGGCACAAAATTTAATTATGGTTTTGCCGAAGAACGTTTTCGGGCATCAGGTTATTTTCTGTCGCGACTAAATGCAAAAACAAATAGTTTTTTAAGTATAAAAGGCGGTAGCGAAGTCACACAATTTAATCAAAACGAGCCCATCGGCAGACTTGCAAACACAGTTGTTTCTTTATTTTTAAAAGAAAACCACATGAAAGTGTATGAAAAAAACTTTGCTAGTGTTACCTATAGTCAAGAAGTTATTAACGGGCTACATATGCAGGGTTCATTGGAATACGCAGAAAGAAGTCCGCTTTTTAATACTACCGATTATGTGATTATTAAAAACAAAATAGATTTTATGTCAAATAATCCGTTAGATGAAGATGATTATATAAATCCGGGCATTGAACGAAATAATTTAGTGAAAGCAAATGTAAATGCTCGTATCAATTTTGGACAAAAATACTTTTCCAGACCGGACGGAAAATTTATTATTCCAAATGAAAAATACCCTATTCTCTATTTAGGTTATGAAAAAGGTTTTGCCGCAAGTGAATCAAAATATAATTATGATTTTGTTGCAGCACGAGTATTTTATGAACAAACACTTGGGAATAAAGGAAATTTTGCAATTAATTTAAAAGGTGGCAAATTCTTCAACGCAGATGAAATTTCGTTTGTAGATTATAAACATTTCAACGGAAATCAAATTATCATTAGTCCAAATAATCGGTATTTAGATATGTTTAATTTGCTTCCGTATTATTCAAACAGCACGAATGATAGTTATACAGAAATGCATGTTGAGCATAATTTTGATGGTTTTATAATGAATAAAATACCCTTGCTTAATAAATTAAAATCTACAATGATTATTGGCTATCATAATTTAGCCACACCGGAGAATAAACCTTATCAAGAATTTAGTATTGGTTTAGACAAATTAGGCTTTGGAAAATTTAAACTTCTTCGATTAGATTATATTCGATCATATAACGGAACTACTTTCTTGAATGATGGAATTATGATTGGCCTTGAATTATTAAAGGTTTTAGACTAAAACAAAAAAGAGAGTAATTAAAAACTACTCTCTTTTTATTCTTCTATTTGTAAAACTACATTCTGACAACGTTTGCTCCAATGGCTCTTAATCGTTCGTCAATTCGTTCATAACCTCTATCAATTTGTTCGATGTTTTGAATCGTACTTGTTCCTTTTGCAGATAAAGCAGCAATTAACAACGAAATTCCGGCACGAATATCCGGTGAAGACATCGTAGTTGCTTTTAATTGCGATTGAAAATTATGTCCGATTACAATGGCACGGTGCGGATCGCAAAGAATAATTTTTGCACCCATATCAATTAATTTATCCACAAAGAACAAACGGCTTTCAAACATTTTTTGGTGAATCAATACTTCGCCTTTTGCTTGCGTAGCAACTACTAGAACAATGCTCAATAAATCAGGTGTAAATCCTGGCCATGGAGCATCAGCAACGGTTAGAATAGAACCATCAATATCTTTCTTAATTTCATAACCATCTTTATGTTCCGGAATATAAATATCGTCGCCACGACGTTCAATCGTGATTCCTAATTTTCTAAAAACAGAAGGAATTACACCTAAATTATCCCAACTCACATTTTTAATGGTAATTTCACTTCTGGTCATAGCAGCTAAGCCAATCCAACTTCCAATTTCAATCATATCCGGAAGTATACGGTGTGTGCAACCGCCTAAACTTTCAACACCTTCAATAGTTAATAAATTAGAACCAACACCGGTGATTTTTGCACCCATCGAATTAAGCATACCGCACAATTGTTGCAAATAAGGTTCACAAGCAGCATTGTAAATTGTTGTAGTTCCTTCGGCTAAAACAGAAGCCATAACAATATTAGCTGTTCCTGTAACGGAAGCTTCATCCAAAAGCATATAAGCTCCTTTTAAACGACCTTCGATTTCAACACCATAAAAATGGTCTTCTCTATTGTATCTAAATTTTGCACCTAAATTGATGAATCCTTCAAAGTGCGTATCTAATCTTCTTCTTCCAATTTTATCGCCTCCCGGTTTTGGAATATATCCTTTTCCGAAACGAGCCAAAAGCGGACCAACAATCATAATAGAACCACGTAACGAACCACCTTCTTTTTTAAATGCTTCGGTTTCAAGATATCCCACATTTACTTCATCTGCTTGAAACGTAATGGAACCCGGTCCGTTTTTTTGCATTTTTACACCTAAGTTTCCTAAAAGTGTAATTAATTTATTAACATCCAAAATATCCGGAATGTTGTTAATCGTAACCTTTTCAGGCGTTAGCAATACCGTGCATAAAATTTGTAATGCTTCATTTTTTGCTCCTTGCGGATGAATTTCTCCTTTAAGACGATGACCGCCTTCTATTTTGAATGTTCCCATATTCGTTTTTAGCGATTATTTCTGATTGTTATTTTTATACGGTTTTGCCTTTATGTTTTTGTTATTTTTCTTAATCAGCGGATTTTTTTGAATAAGCGGCATGTTTTTATTGGAAACCTTTTTATTGGTTCGCATTAAATCGGACGTATTCAGCAATTCTTCTGTACTTTGATGCAAATCAATTCTTCCGCCGGAAAGTTCAAATAAATGATCAAAGATTGCCTTATCATCAACGGTATCTTTATTCCAACTTAAATAAGACTTTTTCATGTGGTTGGCAATCACTTTGATGAGAGCCGATTTTAACTCGCTTTCTTCCCAACTGTTTGCCACATCAATCATATATTTGATGTTGTTTCCGTAAAAACGATACTTTGGAAATTTTTGAGGATAACCCAATCGCTCCGGTTTCAAGTTGATAACTTCACGGGTTGGAATAGGATACGGACTATCAACCTCTAATTTAAAATTAGACATGATGAAGAGTTGATCCCATAATTTATGTTGAAAATCAAGCACATCACGCAAGTGTGGATTCAAACTTCCCATGACTTTGATAATATATCGAGCGGCTTTGTTACGCTCTTCCCTATCTTCAATAATGGTTGCCTGATCAATCAATTTTTGCAAATGACGACCATATTCGGGTATCATTAAATGAGGTCGCTCAGCATTATATTCTAATACATGCACAATATCATGTGCTTTTTCATTGTGAGTCATTTTTGTATTTTTTAAAGCGAAATTATACCTTCAACAGTAGAAACTTCTTGGTATTTTGCCACTACATGTTCCGGACTTTCCATGCTAACATTAATAGAAACACTAGTGAATTTACCGGTTTTTGATTGTACAGTATTGATAACTGCTCCCATGTTATTAAACGCTTCTTCAACCGCAATTATTTTTGAAGTATCAGTTGGAACAATAAATTTATAAAGGTAAATGGAAGGCCAATTTGAAGTAGTTCGTAATTCTTCTTTCAGTCTTTCATAAAATTCTTCCGTATTCTTATCCATAACATTTTTATTATAGGCAAATATACAGTATTGATTTTAGATTTTAGAAAATTGAAATTGAATTTTAATGATAATAGAATGTGAATTAACCGTTAATTACTATGAAATTAAAAAATAGCCGATAATTTTTCTGAACAAAATAGCATCAAACGATTTAAAAATACTCAAAAGTTTGTTTTTAAGCTTACTATTTTTCTAAATTTACCGACTTATTGAATACAAGTGAATAAAGAAATTATAGTTATTACCGGTGGTCCCGGAACAGGAAAAACAACAATTATTAACGGTTTAATTGAAAAAAGCTACACTTGTTTTCCTGAAATTTCAAGAGAAATTATTAACGATGCCCGAAAACAGGGAATTGAACAGTTATTCCTGGAAAAACCATTATTGTTTAGTGAATTGTTGTTGGAAGGAAGAAAAAAACAATACATTCAAGCGAATGAACATTCAGAAAACTTAATTTTTTTAGATCGCGGCATTCCTGATATTTTGGCTTATATGCATTATATTGGAGATAGTTATCCTTCTTTTTTTGATGAAGAATGTCGTACAAATAAATACACAAAAGTCTTTCTTTTACCGCCATGGGAAGAAATTTATCAGTCAGATGAAGAGCGTTATGAAAACTTTGAACAAGCCAAACTCATCTATAATCATTTGAAAGAAACGTATGAAAGTTATGGTTATGACCTCATAGAAGTTCCGCTAGATGTTCAAGATAACAGAATTCTTTTTATCTTAGATGCCATATCACGATAAAAAATGATAAAAGCCGAAGAAATTCTAAAAAAATATTGGGGATATGATGAATTTCGAACGCCTCAAAAAGAGATTATAAATGCCGTTCTATCCGGATCAGATTCATTTGGGTTAATGCCAACCGGCGGTGGAAAATCAATTTGTTTTCAAGTTCCGGCTTTAATGAAAGATGGAATTTGTTTGGTGATTTCTCCCTTGATTGCATTGATGAAAGATCAAGTAGAAAACCTTTCCAAAAGAGATATAAAAGCACTGGCCTTAACGGGAGGAATTTCTACAGACGAAACTATCACATTGTTAGATAATTGTTTATACGGCAACTACAAATTTTTATACCTCTCTCCCGAACGATTAGAACAAGATTGGGTCTTAGAAAAAATCAAAAATCTTCCGCTAAATTTAATTGCGATTGATGAAGCTCATTGTGTTTCGCAATGGGGTCACGATTTTCGTCCATCTTACTTAAAAATCGGACAATTAAAAAGCTTCTTTCCGGCAGTTCCTTTTTTGGCTTTAACGGCTTCGGCTACCGAAAGAGTAAAAAAAGACATCATTGAGCAATTAAAATTAGAGAAACCGGCTGTTTTTCAAAAATCATTTGCAAGAGAAAATATTGCCTATATGGTTGTGGAAACGGAAGACAAGTTGCACAAAATTGAACGAATGTTGAGCAAAAATCCGGAATCTTCTATTATATATGTGCGAAACCGTAAATCGTGTTACGATGTTTCCAATCAATTGCAACAAATGGGTTTTAAAACCGCTTTTTATCACGGTGGTTTGCCGATGAAAGAAAAGACAAAAAGCATGGATTTGTGGATGAGTGAAAAAGTGCAAGTCATGGTAGCAACCAACGCTTTTGGAATGGGGATTGACAAAGCCAACGTAAAAACTGTTATTCATATTCAATTGCCGGAAAATATTGAAAACTATTATCAAGAAGCCGGTCGTGCCGGAAGAAATGGTGAAAAAGCATATGCTGTTTTATTGGTTGGTCCGGGTGATGTGAATTCGGCAAAATCGCAGTTCATCGCCGGTTTGCCTGACAAAGAATTTCTGAAAACAGTTTATATTAAATTGTGTAATTATTTTCAAATTGCATACGGCGAAGGAATTAATGAAGAATTTCCGTTTAATTTGAATCATTTTTGTTCGCAATATAATTTTCCCATCATAAAAACGTATTCGGGTTTGCAATTTTTAGATCGGCAAGGAATCATCAGTTTTACGCAGGAATATTCAGAAAAAATTAATTTGCAATTCATTATTGAAAGCAAGGAAGTGATTCGATACATCAGCTTAAATCCTTCTGAAGAGGAAATTATTTTAGCTTTTCTGCGAACATATCCGGGCATTTATGAATACCAAACAGCTGTAAATCTTTCACTTATTGCACGAAAAAGCAATAGTTCCGAAGAGCAAGTTGAGTCAGTTTTAAATCGATTAAAAGAAAAAGGCATTGTTGATTATATTGCCAAAAATAACGATGCCATAATTACTTTTAATGAAGTTAGAGAAGACGAACGCACAATAAACCGCGTTTCAAAATATTTAGAAAAGCAGAACGATTTAAAAAAGGAACAAATTGAAGAGGTTTTTCATTACGTTACTACTAATGAAATTTGCAAAAGTCGTTTTATATTAGAATATTTTGGAGAAAAAAACACAACCAATTGCGGAATTTGTTCCTATTGCATTTCCAAAAAAGAAAAAAACATAAATTCAAATCAGCTTAGTCAATTGATTTTGAATAGCATTTCCGAAAAACCATATTCATCTCGTGAATTGGAAAAATTAATTGATTGTAAAGAACAGGAACTTATCTTTGCATTACAAGAACTATTGGATGAAGAAAAAATCATCATTCTTCCCAATAATAAATACACAAAAGCTTAGCATGGAAAAATTACGCATCGTTTTTATGGGAACACCCGATTTTGCAGTTGGGATTTTAGATACAATTTTACAACATAAATATAATGTAGTTGGCGTAATCACAGCTCCTGATAAACCTGCCGGAAGAGGTCAGAAAATAAACACATCTGCCGTAAAAGATTATGCTTTAGAAAAAGGACTAAAAATTCTGCAACCAACTAATTTAAAAGACGAAACTTTTTTAGAAGAATTAAAAAGTCTTGATGCCAATTGTCAAGTAGTGGTTGCTTTTAGAATGTTGCCGGAAGTAGTTTGGAAAATGCCAAAATTTGGTACATTCAATCTGCATGCTTCCCTCCTACCAAATTATAGAGGAGCAGCTCCTATTAATTGGGCAATAATTAATGGTGAAACAAAAACCGGAGTTACTACATTTTTTATTGATGATAAAATTGATACCGGAGCAATCATTCTTTCTGCCGAAACACCAATAGAACCAACAGAAAATGTGGGTCAATTACACGATAGATTAATGGTTTTAGGAAGTAAGACCGTGATTGTAACATTGGATGCTATTGAAAACGCAACGGTGCAAACAACTTTACAAACCGATTCGCCTGAAATAAAAACTGCTTATAAGCTAAACCGAGACAATTGTAAAATTGACTGGACAAAATCCGGAGAAGAAATTTTTAATCTAATTCGAGGTTTAAGTCCGTATCCGGTAGCATGGAGCTTAGTACAAGACGGTGAACAAGAATGGAATGTAAAAATCTATGAAGCTACTTTTGAAAAAGAAAATCATTCTCTTGCAATAGGAACTATTGTTTCTACTAAAAAAGAAATGAAAATCGCTGTATCGGATGGTTTTATTCACATTTTATCTATTCAATTCCCCGGAAAAAAGAAAATGACTGTTCAGGAATTGCTTAATGGAATGAAATTTTCTTCCACCGCAATGGCTCTTTAGGTACTGAAAACACTCAAAAAAGGGTAAAATACCGACGAATAACATAGCTTTATCAACAATACAACCCAAGTTATCAACAAATGCGACGAAAACTCACGAAAACACTTGTATAATAAGGAAATCCTATTAAATTTGTTTTAATTAACTTTATGTTTAACCAACAATTAATAACTATTATTATGAACAAATCAGAATTAATCGATGCTATTGCTGCAGACGCAGGTATCACTAAAGCAGCTGCTAAATTAGCTTTAGAATCATTTTTAGGAAACGTAGGTGCTACTTTGAAAAAAGGTGGAAGAGTTTCTTTAGTAGGTTTCGGATCATGGTCAGTTTCTAAAAGAGCTGCAAGAGATGGTAGAAACCCACAAACAGGAAAAACTATCAAAATTGCTGCTAAGAATGTTGTTAAATTCAAAGCTGGTGCTGAATTAGAAGGTACTGTAAACTAGTCTAATTGATTTGATATAAAGAAAAGTCTTCCATTTCGGGAGACTTTTTTTTATAGTTTTTCTTGAAATATTTGGATAATTAAAAATAAAATTGTTAAATTTAACTAAAAATTGCAACGATATGATTTCAGAAAAACTCAAAAAAGGTCATTTACTCATTGCAGAACCATCTATTTTAGGTGATTTATCATTTAATAGGTCTGTTATTTTATTGGCTGATCACAATGATGAAGGTTCGGTTGGATTTATTCTTAACAAACCCTTAGAATACACTTTAATGGATTTGGTTCCTGAAATTGAATCCTCTTTTACAATATATAACGGAGGTCCGGTTGAGCAAGATAATTTATATTTTATTCATAGCATTCCTGATTTGATTCCGGATAGCATTGAGATTTCGAACGGAATTTATTGGGGCGGTGATTTTGAAAAAACCCGTGATTTAATTAATAGTGGAGAAATCAATAAAGATAATATTCGCTTTTTCTTAGGATACACCGGTTGGGATGCCAATCAATTGGAAACCGAAATGAATTCTAATTCATGGATTTTAATTGAAAACAGCTATAAACAAAAGATTCTTCAAAAGTCATCTTCCAATTTTTGGAAAGAGAAAATCATGGAATTAGGAGGAGAATACCTAATTTGGTCTAACGCACCGGAAAATCCGATGTTGAATTAATTGATTTCTGCTAACTGATTTACTTTTTCTACTAAAATTTTGGACCAGTTTATTGCAAATTCTTTTTTGCGATACTTTGTGATGGGTTGAACTCCTTGAATAATATTGGTTATAAAAAGTTCGTCTGCTTTTTGCAAGTCAAAAGGTGAAATAGGCTCTTCTGAAACTTCTAATCCTTCAACTTTTTTGGCTAAAGCTAAAACTTGTTTACGCATGATTCCGTTTAAACCCCCTTCAGAAAGTGGCGGAGTTATTAATCGATTTCCGGTTATCATAAACAAATTACCATTCAAAGCTTCAACTACATTTTTTTCTTCATTGAGTAAAAGGCAATTTTGATAACCATTTTCATCAGCAAAAATACTTCCTACTGTGTTGATTAACTTGTTGGTAGATTTAATAGTTGAAAGTAATTGTTTGGTTACATAAAAATCTTTGAACAATTCAACCTCATAGGGTTCTTCTTTAACTATATAAGATTTACTTTCCAATTTTGTAGTTGAAATTAGAAAAGAAACATTTCGATCTTTTGGCAAATAAAATCCACCATCATTTCGATAAACAGTGAAACGAACACGGCAAGAATCAGAGCAAGAATTTTTATCTGCCAACTCTAAAATTAGATGTTCCAAATTTTCTAAAGTAAAACTCATTGGAATTTGCATTCTAATAATCCTCATGGATGCCATTAATCGAAAATAATGATCTTCCATAAACAATACTTTACCGTTCACTACTTTAAGTGTTTCAAAGACCGAATCACCATATAGAAATGCTCTATTCTGACTTAACACCGACTCGTGTTCTACTAAATTTCCGTTGAGATTAACCATAAAAAAGCCCTGATTTTACAGGGCAAATATACGTTTATTCCATTAAATTACACCGAACCAATAACATGCTTTAAATCAGATATTTGGTTCTCCCATAATAATTTAGATTCGCTTAATTCATCTTCAAAGGCAAAATCAACTACAACTAAAGAAACATCTTTTGTGATTTCATCTTCCATAATTCTCAATTCAAAAAAATAATCGGTGTCTTTATCTTGTTCATCCAACCATTTAAATTTTATTCTTTCATTTGTTTTTTTGGAGGCTAAACGAGCTTTTTCCAATGTATCATCCCAAATGAAAGTAAAAAATTCACCTCTAGAATTCACATTATCAGCAAACCACTCAGACAAACCTGATGGTGTTGAGATATATTGATAGAGTAACTGTGGTGATGAGTTTAAAGGAAACTCTATTTCATATCGTACTTTTGTATCCATTCTTAGTATTTTGTGGCAATATATTGAATATTACTTCAAAAAAAAAGCGTTTTTTAAAATAAAAATATTTTATCATTTTATGTTTGGAAGGTTTACTATTATTTATATATTTGCACCCGCATTACCGACGAGGTAATTCAAAGAATTTGGCGAGATAGCTCAGTTGGTTAGAGCGTTGGATTCATAACCCAAAGGTCCCGAGTTCAAATCTCGGTCTCGCTACAAGATTATTACTTTGAAATCAAACGGATTAAGGTTCTTAATCCGTTTTTTTGTACGTCTTCAAACTAAATTGGACTTTTGCTAAGAGAGTATTTAGTTAATAATTCAAAGATAAAAGATTTTTTTGATTTGTTGTTAATTTTGATTTTTGGTACTCATTTCTTCGGTTTATAATTGCAATTTTCTTTAATCGTTCACGTTCTTTTAAAATCAGTTCACCTCTCCCAAAATATACATCTGCTGGGGTTAAGTTGTTTAATGATTCATGATAGCGTTCATTGTTATACCTATAAACAAATCTTTCTAAAGCAGCTTCTAATTCTTCTGGAGCGAAGTAATTATCAAGTTTCACAACATTTTTCATGGTTCTGTGATAGCGTTCAATTTTTCCTTGTGTTTGTGGATGATTGGGTCTGCCGTGAATTTGATCCATTTGATAACTATCTTTTAAATAGGATTTTAATTCAGTTGCAATGTAGCATGAACCATTGTCAGACAAGAGTTTTGGCTTTTGTTTAGTTACCAATTTTGCTTTCTTAATGGCAGTATCAATGGTTCTTTTTACATCATCTGCTTTCATGTTCGAGCAAAGTTCCCAGTGCACAATGTATCGGCTGTAATCGTCCAAAACCGTACTCAAGTAATACCAACCCCAACCCAGTATTTTAAAATAGGTAAAATCCGTTTGCCACATTTGATGTACGAAGCCTGTTTTATTGGTAAATTCATCGCCTGCACTCAGGAAAATATGAGCTGGAGCTGTAATTAACCCTCTTGCTTTTAAAATTCGATAAACACTTGATTCTGATAGAAATATTTGCTGTTCAACGGTCATTTTAAAGGCTAATTCACGTGAAGATAAATCAGGATAATCCAACGCTAATTTTACAACCAAATTCTTCTGTTCTTGTGGAATGCTATTCCATTAGCATTAAACTAAGTTTTACTTTTTTTAGTATTTTCATTCTTTTATTTTTTTATTATTTTTTTAGTAGAAATGTTATCTGATTTGTCTATTATTTTGACAAGATATAGCCCGACAGGAAGATGACTAATATCTACTTGATTTATATTGTTTTCTTCTAAATACTTTATCATTTTACCAGTATAGTCGTAGAGTTCAATTTTCTTAATATTTTCAATATCTCCCGAAAAATTAAATTCTCCACTTGTTGGATTAGGAAAAATATCAATAAAAGTCATGTTGTTATTCTCGTCAAGTCCTAGTGTAGAATTATTAAATTTGGCAATAAATGCGTCTGTAAAGCCTCCAACTACTGGATAACCATTTACAATGTTTCCGTCAAAATTAATATTATCTTGAATTAGAGTACCACCAAAAACAATATCATCACTGTTGGATAAATCCATATTCACGGGTGACATTCTGAATGTACTTCCAGCTTGTCTTGACCAAACAAAATTATTGGAAGTTGTATCAAACTTTACAAAAAATGATTTTCTAGCATTTTGTGTGATACAACCATTTGTTTCGGCTTCACAATCAGAATTTGGAAGTATTACTCCATTAGCAATTTCAACAGGTTGTATATAAGATCCTAAACCGATAATATTACCATTAGTGTCAAAAGCTATATCATTCATGCCAATTGAATAATTATACAAATCATTAGATGTTTTTAACCATAATCTATTTCCCACACTATCAAATTTAGCCAAAAACATAAATGAGTCTCTGCGGTAATTTTGACTATTTCCTCCATTAGGGTCAACAACATAAGGAGCAAATATAGTTGAACTACCAAAGCTTAAGTTAAAGTTTTGAAAAGTTTCCCATAAGCCAGGAATTGCACCACAAATATAAATATTACCTTGATTATCAATTAACGACTCACTAACACCTAATGAAACATAATAATCAAAACCAATATTTATTCCTGAATATGTACTTAGTGTAGTTGCCCAAATTCCATTACCGGTATTGGCATCAATTTTGGCTAAAAATCCAGGCTGGGCTTCTAAGTTAATTGGATTATTGAAAACAAAATTACCAATATTAACAGTCGCTGCTCTAGCAGTACCAGCAATTGCAATAACATTATTTTCATTGATGTTAAATTTTGAATAACTCTTAGTATCAAAACTTTTTAAACCTGACAGCCATGCAACATCTCCGGAAGGATTTAATTTTAACATAAAGTAGTCTTCTTTATATTGATTGGTATTGAAGACACCACTACCCGTTACTGAAAAATTATCTACAAACATTGTTTCTCCAAAGAAAAAACCTAAACAATAAATATTGTCCAAATGATCTACTTTTACTTGACGCATAGTAATACCGTTTGGACCAATATTTAATGGATAAGTCCCTAAATTAACATCGATAGGTTTAGTCCATATATGTTGCCCATTAGGATTTAGTTTTACTACAAATCCTTTAGCTCTGTTTGGAAATTGACCTATTGGGTGTGGAAGAGGAATACTTCCTAACATAGCATCATAAGATCTAGTACTAATTACGAGTATGATATTATTTTGACTATCGGTATCTACCGATTGTATATTTTCAAAATAGCCGCCGGATGTTTTTAAGTACCACAATAGCGTACCTGAAGAACTGTATTTTGCAATATAAGAATCAGACCATCCATAATCTGGCGTGTAACCACCATATTCTGCTGCAGGCGGAGATTGAGGTAGTATATTGCCTTGAAGATTAAATTCTAATCCTTCATACCCTCTTGTAGTTCCAATTTCAATTACATTTCCTACTTGGTCGACAGCAACCCCATTACCAGAATCGTTTAATCCTGAGTAATTAATTTTCCCCCATGAAAAAGTTGGAGCTTGTGAAAAGCTAGTTATGGAAATAACTAATGTAAAAAAGTAAATAATTTTTTTCATAATGTTTGTTTTATATTTAATGTAAAACAATCTTTTTAGACTCAACCCTACCGATTACAAAGGTAATTTGATATTAAAACTGTATATCTTCAAACTAAATTGGACTTTTGCTAATAGAGTATTTCGTTAATAATTCAAAGATAAATGATTTTTTTG